>UROO01000045.1 GCA_900549555.1 uncultured Collinsella sp. | reverse complement strand
GGCAGCGTCAGATGTGTATAAGAGACAGGTCGCTGCACTTTGCCAACTCCATCTGGAAGAACAACATGACCGAGGTCATGGCGCAGGACCAAACCGACAAGTGCTACTTCGACGAGCTCGTCGACTTCGCCAACGACATTCGCATGCTTGCCCTGCCCGTCAACAAGGAAAAGAACGGCTACCTGCTCAATTCCATGCTGGTGCCATGGCTGCTTTCGGGCCTCGACCTGTATGTCTCGGGCGTGAGCGATCCCAAGAGCATCGACCTCGCATGGACGCGTGGCACCGGCGCCCCCAAGGGTCCGTTCCGCGTATTCGACACGGTTGGTATCCAGACGGCTTACAACATCGTTATGCAGTACCAGAAGGTGCCGGGCCTGGTGAGCCCGTTGCTCAAAAAGATGATGATGCCCTACAACTTTAAGGCCATGGCATCCGTCCTCAAGCAGATGCTCGACGAAGGCAAGCTGGGCGAAAGCTCGGGCGAGGGCTTCTTCAAGTACTAAAAAATGATCCCTCGGGGACGGAGGAAAACGGATCATCGCATTCTTGCGTCCCCTGTGCGTCTTGCGGCTAACAGCTCCGGCTGCCGCGAGCCTAAGCTAGCCTTAAGGGGCGTTTGTTAAGCTGCGAGTCATAATTGGACAGAGCTTGGCAAGTGCCCTGGAATATGAAGGAAACGGCAGCGATGGAATTCTTCGATGGTGACGACATGGGATCGAGTAGCGAAGACGGCTGCGACGAAACTGCCCCGTTTGTCAAAGTCGATCCCTTTGGCACCGATACCCTGAGCTGCTACGTGCGCTTTGCAACATCCCGCGCCCGCATCACTCCACGTCAAACTCCACGCGATCGAGCTCGGGTACGTTGAGGTCGATGAGTTTGCGGGCAACGCGGCGGTCGTGCGCCCCGAGTGCCTCGCTTGTCGTCACGTGAGCGACAACCTCGCGCTCGACAAGGCCCTCTTCCTCGCCTTCGGTAGCCGAAGTCTCGACGGCGACAGTGTAATCCTTAAAGCCCGGCAGCACCGCGGCAAGCTCGCGCGTGGTTTCGGTGACACCGTAGCCGTCCTGCACGCCGGCCTGCGCCGAGCCAATGGAGCCTGCGGTCATAACGATGCAGGGGATGGCAAAGATCGCCGTGCCCACAATGATGCGGCGGCGCACCTTGCGCGACAGCTCGTCGACCTCGGCGTCTTCCTCAGCGGTCACAATGCCGTCGCCGTTGAGGTCGCGCTTGAGCGGCACGCGCAAAAGAAGCAATACGGCTTCGGCCGCCAGCGCGATAAAGACGACGTTGATGCCAAACTCGTAGAGGGCCGAGAGGAATAGCGACCCGCTCGCGATGGCGATGCCGTAGCCCGCCGCGCACAGGGGCGGCATGAGCGCGGTCGCCACGGCCACGCCGGCGATGAGCGTGGCGGGTTCCTGGTCGCGCGAGTTGCCCAGCCCGCCTGCAAAGCCGCCTGCGAGTGCGACGGTAAGGTCCCAGACGGTGGGTGTCGAGTTGTCGATGATGGCGGCCGTGGTGGTGCCAAGGGGCGAGAGCTTAAAGTACAGCGTGGACGTGACCAGGCAAAAGGCCATCTGCAGCGCAAGGCTGGCGACGGCTTCGACGGTAATCTCGCGGTCGAGCGTGGCAATACCATATGCCATGGCAAGGACCGATCCCATAAGCGGGCAGATGAGCATGGCGCCCACGATGGCGATGTCCGAATCGATATCGAGGCCGATGCTCGCGATCAACATGGCGATGATGAGGATGCATAGGTGGGAGCCAGTCAGACGCGCCCCGTTTACAAAACGCTTGCGGATCACGTGGTAGGGCGCGCGACCCTCGCGAATGTTGAATGCGCGCTTTAGGAAGCGGGTGGCGTTCTCCATGGCCTCACTATGGGCAGGGCGGATGCCGTGGCGCCGGTGATGGCGTTCACGCAGTCGCTTGATCTGTTGTTTGTCGAGCTCCATGTCCACCTCGTTCCAGCGCGGTCCGCGCAACGCGCCCGTTGTCCTAACTCTACACCGTGGCGGGCGAGGTGTCTGTTGGATGCGGAATCCGATAGGACGGATGACGCGGGAGCAAATGCAAATCACAGGCTCAATTCCATCACGCGAAAATATGATGCACCAGCTCCTTCAAATGTGACGAAATTGTGAAGCACAGGAGCATGAATTTCAAAAAATACGCTGGTCGCCAATGTTGCGCAACAGAATTCAAAAATCAGCTCCTACATTTTGAAGCGTATGGATACATCCGCGTCAAAGGGAGAAAGCCATGGCAAACTATAGTCCACAGCACTTTGAGCCTCGGGCCAAGGCCGTCAACGTCAAGGGCGTTGCCAACCGCGCCGTCGCAACCGTTTTGACGGCGGGCCTCATCGCTCAGCCGCTCATGTCGCCGCTGGCGGCAATCGCCGCACCGTCAACCGGTAACGGCGACTCTGTTCAGGGGGGGGGTAGTTCTGTAGAGAATACCGTTGCCGCCGGTAACCAAGCGGTCGTAAAGACGGCTGCCCAGCTGGCCGAGGAGTCGGCAAAGCAGCTCAAGGACGCTCAGGCCGCCTACGATGCCGCCCAGAAGAAGGCCGACGCGGCGGGCCAGTCTCAAAAGCAGGCGCAGCAGCAAAAGAATCAGGCCTCGCAGGCCGTGACCGATAATGCCGCCGAGCAGAACGAGGCCGAGGTAGCCGCGCTTCAGGAGAAGATCGACGAGCTTAAGGCGGCCGTCGAAAAGACCGAACAGCAGCAGAAGAAGCTGGGCGACCTGAACGATCAGCTCGAACAGGCCAACAAGAGTGTCGAGGATAAGACCCAGGCGCTCAAGGACGCCAAGGCAAAGCAGGATGAGGCCAAGAAGGCTCTCGATGATGCCCAGGCCAAGCTCGAGGCCATGGGTATGGACGAGTACGAGGCCGCCAAGAAGGCCGTCGAGGACGCGCAGGCAAAGCTCGATGACGCCAATAAGGCCGTTACTACTGCACAGGCCAATCTGGACCAGGCCAAGGCTGCCGAGGCCAGCGCCCAGCAGGAAAAGCAGAATACCGAGGCAGCTTTGACGACTGCCCAGGCCAAGAAGCAGGAGACTGCCGCTGCTCTCGCAACCGCAACCACCGCGCGCGATAACGCCCAGCAGAAGTTCAACCAGGCGCAGGCCGCGCTCGATGCTGCCGTCTCGGGTACGGGTGTTGACCTGAGTGCGCTTGAGGCCGCCAAGAACGCTGCTGCTGGTGAGCTCAAGACCGCGCAGGCGGAGCTCAATGCCGCGACGGATGCCGACGCTACCGCCCAGGCGAACCTGCAGGCGGCCCAGAATACCGCCACCGCCGCGCAGGAGAAGGCCAACGCCGCCAACGCTGCCGTGGCATCTGCCCAGTCTGCATACGATGCGGCAAACAAGGAGTACAAGGACGCGGCCAGTAAGCGTGACGCCGCGAAGTCGGCATACGAGCAGGCCCAGCAGACCGAAGCCGACAAGAAGGCGGAGTACGACCGACTTGTCGAGGTCCGCCAGCAGAAGAGCAACGAGTTCGATCAGGCTCGTGCTGAAGTAACCGACGCGCATAATGCATACGACGCCGCAAACGCCGAGGTCGAGAAGCTTAACCAGCAGATTGCCGACCTCAGGTCGAACATGACCGTAGACCAGAATGTCATCAGCCAGGGCATGTTCGGCTTCATGAACTACATCATCGGCGGCGGCCAGTTCACAGCCACGCAGAAAAAGAACGCCCAGGAAGCCGTATCGATGCTGACCGGTGCCGATGACAAGGCCGAATGGTATGACCAGTACGTCGATCAGGACATGTCTCGCGACACCAACCCGCTTTCCTTGGAGCAGATGCGCAACGCCCTGACATATCTCGACACCCAGAACAACCTCCGCAAGGCGAACGGCCAGTCGGTGCTCAGCGTCAGCCTCCGCATGACTGTGGCAGCCGCCCTTAATGCATCATATTCATCGAACATCTGGGGACACTCGGACTGTTACTTCGACAATGGGGAAAACCTTGCTGGCGGCGGCGGCGCATATACCGGCGGCGAGACTGAGGACACTCTCGGATGGCCCTATACCGGTCTCTACACCCAAGAGAAGAAGGCATTCGATAAGTACGTCGAACAGTATGGCGACGCACTTGGAAGCCATCGATATGATTCCTACTATATCTACCAGCACTACTACAGCATCTACAAAGAGTGCGGGCACTATCTCAACATCATCGATGCCGGTACGAGGGCTATCGGCATCGCAACCGGTAGCGGTAAGAACACCGATTCCGAGGTAACCATCTTCGATTACAGCGCTGATGATACCCAGGCCGATTTCACTGTCTCAGAGTTCAAGAAGCTCCTCAACGACTATATCGATTCCGCTTACAACGCAGGCGGCACGCAGGAGCAGAAGGACCAGCTGAAGCAGCTACAGAATAAGCTGGCAGAGGCGCAGAAGAATTACGGTTCAACCAGCAATGCCTACTACGTTGCCGTCAATAAAAAGGATTCCGCACGCGACGCCTATACCGCGGCCGACACGAACGTGAACACCGCCAAGGGCGAGTACGAGAAGGCTAAGTCTGGCACCGCCGCCGCGAAGACGGCATACGACGCCGCGAAGGACGCACTCGGCGGAATCGACATCGAGTCCCTCAAGCAGAACCTCGATGCTGCCAAGAGCAAGGCCGCTACTGCCCAGGCAGTTCTCGATAAGGCAAACGCCACGCTTGCTGACAGCAAGACGAAGGCAGCCGATGCCGCTGCTCAAAAGGCGAAGGCTCGCAGCGCCCGCGACGCCGCCAAGGTAAAGTCCGATCAAGCCAACGAGGCGTATGACAACGCCACTGCTTCGGTCAAGGACCTTACCGCCAAGCGCGATGCCGCCAAGACGGACCTTGCGAACAAGCAGGGCGCGCTTGACGATGCCAAGAAGGCCGACGACACTGCCCAGGCTGGCGTTGACAAGGCTCAGGCCGCAGATGCGCACGCCGCGACCGCTCTTTCGGACGCCAAGCAGGCAGTTGCCGCCAAGACGCAGGCTGTGTCCGATGTGCAGGCCAAGGCCAAGGCTGCCGAGGGTGAGCTGGCTACCGCGAACAAGGCCTTCGAGCGCTTCGCCGGCGCCCAGAAGGCGGTCAAGGACGCCAAGGCCGCCTATGACGCTGCCGTCGCCGGTGTCGCCGATGCCCAGAAGCAGCTCGAGGCCGCCAACGAAGCCGTCGTCGATGCGAACTTCGAGATCGTCAAGGCCAAGGCCGAGCTTGCCAGCGATGAGGCACTCAAGGCCGATCTTGAGGCTGTCGACCACAAGGCCTCTCTTGCCGCGGGCACGACGGGCAACGAGAAGCTGGTCAAGCTGAACGCTGCCTACGCTCGCTATAAGGCCGCCGTCGATGCCGCCGCTGGCCTCAAGGCTGCTCTGAGCGATGCCGATGCCAAGCTGTCCGATGCCAACGACGCCTATGCCGCCGCGCTTGCCGAGCTTGGCGATGCCAAGGATGCCCTGGCTGCCGCTCAGGCCGAGTACGACAAGTATCATCCCAAGGCTGAGCCGCAGAGCAAGCCTCAGACCAAGCCCCAGGTTACGCAGGCTGCTGCAAAGGCCCCTGTCGCCAAGAAGAAGGCAACGTCGGCCGCGCTCGCCCAGACTGGCGACAATTCCGCTCTTGCGGGCGAGGTGTTCGTCATCGGCGGCATCACCCTCGTGGCCGCTGGTGTGACGCTGAGCGATCGTCGTCGCAAGCAGATGTAGCGTTTCGAGCGTAGTTTCTGCAACGAACTTCGGTTCATAGCAGGAGCGCTTCGATGGCTTAACCGATAAGGCCGGCGCGCTGTCATACGCAGCGCGCCGGCCTTTCTTTGTTTCGATATCAAAAAGCCCGGTCGGTAGCCGCGAAAGCTACCGACCGGGCAAATCGTAGGCAATATGGTCGCTGTCGAGCAACTGCTCGACTTAGCCCAGCAGGCTCAGGCCAACAGAGACAAACGCCAGGATAACGCCGACGATGGACTCGCCGCCGAGCAGGCCGCTGGCGACAACCAGGCCCTGCTCCTGGAAGGCGGCGTCCTTGGCAGCCCTCTCCTCGTCAGAAAGACCGGTGGTGGCGTCGCGGTGGGCGGACCACTTGTCGTAGGCGAGTTTGACGCAGGAGCCCAGGAATGCCGTGAGTGACATGTAGAACGGCAGGTACACGCCCAGGCCGATCATCATGGCCGGAATGCCTAGCCAGTACATGACGATGCCGGCGATAAAGCCGCCAACGAACCACGGCACGCTCGGGATGCCCGAGACCATGGTGGCGACGACGCTTGCCTGCGCGGCAACAAAGCTTTTGTCGGGGCCAAAGGCGTCCGGGCCATAGGCGGTGACGAGTGCGACCATGACGGCTGCGGCGACCAGGGCGCCCACGATGCCGCCAATGGCTTGGCCGATCCACTGCGCACGCGGGTTGGTGCCCAGCACGGCGCCGGCCTTAAAGTCGTTCATGACGTCGCCCGCAAGGCCGCACGCCACGGCCACGATGCCGGCGATAAAGAACAGCTTGACCTGAGCGATCTGTGCAAAGGCAGCCACGATGAGCATAACGATGAGGCCAAAGATCTCCATGGGGTCGATGCCCGTCTGGCCGCAGCTCTGCGCGCTCATGATGGTGGTGACAAAGGTGAACAGCGTCACGATGACGGCCGGAACGGGGCCAAGGTCAAGCACGATGGCGATGATCACGGCGATGGCGGCAGCGCCCAGGCCGATGATGCCGGCGTCGAGCTTAAGGGAGCCCGAGATGAGCGACTGCTCGTCGGTGTCGGTGGAGCTGTCGGCGGCAAGACCGCGGACGATACCGGCGACCTGCGGCAGGATGTCCTTGAGGACGACGGCGACGCCAAAGCCCATCATGAGGCCCATGCCCAGGGACTTGACGATGCCCTGTGCAGTCACAACGTCGAACAGACCGGCAGCGGTGCCGCCCACGATGATGCCAAAGTTGCCCAACAGGGCGCCGGCAAACCAGAAGGCGACCGGGGCGAAGCCCACGAGGAAGCCGACGGAGAGCAGCATGGGCGAGTTGTAGATACCAAAGGTCACGCCGGGGATATTGAGCGTGCACAGCATGCTGGGCACCACGCCCAGGGCGTCGCGAAGCACGCTGTAGATGCCTGCGATGGCCATGGAGCCAAAGAGCTGCTTGCCGGTCTTGCCGCCGGCCTCGGTCGCGCGCAGGGTCTGAGCTGCGGCATTGCCGGTGGGGAACTCAAGCGCGGCGTCCACGATAAAATGACGGTGGATGAGCGCGGTGGCCAGCAGGCCCAGGATGGTGCCGGCGAGTGCCACGATAAACATGTCGAGCCAGCTGATCTGGTCGGCATAGCCCAGCATCCAGGCGCCCGGGATGGTAAACGCCAGGCCGCCGGCGACCATGGCGCCCGCGGACATGATGGTGTGGGTGACGTTGGCCTCGTTGAGGCTGGCATTGCCCATGAGCTTAAGGAAGAACAGCGAAATGACGGCAGCGAAGACGATCGGCCAGGGGAGTGCGCCCATCTTGAGGGCGGTGTAGGCCGAGCTTGCCGTGATGATCACGCAGCCAAGGACGCCGATGACGACGCCGCGCAGCGTGAGTTGCCCGCGCATCGAGGCGCGGTTCGAGGGATTGCTCATATAGAACTCCTTTGCGTATATCCGCTTCCCCCGGGAGCGCCGCTACGGATACGGCGCGGGAAGTCGGGTTACCAAGGGCCGCCGCGTGAGCTCGCGCACGACCGCGCACCAGTATAGCCGCAAGCTAGTCATTTTGGGATGACTGGTTTAGGTAGGCGATATACTGCTGGGCAGACGAAAGGAGCGCCGACGATGCTTAATGGGTGCGCATATATATTGACGGTCGACGTGGGCAACACGTTCATTCGCTTTGGCCTGTTTGCCGAGGATTCGGCCGCGGCGCAGGAGTGCCCGCTTGCGACGTGCGAGATCACGACGCCGTCGAGCATTACGGCAGACGAGGCGCGCATGAGGCTCGCGCAGGTCATGTGCGCACTGGCAGCCGATGCGGGCATACCCGGCGCGCTCGTTCCCGCAGCTGCAGTGCTGAGCTGCGTGGTGCCGGCGCTCGAGCGCCCGTGGAAGGCGGCACTTTCCCGCACCTGCACGGGGCGCGTGCTCACCGTGGGGCCGGGCCTCAAGACCGGCATGCCCGTCCACTACGACGACCCGGCCGAGATCGGCCCCGACCGCATCGCCGACGCCGTGGCGGCCCGTGCCGTCTATGGCTCTCCGTGCATCGTGATCGACCTGGGCACGACGACCAATATCGAGGTCATCGACGCATGCGGTACCTTTGTGGGCGGCGTCATCGCGCCGGGTCTGGCGCTCGGTGCCCGCTCGCTCTCGGCCGCTGCGGCGCGTTTGCCTCAGGTCGAGCCCTCGGCACCGACGCATGTGATCGGCCGCAACACGCGCGAAGCCATGCGCTCGGGCGTGGTCTTGGGCGAGGTGGCCCGCATCGACGGCATGCTCGACATGGTGCTTGCCGAGATGCGCGCGACCAAGGCGGCGGGGGAGGGCAGCGTGCCCATTGTCATCACCGGCGACGATGCCGAGGCGCTCGCGTCGCTGGTCGGTCACAGTCTGACGGTCGACGATGCGCTGACGTTGCGGGGTCTCGCCGAGCTCTACCGCATCAACCAAAAGCCCCGCCGCGTGTAAAGGTGAGGGCGCCGGTGGGACAAACGCCCCCACCTTTCACCTGCTACAATGGGTCAAACTATTGCGATTACGGAGGTGTCTGCCATGTCGGACGATCTTCATCAAACTTCGTCAGGCAAGCGCCTGGACGTCATTAGCTGGGACGAGTTCTTTATGAGCGTGGCCATCGCCGCGCAGCGCCGCAGCAAGGACCCCAACACGCAGGTGGGTGCGTGCATCGCCAACACCAACCACCGCATCCTTTCGGTGGGCTACAACGGTACACCCTCGGCGCTCAACGATGACTTTTTCCCGTGGGGTACGAGCGACGACCCGCTGCAGGACAAGCACAACTACGTGGTCCATGCCGAGGCCAACGCCGTGCTCAACTACCGTGGCTCGCTCAAGGATCTCGAGGGTTCCACGGTCTACGTCACGCTGTTCCCGTGTCACGACTGCGCCAAGATTTTGGCGCAGGTGGGCGTGGGCGAGGTCGTCTACCTGGACAACAAGTACGCCGACACCGATGACGGACGCATCAGCCGCCGCATCCTCGACTCCTGTGGCATCAGCTACCGCCAGGTCATCGTCGATGTCCAGATTGGTACCGGGGGACAGGCGCGACAGTAATATGCGTTGTCGCTATCTGACGACGAACGCAGCTCAAAGAGTCCCGTCCCAAATTGACTACTCGTGAAAGTCGCGTCTGCGCGCATGGACGGCTCGTGAGCGGGTACATGGCTGTAGTAACATAGCTTCTGTCCGCGGGCGCGCCCGCGTAATTGTGAGAAAGGAGCCCCTGTGGCTGTTAACGAAGAGCTGCTTAAGAAGGTTCTTGAAGAGATTCGCCCCAACCTGCAGGCCGACGGCGGCGATATGGAGTATGTGGGCGTTGACGACGAGGGCGTCGTCAAGCTGGAACTGCAGGGCGCCTGCGCCGGCTGCCCTATGAGCGCACTGACCCTGTCCATGGGTATCGAGCGTATCCTCAAGGAGCATGTGCCCGGCGTTACCCGTGTTGAGCAGGTCAATGCTTCCGGCGAGGCCGAGGACCTGTACGACGAGTACGCGCCGTTCTAAGATGCGAAAGCTGCGGACGGCATACTCCGCATAGACGTTACGCCCAAATATGCGGCTGCGAGCGCAAGGCCCGCGGCCGCATTTGTATGTAGGGAGTAGGAGGGTCGACATGCTCAACGACTTCTACCATATGCTTGATCCCGTCGCGATTTCGGCGGGGCCTATCACGATTTACTGGTATGGTCTGGCCTACGTGGTCGGCGCCCTGCTCACGGCGGTTGTTATGTACCGCACGCAGCGTCGCTGGGGCTTTAACATCACGATTGACGACCTGACGAGTGTCGTGGTCGGCGTGGTCTTTGGCCTCATTATCGGTGCGCGCCTGTTCTACGTCATCTTTTACGGCGACGGCTACTACTGGGCGCATCCGCTCGAGATCTTTGCCACCAACGAGGGCGGCATGAGCTTCCATGGCGGTTTGGTGGGCGGCATCTTGGGCGGCATCATCGTGTGCCGCATGTATAAGCTCGACGCCTGGACCATTGCCGACCTTGCAGTTATCGGTGCTCCGCTGGCGCTGTGCCTGGGACGTTGCGCCAACTTCGTGAACGGTGAGCTGTGGGGCAAGCCGACCGATCTGCCCTGGGGTGTGGTCTTTGGCGGCACCGCGGGCGATATGCCGCGTCACCCTTCCCAGCTCTACGAGGCATTTCTTGAGGGCATCGTGCTCTTTTGCATTCTGCAGGTGCTCAGCCGCAAAAAGCCGCTACTGCCCCAAGGCACGTTTATGGGAGTGTTTGTGATGGGTTACGGCATCGTTCGCTTTTTGATTGAGTTTGTGCGCGTGCCCGATGCGCAGCTGGGCTATCTGCTGGGCGGCGTCATCACCATGGGTCAGCTGTTGAGTCTGCCACTCGTAATCGCGGGCCTGGCGCTCATCATCTTTGCTCGTCGCCGCAACCAGCCCCAGCGCGTCTACCTGGACGCCTAACCACCACAAAGGGGACAGGCACCTTTGTGGTGGTTCGCTGGGCAACGATGACAGAGCCGTAACGTTTCCCCAGATAAAACCTGCCAAAATAAACCTGTCCCTTTTTGGCAGGTTTCTAGAAAGGCTTTCGGACTGTGAAGGATTCCGACCTCTCCACAACGGCTGCGCGCGACGCTGCCCGCATCGTCTGGTTTAAGCGCTATCCCGCCAAGCAGACGCTCATCGCATTTTTGCTCGCGCTGTTGGCAACCACGGCGTTTTCCATCGATCCCTCCCCGGTGTCGAGCAACGCAGTCTTGGCGATTGACCCCAAAGCCTCGGGCATGCTGTACGTGTGCTACGAGGTACTCCTCTCGTTTGCCGGCCATACCGACGCGGTCATGCTGCTTGCACTCGCCTGCCTGCTCACCTTGCCGTTTCGCTACGTGTTCTTTGGCCGTGGCGACACCTGGCGTCCATCGATCATTCTGCCGTCGCTGTTCTTCGCCATCTGCATGGTGTTCGGCCGCAGCTACGACCTCACCGATTCGGCCGAGATTGTCCTTGGCGACAAAGCCCGCATCATCTGCGCCTGGATTGGCGGCGCGGGCTGGATGCTCTTGGCGGTCGTTGCCTTCTACCTTGCCTTTGAGTGTCTAGATTGGCTGAGCTCCCGACGCATCCCGTTTTCCGAAGCGCACTTTGGCCGCGTATGGCGTGTGACTCACGCCGTGCTCTCGGTCCATCCCTTTGCCGGGCCCTTCCTGGTGCTTATGATCGCCTGGACGCCCACGCTCATCGCTTCGCTGCCCGGCCTTTTTATGGGAGATACGGGCGCGCAGATTCGCCAGTGGTTCAACTATCCCAACGGCACGAGCGACTACCTGCGCCTACTCAACCCCAACGTGCTGCTCAACGGGCATCATCCCGTGGTGCACACGGCCATTATCGGCTCGTGCGTTCAGCTGGGGCTTTCGCTGTTCAACAGCGCTAACGCGGGTCTTGCCATCTACACCTGTGCTCAGTTCGTCATCACGGCCGCCTGCATGGCCTATTCCATTTCGTCGCTGCGCAAACTGGGCGTGAGCCTGCCGGTTCGCGGTGCGATCCTGCTGTTCTTTGCGTTTATGCCGATGTTCTCTAACTACGCGGCGTTGCTCACCAAAGACGTGCTCTTTGCCGACGCGTTCTTGGTGCTGCTGGTACAGACCCTCAAGCTCGTGGCATGTGGCTTGCCCCGACGTGATGCCAATGTCGAGCGAGCGGGCGAGAAAACCCCCGTGCTCTTTGCGCGCCACGACTGGCTGCTGCTCGCTCTGGGCGCCATGGGTTCCACGTTTCTGCGCAACGGCGGCCTGGTGTTTCCCCTGGCGGCATGCGTAATCGCGGCGGCGTTTTGCGTATGGGACGTGCATGTGGCTCGTCGTGCAGCCAAGCAGACTGGTGCTGCGCCTTCGGGCGCCATTCCGCGTTTCCGCTGGGTTGGCGTTCTCGCGGTGCTCGCGCTCTGCCTTGCCTCTAATATGTACTTCACCAAGGTCTTTATGCCGGCGCACGATATCACGCCTGGTTCCAAGCGCGAAATCCTCTCGATTCCGTTCCAGCAGACGGCTCGTTTCGTCCAAAAGCACGACGGCCTCAACTCGGGCGTCAACCCTACGGTTAAGGAGGACGGCACCATCGTGGAGGCTCCTTGCGACGGTTCGGTGACCGACGAGGAGCGCGCCGTGATCGACCGTGTGCTCAAGTACGAGAACCTGGGCCGCCGCTACAACCCCGACAAGTCCGATGCCGTCAAGAACTGCTTTAACGAGTACGCCTCGCAGGAGGACATCGATGCCTATTTTGAGGTATGGGCCCAGATGTTTAAGAAGGATCCCGAGTGCTATATCTCGGCGCTTATCAATAACTACTACGGGTACTTCTATCCGAGCGCTCGCGATGCGTGGGTCTACAGCACGGCGCGCAGTGCCGAGATTATGGCGAAGCCCGATAACCTCAAGTACTTCGACTTCCATCCGGTTGACAGCAACGTGGTGCGCTGGTGTGACCATCTGATCAACCTATACCGTGTGGCGGTGCAGCGTGTTCCCTTTATCTCGCTCACCATGAGCTCGGCCACCTATGTGTGGATCATGATCGCCGTGGTGGTCTACCTGCTGCGTCGTCATTCATGGCGTGCGCTGGCGATCTGGGTGCCGCTGTTGGGCGTGCTCGCCGTGTGCCTGATTGGCCCGTGCAACGGCTCGACTTACATGCGCTACCTGTATCCGGTCATCGCCTGCATGCCCTTCGCCATCGGCGCCACCGTCACCCGCAGCGACTTCCTCTGCTCCTAACTTGGTGCATTGGGGTCAGGTTTCTTTGCACCAAAGGGGCCATCATCACGACGCCTTCATTTTGGGGTTTATCTCGCAGGCCAGTAGGTATATCATAACGACGTTTGTTTATATTGCCCGAGCATCTGCGCTGGGCTTTAGGTCGAAACCGATAGGAGACACGTATGTCCGGACACTCTAAGTGGGCCACAACCAAGCATCGTAAGGGCGCGCAGGACGCCAAGCGTTCCGCCCTCTTCTCCAAGCTCAGCCGCAACATCACCGTTGCTGCCCGTCTCGGCGGTGACCCGCTGCCCGAGAACAACGCCAGCCTCGCCGCTGCCGTTGCCAAGGCCAAGGCTCAGTCCATGCCTAAGGACAAGATCAAGTCCGCTATCGACAAGGCTTTTGGTTCGGGTGCCGACGCTGCCGTCTACGAGAACATCGTGTACGAGGGCTACGGTCCCGCCGGTGTCGCCGTCTACGTCGACTGCCTGACCGACAACCGCAACCGTACCGCCGCTGATGTCCGTTCCGCCTTCTCCCACGCTGGTGGCAACCTGGGCACCTCCGGCTCCGTCGCCTTCCAGTTTGAGCGTAAGGGCCAGATCGTCGTCGCCAAGGAGATCCTGGACGAGAACGCCAAGAAGGAGACCATGATCGCCAACGGTGCTGCCGGTGACGAGGATGAGTTCATGATGGCCATCGCCGAGGCCGGTGGCGAGGACTACGAGGACGCCGGCGAGGAGTGGATCGTCTGGACTACTGCCAACGAGGTCATGGCTGTCTCCAAGGCGCTCGAGGAGCAGGGCGTCCAGGTCAAGGGCTCCGAGACCACCATGGTCCCGACCACCCCGACCGAGGTCTCCGGCGCCGACGCCAAGAAGGTTCAGCGCCTCATCGACCGTCTTGAGGAGCTCGACGACGTCCAGGATGTTTACAGCACCATGGACATGACCGACGAGGTCATCGCTGCCCTCGAGGAGGAGTAGCGCCCGCACGGGTTAAGCCTGTCTCTTATACACATCTGACGCTGCCGACGAACTCTAGGGTGTAGAT
>UROO01000044.1 GCA_900549555.1 uncultured Collinsella sp. | reverse complement strand
TCCTGTGGTCGTGGGCGACGGCAGCGAGGTTTATAAGTGTTGCCGAGAGCTCGACTGTCCGCCATTCGCCCTCGTCACCATTGGCGGGCTCGATTGGAATCGCGAGCTGAGCCCCTGGGCATGCGACGGGACCGTACGCGATGCCGAGCCTTTCGGCGGCCAAGCTGCCGATTTTCTTGATGAGCTGCTGAATCAGATAATCCCCCAGGTCGAGTCGTCGCTTCCTCAGCCGCCCACCTGGCGCGGCATTGCCGGTTACTCGCTCGCGGGCCTCTTCGCACTCTGGTCCCTCTGGCAAACCGACGCCTTTGACCGCGCCGCGAGCGCAT
This sequence comes from uncultured Collinsella sp., assembly GCA_900549555.1. Taxonomy (GTDB): domain Bacteria; phylum Actinomycetota; class Coriobacteriia; order Coriobacteriales; family Coriobacteriaceae; genus Collinsella. The sequence goes on along the minus strand of UROO01000044.1, from coordinate 13,719 downwards.
CGGGGTCGCTATGGTTTCCCGACTTTGTCGACCGTGCCAGCACGGCCCCTTTTGCCGGCAGCCCGCAAGCCGTCTACCTGTCACTCGGCAAAAAGGAAACCAAGACGCCCAACCGCATGATGCGGCATGTACTCGACGACACACGCGCGATGGAAGCGTTGCTCGTCGAGCGCGGCATTCCAACAACGCTGGAGCTCAACCCCGGCAATCACTTTGCCCAAACCGACTTACGCATGGCCCGCGGCATCCACTGGATACTGACACATTAAAAATGGTGCCCACACGCATATACGCATGGGCACCATATCTTGTTTTAGCTGAACGCAGCTGCTACTCAGCAGCCTCCTCAAGCTCGGAGACATCAAACTCAAAGTCGTTACCCGGCAGGATGGCGTTGAGCACAATGCCCACCAGCGAGCCCACGGCAATGCCGGACAGCGAAATCGTCACGCCGCCCAGCTCCAACACGATGGCGCCGGCGGTGCTGTACGCGATGCCGAGCGAAAGCACGAGCACCAGCGCGGCAACCAGCACGTTGCGGTTGTTCTGGAAATCGACCTGGTTCTCGATGAGGTTGCGGACGCCCACAGCGCTGATCATGCCGTAGAGCACGAGCGACACACCGCCGATCACACACGCCGGCATGGCCGCAATGACAGCCGCGAACTTGGGGCAGAACGAAAGCACGATGGCGCAACACGCGGCAATTCGAATTACGCGCGGGTCGAACACGCGCGTCAGGGCGAGCACGCCGGTGTTCTCACCATACGTAGTGTTGGCCGGAGCGCCAAAGAGCGAAGCCAGAATCGTGGCAAGGCCGTCGCCGAGCAGCGTGCGATGCAGACCGGGATCGGCAATGTAGTTGCACTCGCAAGTCGAACCGATAGCAGAGATATCGCCGATATGCTCGATCATGGTCGCGAAGGCCAGCGGCATGATGGTGATGATGGCCGTCGTGGCAAGACCGCTATCGAACTGCGACCCAAAGAGTGCAAACACGGTGTTGTCCCACACGATGGGCAGACCGACCCACGGAGCGGCGGCAACGCCCGAGAAATCAACCTCGCCGAGCGCAGCCGCAACGGCATAGCTCACCACAACGCCCAGCAAAATCGGCACGATCTTGACCATGCCACGGCCCCAGATGTTGCAGATGACGATAACGGCAACGCCAATGACAGCCACAAGCCAGTTGGTCTGGCAGTTAGCAATAGCGGAACTTGCCAGGATCAAGCCGATGGAAATGACGATGGGGCCAGTCACCACCGGCGGAAAGAAACGCATGACACGCTTGGCGCCAAACGCGCGGAAGAGCGCCGCCAGCACCGGATAGAGCAGACCGGCACAAGCTACGCCCAGGCAGGCGTAGGGCAAAAGCTCGGTCTCGCCGTTGGGCGCGATTGCGGCATAACCGGCAATAAAGGCAAACGATGAGCCCAAAAATGCCGGCACCTTACCGCGCGACAGGAAGTGGAACAGCAGCGTGCCCAGGCCGGCAAACAAAAGCGTTGCCGATACCGAGAGGCCGGTGAGCACGGGCACCAGCACGGTGGCGCCAAACATGGCAAACAGGTGCTGTAGGCCGAGCAGAAACATGCGCGGGCGGCCGAGCGACGATGCGTCGTAGATGGCATCGCTGACGGCGGGCGTCGAAGACTGGGACATGGAAGTCCTTTCGAATGGAAGGGCGATCAGGCATATCGGATAACCTGCCCGAACGATACGATCCGAACCATTGTACGTGATACGCCATGTCTCGCACGCGCCGTCACCTGCAAACGGTAGCGTTACTTCCAAACGCGCTCGGCAACACGCCTGACCAGCGCAATCTTTGCCCACTGCTCGTCCTCGGTCAGCTTATTGCCAATCTCGCAGCTGGCAAAGCCACACTGCGGAGACAGATACAGGTTCTCGAGCGGCACGTACTTTGCCGCCTCGCGGATGCGCTCGACGATAACATCCTCGCTCTCGAGCTCTGCCGCCTTGGTGGTCACCAAGCCCAACACGACCTTCTTGCCGGGAGCAACGTACTTGAGCGGCTCAAAACCACCGGCGCGGGGCGTGTCGAACTCCAGATAGAACGCGTCAACGTCCTCATGCGCAAACAGATACGGCGCAATGGGGTCGTAGCCGCCCTCAAAAGCGTAGGTAGAATGGTAGTTGCCGCGGCATACGTGCGTGTTGATGACCAGATCGTCGGGCTTGTCCGCGATGGCGGCATTGTTGAGCGCCACGCCCAGCTCGCTCACCTTTTGCAGGTCAACCGGGCTCATGCCAGTCTTGGCGACAAAATCGGTATCGCAGTAGATGCCCCAGGTGCAGTCATCAAACTGGATGTTGCGGCAGCCTGCTGCGTACAGGTCGGCGATCACCGTGCGGTATGCTGCGGCGATGGCATCGGCGAGTTCTTCGTCGGTCTTATAGACAGCACGCAAGCTCTCCTGCTGGCCATCGCAGCGGTCGAGCGTGACTTCGGAGAACGTCTGAATCGGCGCCGGGATGGTCTGGCGTGCAACGTGGCCCTCGCCCTCAAGCGCCTTGACAAACTTAAAGTGCTCGACGAAGGGGTGGTTCTCGCCGCTGATGGGGCCGGTCACCACGGCAGTATCGGCCGTGGTCTCCTCGTCGTGGAACATATAGCCCGTACGCGAGGTACGGCGTTCAATGCCGTTGAGCCCCCACATAAAGTCGAGGTGCCAGTAGCTGCGGCGAAACTCGCCATCGGTGATGACCTGCAGGCCGGCCGCCTTCTGCTTTGCCACCAAATCGCGAATGGCATCGTCCTCGACGGCCTTAAGGCCGTCGTCATCGAGCGTACCCGCGGCGTAGGCGGCACGGGCGTCCTTCACGGCCTGCGGACGAAGAAAACTGCCGACGATATCAGCGCGAAACGGCGCGTTCGGTTGGATCGAAGTGCTCATAGATATCTCCCTTTGCATTGGTTGCTTTGCTGGGACAGAGTATGAGCGCTCATATGGCCATCGTAAAATATACGTTTATAACAGTTTGATATAGATGATTCCTATATCAGTTGGGACTGCCATAAAGAGATTTGACCCGTGCAGAACGCAGCAGTCTAAATGTGCTGACGAATCGCTTCGATATAGGCCTGCCCGTAGCGCGTAAGCGTCGTGTTCTTGCGCGTGATGATGCCGATCTCCATGTACTCGTCTACATCGAGCGGAATGGAGATAATACCGGGGCCGTTAAGTTCATGGCTGATCACGCCCGAACACACCGTGTAGCCGTTGAGGCCCATGACCAGGTTGAACAACGTCGCACGGTCACGCACGCGGATATTCTTGCGGCGCTCAAAGGTCGAGGTCAGCTCCTCGGAATAGTAAAACGAGTTGTAGCTGCCCTGCTCATAGGACAAAAATGGGTAGTCCTCGAGGTCTTCGAGCGTCACGCTGGCGTGGTCCGCCAGCGGATGGTCGGCACACACAAAGACGTGTGGCGTGGCGCAGAAGAGCCCTTCGAACACGAGCTCGTTGGCCGCCAGCATGCGCTCAATGACCTCGCGATTGTGCTCCGACAGATACAGGATACCGAGCTCGCTTTTCATGTGCGCGACGTCCTCGATAATCTCGTGGGTTTGCTCCTCGCGCAGGGTAAAGTCGTAACGCGCGGCATCGAACTCGCGGATCACGTCGACAAACGCATTAACGGCAAAGGAATAATGCTGGCAGCTCACACTAAAGTGCGGCACCTGCTCGGATGCGCCCTTGTACTTGCCCTCGAGCAGGTCGGCCTGGTCGAGTACCTGGCGCGCATAGCCCAAGAAGGTCTCGCCTTCCTCGGACACAACGACGCCCTTGTTAGTGCGCTCAAAGATGTGCACGCCCATCTCGTTTTCGAGATCGCGAATCGATGCGGTAATCGAAGGCTGCGACACAAAGAGCCGGCGCGAGGCCTCGGTGATGCTGCCGCATTCGGCAACTTTGACGACATATCTGAGCTGCTGGAGCTTCATGATGGTCTCCCTAGACGTTCGTGACGTCGAAACCCGTCGCATCCATCTGACGCATAAACGGCGGCATCTCCCCCGTCGCGGCGCAGGCGGCAATCTGATGCAGAGCCCCGGCAACCGCATCGTCTGTCGCAGCGCCGATATGCCAGTGCGCGGCAGCCGTGACAGCCTCGTTGGCATTGGCGACTGCAACGGAGTTGGGAACGGCATCGATCATGGGCAGGTCGTTATCGGAATCGCCAAATACGGCCACCTCGTCGGGCGTCAGGTCCAAAGCGCGCGCCAGCTCCAGCGCAGCGCAACCCTTGTCCCAACCTGCTGGAAGAATGTCGAGCAGGCGCACTCGGTTGTTGGGAAACACAAGCGAGAGTTCCGGCACCTCGGCGGCAATGCGCTCGCGCAGCTCAGCGAGCTCTTCGCGCGAGCGAGCGCTCCAGATATTCGCCTTGTATACCGGGGCATCATCGACAACAGGACGGCACGGGGCCTCTTCGCCTTTGAGCCACGCATTACCGCCCGACTCCATGGCGCGACGAACGCGCTCGGGATCGCTCGTCACGCAGTAGGCATCGTTATTCCAAAAGTCATCACCCAGGCTGTAGACCTTCAGATACGTATCATCGGTCTCTTGCTCCAAGTAGTCAGCCAAGCGCACAAGGGCGGCGTTGTCGGTCGCATGCGAGGCTACCGCCTCGCCGTCCACAAACATGACCTGGCCGTTACAGAACGCGCCAGTCGAAAAGCACTCAGAACAATTTTTGAACATCCAGCCCATCGCGGACGGCTGGCGGCCCGAAACCGGTCCAAAGTGCAGACCCGCCGCCTGCATGGCATGAATACCCTCAATGGCGTAGTCGCTGGCGCCGTCATGCCCAGCCGGAATCAGCGTATCGTCTATATCGGTTAGCACAAGTTTGATCATAGAGTCCCCCAGTCGTTTTCACCCTAACCATTGTAACGACCTGCCAATAAGAGACAGGTTTATTTTGGCTGGTTTTATCTGGGAAAATGCAACGCCCCAGTTGCCACCTACCAAAATAAACCTGTCCCTTTTTGGCAGGTGCGCTAGTATAGGGAACAACAGATTCGATGCGGGAGTGCCGGCGGTGCAAACCACAAGGCTGAGAGGGCATGGGGCCCAATCCTTTGAACCTGTCAGTTAATGCTGGCGTAGGGAGCATGCCGCCTTTACAGGGGCGCTGTCTATGCACAGCGCCCCTTTTCTATGCCAAGGAGGCATGTGCAGTGATTGATTCGGAACAGCTTAAGCAAAATGTGGTGAAGGCCGTGGAGGAGATTCGTGCCACCAATCCGATGGCCGGCTCTATCACCAACACGGTGACGATCGACTTTGTCGCCAACGCGCAGCTCGCCGTGGGCGGTTCGGCCGCCATGGTCTATCTGCCCGACGAGGGCGAGGCCCTCGTTGCCGGCGGCGGCGCTATCTATCTCAATATGGGCACGCTCTTCCCCATCTACGAGCAGACGATTCCCCGCGCGGCCAAGGCGGCACACGATGCCGGCAAGCCCTGGGTGCTCGATCCGGTTGGCCTGGGCATCGGTAGCCTGCGCACCCAGCTGGTAAACGAGCTCAAGCAGTGCAAGCCCGCCATCGTGCGCGGCAACGCCTCCGAGATTATCGCGCTCGCCGGCCTGTGGGGTCTTGAGGGCGAGGCAGCTGATCTGAGTCGCGTGCGCGGTGTCGATACCACCGACACGGTCGACGCCGCCCGCGGCGCCGCCGTGGCGCTCGCCCGCTACACCGGCGGCGCCGTAGTGGTCTCGGGTGAAGTCGACCTGATCACCGACGGCACGACCGTGGCCAAGTCCCACGGCGGCAGCCCGCTCATGTCCAAGATCACCGGCTGCGGCTGCTCGCAGGGCGGCGTGCTGGCCGTGTACGCCTGTGCCGCCGACCCGTTTACGGCAGCCATCTGCGGCGCCGCCGTCTACAACGTTGCCGGCACGCGTGCCGCCGCTGTCGCCGATGCCCCGGCAAGCTTTAAGGTCGCCTTTATCGACGAGCTCTACCGCGCAACCGCCCAGGACATTGCCAATAACCAACTCGAGCTCGAGGAGGCATAAGCCATGTCCGAGCCCGTAACCAATGCCGGCATGAACACGCTCGTCGCCGTGGCCATCGCCCCGTGCGGCACCGGCGACGAGCTGTCCGCCGAGGTCGCCGAGGTCGTGCGCGTCATTCGCGAGAGCGGCCTTCCCAACCGCACCACCTCGATGTTCACCGAGATCGAGGGCGACTGGGACGAGGTCATGCAGGTCGTGCGCGACGCAACCTTTGTGTTGGCGAGCAAGGGCATCCGCACCGAAGTCGTGCTCAAAGCCGATATTCGACCCGGATTTACCGACACCATGACCGGCAAGCTCGAGCGCATGGAAGCGCAGATCAAAAAGCAGGAGGAAGCACGATGAGTATCCGCGACAACCTTGATATCTCGGCCTATCTGGTACTCGGCCCCGAAAACACGCTCGGGCGTCCCGTGGGCGATGTGGTGGCTCAGGCGCTCGACGCAGGCTTTACCTGCATCCAGGTGCGCTCCAAGGTGGCAAGCGCCCGCGAAATCATCGCGCTGACGGGCGACGCCGCGCAGGCAATCGCACAGGCCGGCAAGACCGGTCAGGTCGCCCTGCTGATCGACGACCGCCTGGACTGCGTACTCGCTGCGCGCGAGCAGGGTATTGCTGTCGACGGCGTGCACGTGGGCCAGAGTGATATTCCCGTCGAGGTCTGCCGCAAACTTTTGGGCCCCGGCGCCATCGTGGGCCTTTCGGCCCGTTGCGAGGAGATGCTCGAGTACGTCAAGACCGCCGACATGAGCCTAATCGACTACCTGGGCATCGGCCCACTCCACGAAACCGAGACCAAGCGAGATTGCGGACGCGCGGCCGACGGCTCTATCATCACCAAGAGCTTTGAGGACCTGGCCGCACTCCACGCGGCAAGCCCCGTGCCCATCGTGGTGGGCGGCGGCGTCAAGACGGCCGACCTGCCGCAGCTCAAGGCCACCGGCGTCGATGGCTTCTTTGTGGTGAGCGCCGTCTGCAGCGCCGACGACCCCCACGCCGCCGCCAAGGAGCTCGTCGACACCTGGCAGCAGGCATAGGCATAAGCCGAGCAGCTGATCCGCAGCCCCACATCTTTAGCAATGGAAAGCGCATCCCAGTTTGGACCTCCATTCCGGGATGCGTTTTCCGCCGAGTCCACGGCAGTTTGCCCTACTCTGCCAGATACGCTTCCAGCGCCGGCAAGGTCGCCTCCGCATCGTGGCGACCGACCTGGTAGATGCGCTCGAGCTCATCGGGCTCGCGGCATAGCGACGGCACCTTCACCGATTCGCTCGGCCGCACCACAATGATTTCGCCGGCAGCCTCGCGACGTGCCAGGTCATCGAGCGTGGCATTGTAGACCTCATGCCGATGCTCAAGCGCTGCGACAAACTCCGGGTAGTGACGGAACACGCGCCGTAGCATGGGCATCATGCTGTTGGGCTGCTTCACAAAGCCCGCCGGCTGCGTGAGCACCACGATATTGCGGTCATACCCCTGCGCAAACAGCCATGCACTGGGAATGGAATCAGCCACGCCACCATCCAGATACTTATGCCCGTCAATAGCAACGGGACGCGTCGCCACGGGAATCGCCGACGATGCCCGGATCCACTCGATATCCCGCTCGTCGCCATAGGGCAGGTCATGGTAGACGGCCTTGCCCGTCTCGATATCGGTACACACGCACGTAAATCGCATGGGGCAGGCGCGATACGCCTCCAAGTCGATGGGATCGCGCTCGATAGGCACCTCGTGATAGGCAAAATCGGCATTGAACATATCGCCAGTTCGCAGCCAGCTTACTACACCTGCATAGCGTTTATCGGCGCAATAGGCCTTGTTATAGCGAATGGCGCGGCCGATCTGACGCGATTTAAAGTTGTAGCCAAACGCCGCGCCCGCCGAGACACCCACCATATGGTCGCAGGTCAAACCGTGCTCCATCCAAACCTCGAGCACGCCCGCCGTATACATACCGCGGTAGCCGCCTCCCTCGAGTGCCAGCCCCACCGTGCGCGTCATAGTTGGCTGTGCCATGCGACCATCTCCGTCCCCGCAAATATAAACGGAACAAGTATACCCATCAACATATACCGCCCCAGTCGCATTTTTATCGAACATCGCATCATCGCGCTGCCGTTTGTCGAATAATAGCCACCCACAGCATGTGCACCCCTATATAATTTTGCACTGTTGTTTATACTACTCAGCAGTTATCAACAGCGAACATTAGCCGGCAAAGTAACCCAACAACGCAGCAAGGCGGGGCCTGGATACACGCAAAACGCTGAGCAACGATGCGTGTACACAACGAGCTCGCCCGACGCAATCCGCTCCGACTTCAGAAAGCCGCTTAGAACATGGATACTGTCAGCAATTACACCGAAACGCTCGAAAAGACCGTCCGTGACCTTCTCGAGCGTCAGGAGGATCTGATCAGGACCGCCTTTACCGACCAGCTTACCGGGCTTGGCAACCGTGGCGGCTTTGCCCGTTCCCTCGAGGAGCTCTGGGAGCAGGACACCCCCGTTACCATGGCGTTCATCGATATCGACAATCTCAAGCACTGCAACGACGTCTTTGGGCATGACGAGGGCAACCGCTATATCTTGCAGGTAAGCCTCTATCTCAAACTGTATATGAAAGTGGACGAGGCGGCGTTTCGCATAGGCGGCGACGAGTTTGCCATCCTATCTACGATTGCGACCGAGGACGACCTCGCCGAACGTCTGGAACACTGCCGAACGATCCTGCTCAAAAACAACGATTCCGAGATGCCCCACTCGTTTAGCTACGGAGTGGCACACGCCGACCCCGCCCTGGGCGAAGCCTCCAATCGCATGACACTCGATGCCGACCATCGCATGTACGACTACAAGCTACGTCATGCCATGCACCTCGATCGGCGCAATATTACGCAAGTCCACGCCGACGACTTCGAAATAAGCGATCGTATTTTCGACGCTTTTTCGATGCTCAACGAGGGCCGTTATTTCTTTATCGAGAACTTGGACAAGGACCGCACCCTTTGGTCGCAAGGTGCCTTGCGCGATCTCGGTCTTCCTTCGGAGCACATAGACAGCTGCCGCGATTTCTGGAAGACGCGCGTCCATCCCGATGACCTCGAGGCCTACGCCAACGACATCAACCAGATCTTTAACGGCTCCAAACACCGCCGCGTCATGCAGTACCGCATGCGCAATGCCGCGGGTGACTACGTTCTCTGCCGTGCTCGCGGGTTTCGCATCGACGGCGACGGAAATGTCCCCTCGCTCTATGTCGGCGAACTCGTCAACCACTCGCTTGCCGAAACCGTCGACGCCGCCACAGGCCTCGGAACGCAGCGCATGCTGGTCAACGCTATCGATGCCTGCCGTCGCGACCGCTGCGAGACGGGGCTTATAGCGGTGCGCATTCGTGGCACGGCGAATCTCAACGAGCTCTACGGGGCCGAGGCTGTCGACAACATGCTTGCCGAATACGCAGGCCGCATGCTGTCGATCACCCGCGGCAGAAGCCGGGTCTTCCGTTCACGAAGCGTCCAGTTCGTCGTGCTCAGCAACGATTTGGACCATGAGGCATTCGAGCAACTGACCCGCCACCTTAAATAGGCTGTTTTCGCTCCTGTTCAAATCGCGGGCGACACCATTACTCCCGTCTGCCTTGTCGTCCCGGCCTTTTACGAGCACTTAACCCATCAAGCGACCGCCGTTTTAGGCGAACTCGACCGTCGCCTTCGCACGGCCGGCGGGCTTGTTCCCAACGACAGCCTCCCCATACCCGAGGCGGAGCGCAAAAGCGCCATCGCCGAACGTATCGACTCGCTCACGGGCCTCTATCGACCCAGCGAGTTTATGCGGCGCGCCAACGCATTTCTCGAGGCAAGGCGCGACGACACCTGGTGCATCGCCACCGTCGACATGGGTCACATGCGCCTGTTTAATGAATGGCACGGCCAGGCCGAGGGCGACCGCGTACTCGCCGATGTGGGCACGGTCCTCAAGGACATCGAGAATGCCGACATGGGCGTCGCAGGGTACTGGGGCCAAGATGACTTTTGCGTACTCATCCCCTTTAAGCACATCACCGTCCATCAAATCTACAACCGCGTTCGCGAGGCAGTAGCCAGGCATGATGACGGCGTAGGTTTTTGGCCGTCCATGGGCATTTACCCCATCGACTCCAATGAGGAGATCACCATCGATGCGCAGGCAAAGGCCATGTTTACCAATCGACGCGCCAAAAACGACTTCAAGGAGCGCATTGCTATTTTCCGCCCCGAAGAATATGAACACGAGATTGCGTTCCACCGCACGCTGACCGAGTTCCAGTACGCGCTCTCAAATGGCCGCATCACGTACTACCTGCAGCCCCAGGTCGACATGGAAACCGGCGAGATCATTGGCGCCGAGGCACTTACGCGCTGGATTGACAAGGACGGCTCTCTCATTTCGCCCGCAACGTTTATCCCCGCACTCGAGGAAAGCGGCTTTGTGGTGACGCTCGACAAGTACATTTGGCAGGGTGTCGCCATATGGCTTCGCGAGCGTCTCGATCGCGGTCTTCGCGTGGTTCCGGTCTCGCTTAATGTGTCTCGCGTGGACATTCTTGCCTGCGACGTTGCCGAGCATATGGGATCGCTCGCCGCCCAATACAACCTGCCGCCCGAGCTCATGCGCATCGAGATCACCGAGACGGCTTATACGGGAGAGTCCGAAGCCGTGGACAAACTGACAGCCGACTTGCACACCCGCGGCTTCTCGACCTATATGGACGATTTTGGCACCGGTCAGTCCACGCTCGCGATGCTCAAGAACGTCAACGTCGACGTCATCAAGCTCGACCGCACCTTTGTGCCCACCGACCGCGATCAAGGCCGCAGCGCGCAGATCGTGTCATCGATGCTCGAGATGGCGCAGTCGCTCCATCTGCCCATTGTAATCGAAGGCGTCGAGACAAATGAGCAGGCGAACATGCTACGACAAATGGGCGCCCGCTACGCTCAGGGCTTCCTCTACTACCGCCCCATGCCGGCGAAGGATTTTGAGGCATTGCTCGATGGCGGCAATAATAACTGATACGCTCGCGCGCAAAACGCCACCGCCGAAGGGGGCATTTGTCTCCATTAGCTAACTTATATCCCCAGTTCAAACCGAATTGGGGATATGATACAAACCGTTGTTCCGCCCAAGGAGGTTATCCATCATGAACGAGTCATATCGCCTGGGCGAGCAATCGATTATTGCCTATCTTCAGCGACTTGCGAATGGCATCTCGACCGCCGAACTCGATGTTGCCGCGCTGCCTGCTGAGCTGCGCGCCGTTGGCGAGCAACTGCAAAAGACGCATGCCATCCTGCAACAAGAGCGCCGGCTGCTTGAGAGCAACGCCTATATCGACCCGCTCACCAACTTGGGCAACCGCGGCGGACTCGACCGTCACGTCGAGCAACTCTGGCACAAAGGTGACCCCTTCACCTGCGCCTATATTGACATCGACCATCTCAAACATTGCAATGATAGGTTTGGCCACGCCGAAGGCAATCGCTATATTCTGAGCATCTGCCGCACGCTCTCCGAAACCATGAAGCACGATGAGATGCTGTTCCGTATCGGTGGAGACGAGTTTGTGCTTATCTCGCTCTCCGCAAACGAGACCGAACTCGAGCAGCGCTTGGAGCGGGTACGTGCCGGGCTGATCGAGGCGAGCTCAGGTGGCAAGGCGCCCATGATCGCCAGCTTTAGCTTTGGCTGCTCGCGCGTCGATCCACTTGCCGGCGACACGCGTCGCCAGATGACGATGGATGCCGATCGCAAGATGTATCGCTATAAGCTTATGCATCGTGTGCAGCAACCGAAAGACAATGACGCGCCGCAACGCCCAATCGTCGATCAGCTTCCCTGCAACGACCGGGTGTTCCAAGCGATCTCCATGAGCTCCGAGACACGCTATCCGTTCATCCTTAACCTCGATACGGGAGAATCGCAATGGTCGGTTAACGCCGTGCGCGATTTTGACCTGCCCTCCCAGCACCCCTTTAACTCACTCGACATGTGGCTCGCCCGCGTTCATCCCGAGGACCGCGACAACGTACGCGCCGAGCTCGACATGGTGATAAACGGCACGTGGCACTTCCATTACATGCAGTATCGCGTAATGGATGCCACCGGAAAATACGTGCTTTGCGACTGCACGGGCTACCGTTTGGACGGCACCGATACCGAGCCCAGCATGTATGTGGGCATTATCATCAACCGAAGCTTGGCAGATACGACCGACTCGGTAACGGGCCTGGGCGATGTCCACGCGCTGGTCAACGCTATTGGAGAGATGCGCCGCGTGGCGCGCGAGGCAGGCTTTATTGCCATTAAGGTCGACGATATCGCCGAAGTCAATGCCCGCTTTGGATTCGATGCAGGCGACCGCGTGCTCGCCGAAAGCGCCGCCTGCCTCATGGACTGTTCGCGCGGCAAGGGTCGCTTGTTCCGCTCGACGGGGCCGACATTCGTGGCGCTTTTCGACGACTTTGATCCCGAAGAGACCGACGCGATCGCAGACGAAATCGAGCGGTTCCTGGGTTCTCCCGTGCTCATCGGCTCGCTTGAATATCAGCCGCCCATTCGTGTGGCGACGCTTCATCTGGACGCTGTCGATCGACAGCCCGTTTCCATTTTGAACGAGCTCAAAGCGTTGCTCGGTAAAGCCGTGCAGGTGCCAGGTACCAAACTGGATTAGCACCGCGCCCGCACCGCCTCCCCCATCGTGCGATAATCCTCTGCAGAAGTCACCAACAGCAGAGGGAGTTTGTGATGAAGGTTCTTTTGGTCAATGGCAGTCCCAAGGCAAACGGCAACACCGCCCGCGCACTCGCCGAAGTCGCCGAGCAGCTCAATACCGAAGGCATTGATACCGAAGTGTTTCAGCTGGGCGCCAAGCCCATTCGCGATTGCATCGGTTGCGGCCAGTGTGGCAAACTTGGCGGTCGCTGCACCTTTGACGATGACGTGGTGAACGAGCTCATCGCTGCCGCCGAGCAGGCAGATGGCTTTGTCTTTGGCTCCCCCGTCTATTATGCGCATCCCAGCGGACGCATCCTCTCGGCTCTCGACCGCGCATTCTATGCAGGCGGGCATGCCTTTGAGCACAAGCCCGGCGCCGCGGTCGCCGTCGCCCGGCGCGGCGGCACGTCGACCACGTTCGATGTACTCAATAAGTACTTCACTATCAACCAGATGCCCGTGGTGGCCTCCACGTACTGGAACAACGTCTTTGGTGCCATGCCGGGCGAGGCCGCCCAGGACGCCGAGGGCCTGGCCACCATGCGAAACATCGGCAAAAACATGGCCTGGCTCCTTCGCTGCATCGAGGCAGGACAGGCCGCCGGCATCAAAGCCCCCGAAGGCGATCGCGCCCGCACCAACTTCATTCGTTAGAACGGGAGCCGATAAGTGAACGTGCAAATTTTTGGCACCAAAAAGTCTTTCGATACCAAGAAGGCCCAGCGCTATTTTAAGGAGCGCCGCATTAAGGTGCAGTTTATTGACCTTAAGGAAAAGGAGATGAGCAAGGGCGAGCTCACGAGCGTGATGCAGGCGGTCGGCGGCATCGACAAGCTGCTCAACCCCAAGGCCAAGGACGAGGAGACGCTCGCACTTATTCAGCACCTTACCCCCAGTCAGCGC
>UROO01000043.1 GCA_900549555.1 uncultured Collinsella sp. | reverse complement strand
AAGAGACAGGCCATCTCCTGGGCCTTGTCCGCCGCGGCAAGCCTGGCCTGCAGCTCGGCAATCTGAGCATCACGTGCAGCCAAATCGTTTTGAGCAGCATTGCGCGCCACCGACTCGACGAGCTTGGCTTCGTCATCTTTGCGCTCCAGCTGCGCACGCAAATTGTCGATTTCTCGCTGAAGCTCGGCGTTTTCCTTTTGAGCATCGGCACGGGCCTCAACCGCCGCGCGCTGACTTGCGCTCTCGCGCTCTGTGGCAGCGCCCTCGAGCTTGGCGCGCAGCTCGGCAAGCTCAGCGTCGCGCTTGGCAACCTCTTGTGCCAGCTTCTGCTCCGCGGCGTTCTTCTGCTCGACAAGTTGAGCGTTGCGCTGAGACTCTGCCTTTTGCAAGGCAGCCGTCGAACGCGAGCGCTCAAGCTCCAGCGCCTGCTCGCCCTCGCGCTGGACTGCCCTCACACGCTCATCCAGGTCGCGCGAAAACTCGACATCGCGTACTTGCTTGACGATATCCGCATAGCCGGACGCATCGACCTTAAAGACTTCGCCACAATGCGGGCACTTGATCTCATTCATAGCAGCTCCTCGATGGACGCAAATTTCAACCGCTTACACTCTACCGCGCCGCACGGACAAAAAAGGCGCCGCCGCCATAATGGCAACGGTGCCAGAACCACCACAAAGGTGCCTGTCCCCTTGTAGTGGTTTGGGGCCTCACAGGTCGCGGTAGTCGATCAGTCGAAGATCAGGTTGGGACTCGAGCCAAGCGCGGAGGTCGAGGTCAATCAGCGCATCGACTTCCTTGGTGCGATCGGTCGTAAGCGAGCTGTTCTCAAGGATAAAGCGATCAAGATAGCCCGGGTGACACACAAAGACGACTGTCTCGCCGTCGGACATCTCGCGAACCGTCTGCATGATTGCTTCTTTAGGTTCGTAGCCCGGCTTCATCGAGCGCATTACCATGTGCAGGTCGGTATCTCCGCAACGCACCACCGCCGTGGGGTCGAAGCTTGCCTTTTGCTCCTTAAGGTCCAGCTCCTGGGCAACCGCCGAGATCGCTCGGTTAAGGTTTTTACTCATGACGGCATGGGCTTCGAAGTAGTCGGGCTCGCGGCCCACAATCTCGACAAAACGGTCATGCTGCGCACGGATCTCGATGCAGGCCTCGTCGAAGTCTATCAGCTCCTCGCCGCGCTTAAAATGCTCGCGGAAGGTACGGCTGCTATGGAACTCGCCATTCTCATTGAGCATGCTCGGAATGAGCGCTGGTTCGGCACACGGCTTACCCAGGCACACGTTGGTATGCTGGCCCACCGCAATATCGGCATCCGCCACGAGCGACCACCCACGCTCGGCCTCGGGCATATTAGGCATAAGGCCCGCCGAGCGCACCAGGCCCTCGTTGACGCTTCGAGCAATCCCCAGGTCAACGGCATACGAATAACCGATATCATCGGCACGAATAAGCAATTGCTTCATAGCGACTCCAATCTATGTGAAAACCACCGCAAAGGCTCACTGTCCCCTTTGTGGTGATTCTGGCGCCCTATAGCCCAAAGAAGCTAAGAATCTGGTCACGGCCTACGGGCTTGTACTCGTTGGCGTCGAGGCCCACATCGTAGCGATAAATGGGGCGCTCGCGATCGCGGTTGCGCGCGTTGGTGCGGTCTCCCCTGCTGTGGATATGCCCGTGCAGCATGATGGCGCCACGCGCCTTGCCATTCCAGCTGAGCATGGGGTAATGGCTCAACACCAGGCGATGGCCCTTGGCATAGCCGGGAGCAATCTCCAGGTAATCACGCACGTCTTCCCAGATTTGGGGCGCAGCTGGATCTTCCCAGTCACCGTCATGGTTGCCACGGATGAGCGTTACGTTCTGACATTCGATGCGCTCGCGCAGGCGCACAGCATCCGCCAGGGGCAAACGATAGGTAAAGTCTCCCAAGATATAGAGACGGTCGTCCGCCGCCACGCACTCATTCACGGCATCGATGACCTTGCGGTTCATCTCCTCGACCGAATCAAACGGTCGATCCATGTCGTGCAGGATATTCGTGTCGCCCAGGTGCAGGTCGGCGGTAAACCACATCATCGTCTGTGTCCTCATTTCGCAACGTGTTCAACTCGTGCTAAGTATACAGACGCAGCGATGCGGCGGTTATCCAAAGAGCCCGCCGAACAGTCCGCGGCGGCGCTTGTCTTGCTTTTTCGAAGCGTCACCCCGGGCGTTCTTGTCCTGCCGCTTCTTACGGTCCTGCTCCAGCTCATCGTCATCGAGCAGCATATCCCACTCAAACGGGTCATCCGTCAGATCAAACAGATCATCGTCATCAAACATGACCGCCTCCATTGCCGACTAGCGAGCATCCACCACATAGAGGCCAACGCGCACCTGATGCCACGGGCTGCGCTCGGGAGCAACCTGCTGCACACGGACCTCAAATACGTCCTCGTGGCCGTAATACATCATCAAGGACAGCGGACCGACCTCGTTTCCCGGAACATAGCCAAGCTTGGTGTTGCCGTAATAGATCGCAACCGCCTCGGGGTCATGGGGATTATCGCGCTCGGCACACAGCGTCAGCTTATCGCCGACCTTAAGATCGCCCAGGACCAAGGCACCGTCGGCATACTGAAATCCTGCGATATGAAACGACAAAAGAACACGTGAAGGCTCGTACATGGCAGCTCCTCTAACGGCCGGATAAACCGGCGCTTAACCTTATTGAGAAGTCTACGAACTCGTGCGGACATCATTTCGCCCGCCCGTGCCTTTCGCTCATTTGTCGCAACGCTCACATGACAGAGCGCTTGCAAATAAGATAGGAATACGCGGATGGCACCCGTGGCAGCGGGTCTTGCCAACTCCGATACACGTTTTCATCGTAAGAAATGGCCGCCTTCGTTTGCGCGGAGACGGCCATTTTGTTTGCCCTATCTTATCTAATTCTAATGCACAAACATGCGCACGAACTTGTGCTTCCAGCTTGCGTAGGGCGCATAGCGGAATGGCACGTCCAGCCAGGTTGCCTTGTTCACGATGCTCTTCTTGTGGCTAAACGTATCGAAGCTTTCGCGGCCATGGTACTGCCCCATGCCGCTCGCGCCCATGCCGCCAAAGCCCATATGGCTCGTAGCCAAGTGCATGATGGTGTCGTTAACGCAGCCGCCGCCAAAAGGCACGTAGCGCACAAAGCGCTGCTGAACCTCGCGATCCCGACTAAAGATATACAGGGCCAGCGGCGTCGGACGATCCGTAATAAACGTCTCGGCCTCGTCTAGGCTCTCAAACGTCAGTACCGGTAAGATGGGGCCGAAAATCTCCTCCTGCATTACGGCGTCCTCAGGCGCCACACCGTCTAAAATCGTCGGCTCAATCTTGAGCGACGACTCGCGCGCCATGCCCCCCAGCACAACCTTATCGGGGTCGATCAGCCCGCGCACGCGCGCGAAATGCTTGGCGTTGACGATATGCCCGTAATCCTCGTTATCGAGTGGATGGTCGCCAAACATACGGCGGGCCTCCTCCTTGATAAGGTCCAGCAGCTCGTCGTGCACGCGCGCATCGACCAGCAAGTAGTCGGGCGCTACACAGGTTTGCCCCACGTTGAGCCATTTACCAAAGGCGATACGCCGTGCCGCGACCTTCAAGTTTGCCGTCGCATCCACGATGCAGGGACTCTTTCCGCCCAGCTCAAGCGTCACAGGCGTGAGGTTTTTGCTCGCGCGCTCCATGACGAGCTTGCCGACCGGAACGCTACCGGTAAAGAAAATCTTGTCCCAGCACTCGTCGAGCAACGCTTCGTTCTCGGCACGCCCGCCTTCGACGACCGTCACCAGGCGCGGATCAAATGCTTCCTCGCAAATCTGCCTGAGCACCGCGCTCGAAGCCGGCGCATAGGCGCTCGGCTTGATGACGACGGTATTGCCTGCGGCAAGGGCGCCAGCGAGCGGCTCGAGCGTCAGCAAAAACGGATAGTTCCAGGGCGCCATGATGAGCGTGACGCCATAGGGCACGGCTTGCGTCTTGCACACGCTCACGGCGTTAGCGAGGTCACACGGACGCAGGCGCGGACGACTCCATCGAGCCACATGCGCAATCTGATGACGAATCTCGGAAAGCGACGTGCCGATCTCGCACATATATGCCTCGTCATGCGACTTTCCCAAATCGGTCTTGAGCGCATGGGCAATATCGGCCTCGTGCGCCCGTACCGTATCGCGTAAACTCACGAGAGCGCGACGTCGAGCATCGACATCAAACGTAGCGTGCGTCTTAAAGTAGGTGCGCTGATCGCCGACGATGCGCGCAATTTCCTCGGTGTTCATGGCAACCTCCTAGTTCTCGTCCTCAAACATACCACCTGCAACAACTTCGTACATATGCTCGAGCTCCAGGCGGTCCATTAAAAGAGGAACGGGGTACAAGGGATTGGCCTCGGCATCGGCATGCGCCGCCATCTCGGGAATGTCGGAGCGGCGAATGCCCAGGACATATTTGGGGATTCCCAGGGCCTCGTTCATGCGGTCGACCCAATCGATAAAGGCCTCGGCCGCAAGACTGTCCTGCGCGGTAGCCGGCGCAATGCCCGCCATGCGAGCAAGATCGGCAAGCTTGGGGGCGGCGGCGTCACCATAAGCGCGAAGTATGTGCGGCAGGATGATGGCGTTGGCCAAGCCGTGCGGAATCCCGTAACGCCCGCCCAGGCTGTGTGCGATGGCATGAACGTATCCAACATAGGAGCGCGTAAAGGCAACACCCGCCTTATACGCCGCCGAAAGCATATTGCGGCGCGCACGCATGTCGTCGCCATGCTCATAGGCCTCGAGTAAATTGTCGTGGATGAGCTGCACCGCCTGTCGCGCCATCTTGCGCGTATAGGGCGTAGTGCTTCGCCCGATAAAGGCCTCGACAGCATGCGTCAGGGCATCCATACCCGTCTGCCCCGTAATGGAGGCGGGCAGACCGCGCGTAAACTCGGGGTCATGCACCGCAAAGCGCGGGATAAGCACAAAGTCGTTAATGGGGTACTTGTAGTGCGTCTCGCCATCGGTAATTACCGCTGCAAGCGTGACCTCGCTTCCCGTGCCTGCCGTGGTGGGAACGGCGATGAGCAGCGGCAGGCGATGATGAATCCGCAGTAGGCCGCGCATCTTGTTGATGGGCTTGTTTGGCTGCGCGATACGTGCTCCAACGCCCTTGGCACAGTCCATGGCCGAGCCACCGCCAAAGCCGATAATGGCCTGGCAGGCGCTCTCTCGATACAGGGACGCCGCTTCCTCCACATTTGAGACCGTAGGATTCGCTGATGTTTTGGCATAGACCGCAGCGCCAATTCCCTTGGACGTGAGCGCTGTCTCGAGCGGTGCCGTGAGCCCCAGACGGGCAATGCCGGGATCCGTCACGATAAGAACCCGTTGTATCGAGCGCTTTTGAAGCACCGCGGGCATATCCTCGGCATGCTCCAGAATGCGTGGCTCGGTATAGGGCAGCACCGGCAATGCGATGCGAAAAGCCGTTTGATACGTTCGGCACCAGGCGCGGCGGGCTAGATGCATAAAGGAAACTCCCTCATTTGTTGATTGGTCAACATTTGCTCGACCGATTGTACTCAGCGGCGGTCAAAGACGGCCTGCCAATCGTTAATCAATCAACATCTTCATATCTCAAAATTGTTTTATTAAAAATCATTCCTAATAGGCTTCACATTTGGTTGCATTTATGGATAATAGAACCCGTCAAGACGCACGTCCGGAGAGGGCCCTTACGGGACCGGACGAGCGCACCATCGCCATCGATCGAAAGGATCGAATCATGAAGTTTGTTTGCCCCGTTTGCGGTTATGTGGAAGAGTTCGACGGCGACCAGCTGCCCGAGGACTTCAAGTGCCCCCAGTGCGGCGTCCCCGGTTCTCGTTTCCTGAAGCAGGAGGAGGGTCAGCTCGAGTGGGCTGCCGAGCACGTCGTGGGCGTCGCCAAGATGGAGGGCGTCTCCGAGGACATCGTTGCCGATCTGCGCGCCAACTTTGAGGGCGAGTGCTCCGAGGTCGGTATGTACCTGGCCATGGCTCGCGTCGCTCATCGCGAGGGCTATCCCGAGATCGGCCTGTACTGGGAGAAGGCTGCACACGAGGAGGCAGAGCATGCCGCCAAGTTCGCTGAGCTCCTGGGCGAGGTCGTGACCGACTCCACCAAGAAGAACCTCGAGATGCGCGTTGAGGCCGAGAACGGCGCCACCGCCGGCAAGACCGATCTTGCCAAGCGCGCCAAGGCCGCCGGTCTCGATGCCATCCACGACACCGTGCACGAGATGGCTCGCGACGAGGCCCGCCACGGCAAGGCTTTCGCCGGCCTGCTCAAGCGCTACTTTGGCTAAGCCAACTGCCTGAGAGACATTCTCTAGCTTTATAAGGCCCGGACCGCATGGTTCGGGCCTTTTTCGTGCCTCACAAACTTGTTAACTCCCTGAAATAGGACCACCTTCGGCATAGGTTTCTCGTCAAAAACTAAGTGAGTAGACTTTTTGGAACTTGCCGAGCACACCATCCATATTGCTTTATAAAGCCGCAGGTAAATGACTTGTTGCAAAACGGCCTGGTCGCC
Source organism: uncultured Collinsella sp. (assembly GCA_900549555.1). GTDB lineage: Bacteria > Actinomycetota > Coriobacteriia > Coriobacteriales > Coriobacteriaceae > Collinsella. Next base: position 7,951 of record UROO01000043.1, on the reverse strand, counting down.
AAAGTTCCAAAAGTCTACTCACTTAGAACCGCAGCCGCCCACGATCGAGCAGTTTTGCGTCTAACGGGCATCTTTCCGTCGATTACTCCCAATTTTGTCCAGTCAACGAATAGTTCAGACCGGAGTAATGTCTCAGCCCTTTGCTCATCTGGGCTTTTATCGCGATATTCAGCATCGAGCATCCTGCATACGGCCTTAACGATCGCGCGGAATCTATCCTCATCGGATATCTGTCTGTGTGTCAGGAGAAGTACATCGTAGCCCATGGCCTGAAGGGCTGTCATGCGGTCAGCGTCACGCAAGCCATCCCCTGCGCGTCCGTGCGAGGCCTTTCCCTGACATTCAATGGCCACCTGTCGCTTGCCGTCCGGCGAAGAGAGAAGTAGGTCGATATATACACGGGACTTTCCCACAATCGCTCGAGCACTTGTGCTTAGCGTCACTTCGACATTGAGCTCTATGCCGCAAAACCCTTCGCCTCCCAGGGCTCGCGGCAGTCCAAGCAACAAATACGCCTCGACCTCAAAAGGCGACGCGGCACCCAATGGAACGAGTTGCGATACCGCCATAAATCTATTCCCGTAACGCATCCCGCAAACATCTGAACAAAAACGGTCAAGGTCTCTGCCCAAAACCAAAGCGTCTCGACGCCATAAACTTGAAGTGATGCCGTCCTCGGACGGGCAGCGCACCCAACCGAACGTTGTCGAAATCGCGCCCGAATCAATTGCACGCGAAAGCTCCGCCTCAAGCGCCACCGGCAGAGCACACACCGCAAACAAGCCACACATCTCCGCCAACACAAAAAGAAGCTGGAGATCCGTCAGATGTCGAGACATGATAAATGCCGTCAGTAGAGGAGACGTGACCAAAAATCCATGCTCCGTTTCCAACACAGATTCCCTGGGGAGCTCACCAAGGAACAGCCGCTGCCTAATGCTGGCAGGACAAGTCCGTTTGTTTCTCGTACGAACCAATGTATACAGCGGAAAACCGAGCGCAACCGCAGCCGTCGGGTTATGGGCAAGGTCATATCGCTGCCGGTCTTCTTCCGGCCGCGGAAGCGGCGGACACAAAGCGCGGACTTGAGGGGGCAAACGCCAGTATCTAAAAGCCGATATGTCACAAAGTAGATCCTTCATAGGCACAAGAAAACACGAATTTCAACCCAATCGGTCTCGCATTGGCGCGAACGCAACAAAAATGGCACCGAACGGACTGCTAAGTTTTCAACAGCCCTCCCCAACTGACCAAAAGCTTGCCGAGAGCTGGACGAAGCACTGTTGAAAACCCCATTTTTTTTCTCATGCAGAAGCTTTGCGCGGCAAGTGAGTAGACTTTTTCGAACTTGCCGTGCAGACCAGCCAAATTGCTTTATAAAGTCGCAGGTAGATAGCTTGTGGTAAAACGGCTTGGTCGCCAAAATGCCAAAAGTCTACTCACTTAGATTGCAGAGCGCCCCCCATTAGCTGCAATTCCAAGGTAGTTAGCACTTTTGGATTCAGATCGTCATACTGGACAAGAATTTGAGTCGAGTTTTCAGGGACAAATGCACCATCGGCGCACCAATAACAGTCACTGATATCGATAAACGGGATACTCGAGCGCGTGAGAGCCCGCGCAAAAGAGCTTCCGCCCGTTCCGCACTCCGCAACCACAGTGCAGTAAAGGCCCGCGTCTGCATGCTCAATCGAGACCTCCCCTGCCGGAAACGTCTTCCGCACAAGCGACGCCAGGCCATCACGCGCCTCACGAGCACGAACGCGCACGCGGTTCACATGCCGCTCGTAATCACCCGATTCCAGCAAACGCGCCAAAGCAACCTGGTCAACAGAGCTCACCGACGAGGCGTAAAAACCAAGGTTGTGCCTAAACCGTTCCATCAGCTCATCGGGCAAAACCATATATGCCAAACGCAACGCCGATGAAAGGCTCTTCGAAAACGTGTTGGTGTAGATGACCGATTGAGCGGCATCGATTGATGCGAGCGCGGGAATCGGCTTGCCGGCAAGGCGAAACTCACAATCAAAGTCATCTTCGATGAGATACCGACCTGGTCGCTCGGCGGCCCAGCTCAGCAGCGCATAGCGGCGCGCAATACTCGTCACAAGGCCGGTCGGATACTGATGAGACGGCATCAAGTGAAGAACATCGGTCCCGGTTTTCTGCAGAGCGCTCAGGTCCACGCCGTCGTCATCCAACGGGATATGTCGAACTTCGCAGCCCATAGCCTGATAGATGCGCGTCAGGCGTAAATAGCCCGGATCCTCAACGGCATACACTTTGTCGGCTCCAAGCAGCTGAACCAACATGGTATCGAGCAGCTGGGCGCCCGCGCCGATAACAATGTTGTCGGAATCGACATTCATACCCCTTGTCCCGCGCAGATGGCGAGCAATTGCGCGTCGTAGCCGAGCGGTGCCCTGTGCCGGTGCGGGCGAAAAGATCTCGCGCTCGTCTTCGGATGCCAGCGTCGCCCGCAGTGCGCTTTGCCAAAGCCGCGCCGCCTCCAAAGCGGAAGGAGAGAGCGCATCGAATCGCTCGACCTGTCCGTTGACATCATGCGCGCCGGGGCCCATAGAGACGGCATCTCGGTCGATGTTCCCCGTAGCCAAAGGCAAAACCGGTGCATCCGGAAGCTCACAAGCGTAGTAGCCACGCCGCGGCATTGAGCAAATATAGCCCTCGGCAAGCAACTGGCTATATGCATTCTCGATGGTAATGACACTGATTCCCAGATGACTGGCAAAGGCGCGCTTAGACGGAAGATGCTCCCCCGCCGCAATGCGTCCAGCTACGATATCATCTCGAATTTGCTGGTAAACATACTCATAGAGCGATGCTTCGCCGCGTTTTTCCAAATTGTAGTCAAGCATGGGTTTGCCACCTGACCTTATCGCGCTGTTCAATCTGGTATTAGTCTGACCTTGTCATTATCTCGAAAACTGAGTATTTCGCCATACCCAGCTCCTCGATAGGATGTTCCGTCAAGCAATGCACATGCCAACCAAGGGAGCAACCATGGCAGAACAGACCAGCAAGGCCGATCGCGTCAAACTCAATCGCGAGCTCGCGCAGATGCTCAAGGGCGGCGTCATCATGGACGTCACCACGCCCGAGCAGGCACGCATCGCCGAGGAGGCGGGCGCCTGCGCCGTCATGGCACTCGAGCGCATTCCGGCCGACATCCGAGCCGCAGGCGGCGTCTCGCGCATGAGCGACCCCAAGATGATCAAGGGCATCCAAGAGGCCGTCTCCATCCCCGTTATGGCCAAGTGCCGCATCGGCCACATTGTCGAGGCGCAGGTCCTGCAGGCCATCGAGATCGATTACATCGACGAGTCCGAGGTTCTCTCCCCTGCCGATGACGTCTATCACATCGACAAGACCCAGTTTGACGTCCCGTTTGTCTGCGGTGCCCGCGACCTGGGCGAGGCGCTGCGCCGCGTCGCCGAGGGCGCCACGATGATTCGCACCAAGGGTGAGCCGGGCACGGGCGACGTCGTCCAGGCCGTGCGCCACATGCGCAAGATCCAAAAGCAGATCCATGACGTTGTCGCCCTGCGCAATGATGAGCTCTTTGAGGCAGCCAAGCAACTGCAGGTTCCGGTCGAGCTGGTACGCGATGTCCACGCCACGGGCAAGCTCCCCGTCGTGAACTTTGCTGCTGGCGGTGTGGCAACCCCTGCCGACGCCGCGCTGATGATGCAGCTGGGCGCCGAGGGTGTCTTTGTCGGCTCGGGTATCTTTAAGAGTGGCGACCCCGCCAAGCGCGCCGCCGCCATCGTTAAGGCTGTGGCAAACTTCACCGACGCCAAGCTCATTGCCGAGCTTTCTGAGGACCTGGGCGAGGCCATGGTGGGCATCAACGCAGACGAGATCGAGGTCATCATGGAGGAGCGCGGGCGCTAGTCCGGCAGAAAGGGTCGCACATGAGCGATTATGCAGACCAAACGGTCGCCGTGTTGGCGGTCCAAGGCGCTTTTGCCGAGCACAAGGCAAGACTATCCGAGCTGGGCGCACACTGTATTGAGCTGAGGCAGGCGGCCGATTTGCGGCAGAACTTTGATCGCCTGGTCCTCCCTGGCGGCGAGTCCACCGTTCAGGGCAAGCTACTTGAGGAACTGGGGATGCTCGAGGGGCTTCGCACCAGCATTGTTGAAGGTATGCCTGTATTGGGAACTTGCGCCGGCTTGATTCTGCTGGCGCGCGACCTTGCCGCCCACGACGATAAGGGGACGCCGTGCCTGGCAACCATGGATGTGCTCGTTGAGCGTAATGCCTATGGCAGACAGCTCGGCAGCTTTCGCACCAAGGGGCAGGTAGGCAGTATCGACGGAGAAGTGCCGTTAACGTTTATCCGTGCACCCCGCATCGTCGAGGTGCACGGCAATGCCAAGGCCCTAGCCGAAGTCGACGGTCGCATCGTCGCCGCTCGCCAAGGCAACCAGCTCGGCGTCACCTTCCACCCCGAGCTCGACGACGACACCCGCCTCCACGAGCTCTTCCTCCAAATGTAGGCAGAAAACAAACGAGCGTGGATTTTCGGACGCATAGCAAACGAGAGTGGATAATCTCCCACTTTGAGCTTGAATGCAGGCTCAAACCGGGAGATTACCCACTCTCATGCTATGTAGTCGTTTAAGAACGTCCCCAATGACTACTTCGACAACGCCGATGTTTTGGTACCGACAGCGAAAACCCGCCAGAGCGAGCAAGGTGCCTTGAAACGAGGCGGCATTGACCTTCTGGTCATGCCGCCGAAGTTGAAAGGCAGATTGCCGCTCTGGCGGGTTTGCAGCGTCAACTAGTTACGCGGTTCGTAGAACCGCGTAACCCCTAGAAGCGGTTGCCGCGGAAGCCGCCGCCGTTACGGCCGCCACGGTCGCCACCGCGACCGCCGCGGTCGTTACCGCGGTTGCCGCCGAAGCCGCCACGGTTGCCACCGCGATCGCCATAGCCACCACGGTTGCCGCCAAAGCCGCCGCGACCGCCACGGTCGCCGCCACGGCCACCGCGGTCGTCACGGCCGCCGCGAGGACCGCGATCCTCGTCCAGGCCCATGGCGACGAGCGGAGCGATAACCTTATCGAGAGCGGCCATCAGCTCGGTGGCCTCCTCGTAAGAAAGCTCGGGCAGGAGCTTCTCCTTCTTGTTGGCAAGCTCGACCAGGCCCTCAGCGGCATCCTCGGCAGCGAAGACGACGATCTTGCGCATATCGCCCTCGGCGTCGTCGATGCGGCCGACCAGATCGGCAGCCTCGGCCTCAGCCATCAGGCCATCGAGCTCACGAAGGCGCATGCCCAGCAGGTCGGACATTTCCTTCTGCTCCATCTTGGGCTTGAGGTCAAGGAGCTTGATGGCGCGCTCGATGTTCGCCATGCGCTCGGCCTTGGCCTCCTCCTCCTTGGAAATAGCAAAGCGACGGCTACGCAGCAGGCGGGCGGCCTTCTGCATCTTGTCCATCAGCTCTTCGTCATCGTAATCAACGGCGGCCTCGGCAACCTCGGCCTCCTCCTCGGCGGAAACCTCGACAGCAGCCTCAACCTCGGCAGCTTCGGTCTCCACGGTCTCGACTGCCTCGACCTCGGCAGCCATGGTCTCGTTCTCGGTCTCGTTCATGATCTCTTCGTTCTCGGACATGAGACTCCTTCTTGGCCCTCTCGGGCATCATCGCCCCATTCGCGGGGCCCGTCGCGCACTCTTTGCGCTTTAAACATTCATGCCTCTCGGCAAAACGTCCATTAGTTTATGGTGTCGCCATCCAATCTAGCTGCAGAATCTATGTGCACACATTAATGCGACATGTGCGACTCGCGACGAGCGTACACCAGCGACGTCGCGAACCCAACCACGGCAATTACAGCCGCCACACGCACGGCAGCTGCAAATCCAATCGCCTGGGCAACATCGGTCGCAGCGCCAGCCGCGCCGGCAGTCGCCGCAGAACTCGAGAGTAGGCCGATAAACAGCGACGGGCCTAACGATGCGGCAATCATGTTCCACGTGTTGAGCAATGCCGTTCCGTGAGGATGTTCAGCGGCAGGCAGCGTCTCCAAGCCGGCCGTTTGCGAGGGGCTCAGCACCAAACCGACTCCGGCATACACCACAACGGTCAGCGCCACGACGATGCCGATGTTCATGCTTGCCGCCGTCATCGATATGGCAGTCTGTCCCACGGCAATCAGGGCAAAGCCGACCGGCAGCAGCGCCCATGCGCCACGGGCGTCCATCACGCGTCCGCCCACAATCGAGGTCACGGCGTTGCAGGCAATCGCCGGCAAAATGAGCAAGCCCGCAATAAGTGCGGTCATGCCGTATGCACCCTCAAAATAGAGCGGCAACAAAACGCTCATCGAGAACGTCGTCATCATCGACACCACCACAAGCAGGCACGCAGGCCAAAAGCGAACGCTCGCCATGGGACGCACGTTAAGCACCGGATGTTCGAGCTTGAGCTGACGGGCGGCAAACAGGCCGAGCAGCACAATGGCGGCGAACAGCGCCACGATACCGGCAATCAGATTGGTCGAGAACTCGCCTACGGAATACACAAATGCCGTAATGCCGGCCGCGAGCAAAACAACCGACAGAATATCAAGCGTGGTGTTCGAACGCTCTCCGACATTCTGAACAAGCTTAACGCCCGCCGCTGCGACCGCAATACCGCCCACCAGCGGCACTACGAACACCGCCCTCCAGCCAAACAACGTGCACATAAGACCGCTGATCACGGGTCCAAACGCCGGCCCCAGCGTAATGCAGGCACCACCCAGGCTCAGATACAGACCGAGCTTCTCGCGCGGAGCGCAAGACAGCACCACGTTCATCATGAGCGGGAACAAGATGCCCGATCCCGCAGCCTGCAAAATACGACTTGGCAGCAAAACGCTAAACGACGGAGCGAACAGGCACAGGACCTCGCCGGCGACCATGCATCCGCATGCGAAAAACAGCAGCTTGCGCGTCGAGAAACGGCCGGACAGGAAGGCCATGATGGCCGTAAAGATCGACGTCACGATCATGTAGCCCGAAACGAGCCACTGCGCCGTGGTGGCACTCACCGAAAAGGCCGCCATAATGTCGTGCAACGCCACATTAATGATGTTCTCGTTAAACGCGGCGACAAAGGCTGCAACATACATTACGACGAGAAGCGCCGAGGCCGTCGACGGTGATTGAGTTTGCTTTTGGGATTTGGTCCCCATGAAATTCCTTCCTCTTAGAACGACAATCGCATCGCCCCAGAGGAACGGTCCAGGGCGAAAATGAGCCCTAGACTTACACCAGACGCCGTACACGACGAATCTGGCAACATGGTCCAACGTCGAAAGATTGTAACGCGGACGCGCAGCTTTCCTTCCGCGCTATTATTAAAAGTCCACGAAAGCGTAAGACATGAGGAGCCCGCCATGATTAAGCCCATCATGAAATCCGAGTTCTTTTTGCGCCTGCCTTCCGAAGACGCAGGACCCGATGACGCCGTGATCGGGCAAGACCTCCTGGATACGCTCCACGAGCATGAGCACGAGTGCGTGGGCCTCGCCGCCAACATGATCGGCGTGCGCAAACGCATCATCTGCGTAAAGGACGGCAACAGGGCGCTGCTCATGTACAACCCTCAAATTCTTGAGCACGTCAATGCCTATCAGACGAGCGAAGGATGCCTCTCGCTGATCGGCGAGCGTCCCTGCACCCGCTATCGCCGCATTAAGGTTGAGTATTTAGACGAGAACTTTGTCCACCGCATCAAAAACTTCTCGGGCTACACCGCCGAGATCATCCAACACGAAATCGACCACTGCAACGGCATCGTGATCTAGTTCCACGAACCAAGGAAAATGATCTGTTTTCCTCCGTCCCTAATGGACCATGGTAACGCCGCAGGCTGAGCACACGACAGACACTATGACCCAATCCGAGGGCACGGAAACGACAGGAGCCCCCGCTC
>UROO01000042.1 GCA_900549555.1 uncultured Collinsella sp. | reverse complement strand
CGAGATAGGAGTCCGTCTCGTGGGCTCGGAGATGTGTATAAGAGACAGGCCGAGGGCGATGTGTGGGAACTGCCGGTCACTGCTTCGGAGTTTCTTGAGCAGGAGCGTTCGCATACCTATCTGGGCCAGGGTTTTCTCAAGCGTGCCTTTATGCTGCTCGCGGGCATTCTCGTCAATATCCTGACGGGCTTTTTGCTGCTTATGAGCATCTACTCTATCGCCGGCGTATCGGTGCCGGTCGATAGCAATGTGATCGGTCAGGTCGAAGAAGGCTCGATAGCCGCCAAGGCGGGCATCGAGGCCGGCGACACGATTCTTAGTGTCGATGGCGTGTCCTGCTCCAGCTGGATGGATGTGTATGATGCCATCGGCAAGGCTGCCGGTCAGGACGATATCGCCATTGAGTACCAGCGCGACGGCAAGAAACTTTCGACCTCGGTTGCGCTCAAGGAGGACGAGCGTTTGGGCGTTTATGCTTCTACGCAGGTGGTCCATTTGGACCCTATCACCTCGGCGCGCCTGTCGTTCTCCTATGTTCAGCAGACTGCTGAGGGCGTTATGCGTCTGCTGCAGCCGCAGCATACGATGGAGATACTCGATCAGTCCAGCTCGATTGTTGGCATCAGCGTCATGTCTTCTCAGGCGGCGGCAGCCGGCCCCGCGACCTTCTTGACATTTGCCGCGCTCATCTCGTTCTCGCTGGGCTTTATGAACCTGCTGCCCATTCCGCCGCTCGACGGGGGAAAGCTGGTTATCGAGATCATCCAAAAGGTCGCCGGTCGCGAGCTGCCGCTGAAGGTGCAGACGATCGTCAGCTATGTCGGCATCGTGCTCTTTGCGCTGCTGTTTGTCTATATGCTTCGTTCCGACGTCCTTCGATTTATTTTGTAGGGGAGTGTTTGGATTGTCTTTATCCCATCCTTTGCCGCGCGAGCTGACGCGCCCCGTGCATGTGGGCGGCGTTCAGATCGGTGGCGGCGCACCGGTGGTGGTCCAATCCATGACCTGCACCGATACCGCCGACGCGCAGGCAACGCTTGCACAAGTTCGTGCACTCGCCCAGGCGGGTTGTGATGTTGTGCGCGTGAGCGTGCCCACCGAGGCCGCGCTCGAGGGTTTCCGCACCATCTGTGCCGAGTCTCCGGTGCCGATAGTCGCCGATATCCACTTTAATCATAAGCTCGCCATTGGTGCCGTTGAGGCCGGTGCTGCCAAGCTGCGTATCAATCCCGGCAATATCGGCGATTGGGCCAAGGTTGACGCGGTGATCGATGCTGCTGGTGCCGCGGGCTGTGCGATTCGTATCGGCGTCAATGCCGGTTCGCTTGAGCAGGATATCGCCGAGCGCGATGACCTTACGCAGCCCGAAAAGCTTGTGATGTCGAGCGAGCGTTTCGTCAAACATTTTGAGGATCGCGGCTTTACCAATATCGTGCTTTCCGCCAAGGCTCATAGCGTGTCCACGACGCTTGACACCTATCGTGCCCTGTCGCGCGAAATTCCCCATGTTCCGCTTCATTTGGGCGTGACTGAGGCCGGAACCAAGCTCCAGGGCACCATTAAGAGCTCTGTGGGCCTGGGAATTTTGCTTTCCGAGGGCATTGGCGACACCATGCGCGTCTCGCTCACGGCCGATCCGGTCGAGGAACCGCCGGTCGCCTGGGGTATTCTGCAGTCGCTCGGCCTTCGCCGCCGTGGTCCCGAGATCGTCTCGTGCCCCACGTGCGCTCGCTGCCAGGTTAACCTCATTCCTATCGCCGAGGATGTCACCGAGCGGCTTAAGAACTACTCCGCGCCGCTTTCGATTGCCGTGATGGGCTGTGCAGTCAATGGCCCCGGCGAGGCCTCTGACGCCGACTTGGGTGTTGCCTGCGGACGAGGTCAGGGCCTGCTCTTTTCGCACGGCCAGATCATTGGTAAAGTAGCTGAGGACCAAATTGTCGACGCGCTTATGGCCGAGGTCGACAAGCTTATTGAGGAGAAATAAATGACTCGAGCAATGTATATGTCTAAGCTGTATGCTCCGACGCTCAAAGAGGATCCGGCCGATGCCGAGCTTGCGAGCCATCGCCTGCTGCTGCGTGCCGGCATGATTCGCAAGGAGGCCGCCGGTCTCTATTCCTATCTGCCGCTCGCGTGGCGCTCGATTCGCAAGATCGAGAACATCGTGCGCGACGAGATGGACGCTGCCGGTGCCCAGGAGCTCATGATGCCCATCATGGTCGATGCCGAGCTGTGGCGCGAGTCGGGCCGTATCGATGCCTATGGCAAGGAGCTCGTGCGCTTTGATGACCGCCACGGCCGCGAGTTCGTGCTGGGCCCCACGCACGAGGAGACCGTGACTGCTCTGGTTCGCAATGAACTGCGTTCCTACAAGCAGCTGCCGGTGAATCTCTATCACATCCAGGACAAGTTCCGCGATGAGTTCCGTCCCCGCTTTGGCCTCATGCGCGGTCGCGAGTTCATTATGAAGGACGCCTACAGCTTCTCCGCTACGCAGGAGAGCCTGCAGGAGGAGTACGACAAGATGAAGCAGGCGTACGCCAATATCTGCGAGCGCTGCTACATCAAGGCCCTGCCCGTCGTTGCCGATTCCGGCGAGATCGGTGGCGACACCTCCGTCGAGTACATGGCGCTGGCCGAGGCCGGCGAGGCTTCGCTGGTCTACTGTGACGACTGCGGCTTTGCTGCCGACGACGAGGCGGCAAGCACCAAGGTCGTCGTGACCGAGGGCCCCGGCGACGGTACGCTCACCAAGGTCGAGACTCCGGGTATGGGCACCATCGAGGCCGTCGCCAAGTTCTTCGGTTTCCCCGAGAACGGTACGCGCAAGTCCCTGGCTCTCATCGACGCCGAGGGCAAGCCGGTTGTGGCCATCGTTCCGGGCGATCATGAGCTCAACGACTGCAAGGCCGAGCACGTCTTTGGCAAGGGCTATCGCATGATGACCGACGAGGAGCTCCTGACCTACGGTCTGCACAAGGGCTTTATCGGACCGGTTAACCTGCCCGAGGGCATCCGTCTAGTGTGCGACGAGAGTCTGCGCGAGTCCAAGCAATGGGCCTGCGGTGCCAACGAGGTCGATTATCACTTTACCGGTGCCTGCCCCGAGCGCGACTTTACCGTCGACGAGTGGGCCGATCTGGTCACCGTCGTCGCCGGCGACCCCTGCCCGCACTGCGGCAAGCCGCTCTCTGCTGCTCGCGGCATCGAGGTCTCCCAGGTGTTCCAGCTGGGCACCAAGTACTCCGAGGCCATGGGTGCCACCTTTATGGACGAGGATGGCAAGGAGAAGCCGCTCATCATGGGTTGCTACGGCGTGGGCGTGTCTCGCTCGCTCGCTGCCGTCGTGGAGCAGCATAACGACGAGCACGGTATCGTCTGGCCGGTCTCCGTTGCCCCGTACGAGGTCGCGGTGATTCCGCTCGATCCCAAGAAGGAGGAGTGCGCTACCGTCTGCGACCAAATCGTTGAGGGTCTGTGCGCCGAGGGTATCGAGGTTGTCGTGGATGACCGCGACGAGCGCCCCGGCTTTAAGTTTGCCGACAACGACCTTATGGGCTTCCCGTATCAGGTAGTGCTCGGCAAGCGTGGTCTTAAGAACGGCACCGTCGAGCTCAAGGACCGTGCCACGGGCGAGCGCGAGGATGTGGCGATTGATGAGGTCGTCGCCAAGGTCGCCGAGCTTGTGAAGGCAGCACGTCGTTAATCGACATTTCTGCAAGTAGATGTAATTGCAGGCCTGCTCCGCATCTCTCTTAGGATGAGATGCGGAGCAGTCTTTTTTGTTGCGTGAATAAGCTCGACGGGTAAAGGAAAACCCCACAGCCCAAATGAGCTGCGGGGTTTTCCTTTGTGCCTCCGATGCGAAATAAATCGCTCAGATACTACTGATAATCGACGACGTCGATCCAGTTCTTAAGGAACTCATCGTTCACGTTGCGCTTACGAGCGAGCTCGGAAGCGGCGACGATGCTCGTCCACTGACGCACGACCTGCATGGGCATATCGGCGCGGTCGCAGTAGAGCTCCAGGTAGGCCTCAGCCTGGTCCTTGCTGTTGAGGGCAAAGAGCAGGTAGGTGGTGGCAACGTCGGCAGCAGGGGAGCCCTGGGTGGCATGTGCCCAGTCGCAGACGTACAGCTGGCCGTCGTCGCCGACGATGATGTTGGAGGGGTTGAAGTCGCCGTGGCAGACCTTGAACTCCTTGGTCATGCCGTCCAGACGCTCCTGAAGGTTGTAGCGCGTGGTGGCATTGAGCTGATCGAGGCTGTCGATCATGCGGGCGAACTTATCGCGTTGACGGTTGAGCAGCGGGGAGGTGTAGCCGTGGATCTCGATCTGGAGGTCGACGAACATCTCGAGGTACTCACCAAAGCGCTGGGGCTCGGCAGTCATCTTCTCGGCAAGGGTGGTGCCCGGAACCTTCTCGGTCACGAGAGCCCAGCCGTTGGCGTTCTCGAGCTGAGAAACCTCGAGAGCCTTGGGGCTGCGGATGCCGCACTCATTGATGCGGGCAAGATTCAAAGCCTCGTTGAACACGTCGGAGACGGGCTTGGTCTCGTTAAAGACCTTGACGATCTTGTCGCCCAGGTCGTAAACGACCTTGTTGCCGCGACGGACGAGCTCGGTCTTGGAATCGGGGAGCAGCATGATTGCATCCTTTCAACGATGCGATAGAAGCAACGGCGGGGGCGTGCGTACACCCGTGCACCCCCGCCGCAAATAACCGTGCTAAAAACTAGCAGACGGCGTAGTCCTGGGGCTCGCGGCCGTAGTAGGCGTCCAGGTAGAGCTCCTTGATCTCGCTCATGAGCGGGTAGCGCGGGTTAGCGCCGGTGCACTGGTCGTTGAATGCCTGCTCGGTCATCTCGTCGAGGGTGTCGAGGAAGTACTGCTCGTCAACACCGTAGTCGGCGATGGTCTTCTTGACGCCGATGAAGTCCTTGAGCTCCTCGAGCTTCGTGATGAAGTTCTCGAAGACCTCCTTGTCGTCCTTGCCCTCGATGCCGCAGTACTTGGCCATCTCGGCGTAGTTGTGCAGCGCGTTGGGGTAAGGATACTGGGAGAAGGTACCCATCTTGACGGGAGCCTCGGCGGCGTTGTAGCGCATAACGCGGGTCAGGATGACGGCGTTGGCGAGGCCGTGGGGCAGGTGATGGAAAGCGCCGAGCTTGTGGGCCATGGAGTGGTTGAGGCCCAGGAAGGCGTTGGCGAAGGCCATACCGGCCATGCAGGAGGCGTTGTGCATCTCCTCGCGGGCATGCGGGTCCTTGGCGCCGTTCGTGAAGCTGGAGGGCAGGTTCTCGAAGACGAGCTTGGCAGCGCGCTCGGAGAGGCCCTTGGTGTAGTCGGAAGCCATGATGGAGACGTAGGACTCGATGGCGTGGGTCATGACGTCGATGCCGGAGGCAGCGGTCAGGCCGCGCGGGGCGGTCATGCAGTTGTCGGCGTCGACGATAGCCATGTTGGGGAGCAGCGCGTAGTCGGCGAGCGGCCACTTGATGCCGGTCTCCTTGTCGGTGATGATGGCGAACGGCGTGCACTCGGAGCCGGTACCCGAAGAGGTCGGGACGGCGACGAAGTAGGCCTTCTTGCCCATCTCGGGGAAGGTGAAGATACGCTTGCGGATGTCCATGAAGTCCATGGCCATGTCCTCAAACTTGCACTCGGGGTGCTCGTACATCATCCACATGATCTTGCCGGCGTCCATAGCGGAGCCACCGCCGACGGCGATGATGACGTCCGGCTCAAAGAGAGCCATCTGCTTGGCGCCGCGACGTGCGCACTGCAGCGACGGATCGGGCTCGACGTCGTAGAAGCAGTCGTGGGCGATGCCCATCTCGTCGAGCTTGGCCTCGATGGCGCGGGTGTTGCCATTCTTGAAGAGGAACTGGTCGGTGACGATGAAGGCGCGCTTCTTGCCCATGACGGTACCGAGCTCGTCGAGGGCGACGGGCGTGGAACCCTTCTTGAAGTAGACCTTCTCGGGAGCGCGGAACCACAGCATGTTCTCACGGCGCTCGGCCACAGTCTTAACGTTGATCAAGTGCTTCACCCCAACGTTCTCGGAGACGGAGTTGCCGCCCCAGGAGCCGCAGCCCAGGGTCAGAGACGGCTTCATGCCAAAGTTGTACAGGTCACCGATGCCGCCGTGCGAGGACGGGGTGTTGATGACGATACGGCAGGCCTTCATGACGTGCTCGAACAGGCTGATCTTCTCGGCCTGGGCGGGGTGCACGTACAGAGAGGCGGTGTGGCCCGGGCCACCGGCGAGCACCAGGTGCTCGGCCTTGTCGACGGCCTCCTGGAAGTCCTTGGCGTGGTACATGGCCAGGACCGGGGAGAGCTTCTCGTGGGAGAACTCCTCCTTGGCGGGGTCGGTGGAGGTGACCTCGGCGATCAGGATCTTGGTCTTGGCGGGAACCTCGATGCCGGCGAGCTCGGCGATCTTGGCGGCAGCCATGCCGGGGATGCGGTGATCGAGAGCGCCGTTCTTGAACATGGCGGCACGCAGGGCCTCCATCTCGGCACCCTGCTTGACGAAGTAGCAGCCGCGCTTCTGGAACTCGGCCTTGACCTGGTCATAGATGGTGTCGATGACGGTCACGGACTGCTCGGAAGCGCAGATCATGCCGTTGTCGAAGGTCTTGGAGTGGATGATGGAGTTGACGGCGAGCAGCACGTCGGCGGTGTCGTCGATGACGACCGGGGTGTTACCGGCGCCAACGCCCAGGGCGGGCTTGCCCGAGGAGTAAGCGGCCTTGACCATGCCCGGGCCACCGGTGGCGAGGATGATGTCGACGTCGCGCATGACCATGTTGGTCAGCTCGATGGAGGGGACATCAACCCAGCCGATGATGCCCTCGGGGGCACCGGCCTTGACGGCGGCGTCAAGCACGAGCTTGGCGGCGGCGATGGTGCACTTGGCGGCAGCCGGGTGCGGGGAGATGATGATGGCGTTGCGGGTCTTCAGGCTGATCAGCGTCTTGAAGATCGCGGTAGAGGTGGGGTTGGTCGTCGGGATGACGGCGCCCACGATGCCGATGGGCTCGGCGATCTTGGTGATGCCGTAAGCCTCGTCGCGCTCCAGGACACCACAGGTCTTGGTGTTCTTGTAAGCGTTGTAGATGTACTCTGCGGCGTAGTGGTTCTTGATGACCTTGTCCTCAAGAACGCCGCGGCCGGTCTCCTCGATGGCCATCTTCGCCAACGGGATACGAGCCTTGTTGGCGGCCATGGCGGCCTCATAGAAGATCTTGTCGACCTGCTCCTGCGTGTACGTAGCAAAAAGCGCCTGGGCCTCTCGCATCTGAGCGAGCTTAGCCTCAAGCGCCTCTACGTTGTCCACAATTGCGGGAGTAGTGTTTTCCGGTGACTTTTTCACCATTTGTGTCTCCTTGCGATCGGAGATTTACCCTACGCCTTGCATGATAGCAAGAAATTATTCGGCGAACGGTCAGATTCCTGTAAAAGGCACACTAAAACGCTTCAATATACTGAAGCGTTTTAACTAAACTATCTACCAGTGCATCGCCCCGCTCATTGGGGATGCTGCATCGCACCGCTCATTGGGGACAGACTTACATGAGTGCTTTCACTCATTTGGGACAGACATCGATTTGTCATTTTGCCGTTCTGGGCCTCTTATTGCCGCTCATTGGATATAAATAGGTTGCAGGCTCAGCATTTCGCGTTGCTTCTCTCCTTTTAGGTGTTGCCTGTACAGCTTTGAAAGGAGAGTTTATGCCCCGATGCGCCCGCGCCGTTTCGCTCACCGGCTATTACCACGTCTTTGACCGTGGTAACTCTAAACAGATTATTTTTGAAGATGACTCTGACCGATATCGTTTCTTATCGGACATCTCGGACAGGTTTGCGCGCCATAAAGTGGCGGTGTTGGCTTGGTGCCTTATGGACAATCATTTCCATTTGATGGTTGATGACCCATTTGACAATCTTTCAAAGGCAATGCAGTGTGCACTGACGGCATATGCTAAGTATTTCAACGGGAAAACTGGGAGAACTGGGCATTTGTTTGACAATCGTTATTCGCGGGTCGCGGTTGAGTCGGACACACAGGCGGTACAGCTGCTCGACTATATTCATCTCAATCCCGTGAAGGGTGCGCTTGACTCGCTCGAGGCGTACCGCTGGTCAAGCTATAAGGCATATCAGCTGGGCTATGATCCCTTTGACATCTGTGATGCGGCCCCTATGCTCGATGTTGTCGGAGGCTCCCGTCGCTATTGCGAGCATCTCAAGAAAGTCGCCGGGCGCATCTGGTCAGTGGAGGTTCTTCCGCGCCGGCGGATCCCCGATGAGGAGGCTCTTTCCGTTGCGCGCGAAGTCCTGCCGAGCATAGATCCTGCGCTGCTCAAGGCCCTGCCACGCCCCGAACGCGATGCCTGCCTGCTGAGGCTCAGGCGGGCACATCTCACGGTCAAGCAAATTGCCCGTATCACCGGTATCGGCGCCACAAGCGTGACCAAGGCTACTGCAGGCTGGAAGGATGCAGCGTGAGATAGGGGCCGGAGCCGATCGGGACGCCGCATGCGTGCGTCATGTCTGTCCCCAATGCGTGAAAACACCCATCTAAGCCTGTCCCCAATGAGCGCAAAAAGGCGCCCTCCGTAGGGGAGGGCGCCTTTGGTAAGTTCTATGTGAACGCGAGGTCTTTGACCCGGAGAGTCCGAGGTACTTGTTGGTAAGACCTTATTTAGGAGCGCGCAACCTTGCCGGACTTGAGGCAGGTGGAGCAAACGTTCATCTTGCGACGGTGACCATCGACGACGACGTAGACGCGCTGGATGTTGGGGCGGAACTTACGGTTGGTGACGCGGTGAGAGTGGCTGATGGAGCGACCGGCAACGGGGTGCTTACCGCAAACTTCGCAAACTTTGGACATAACTGACCCTCCTTGGGCGACAAACGAACATGTCGCGTTAACAAACAAGCCTGAACTATAGCACAGAAGCAGATCCCTGTGCGTAATCTACACAGAGATATTTCTCTTTTGGCGATAGTGCCCACGCCACGGCCCTGGACGTAGATCCGATTTGCGTGCAACAGAGGGGATTATGCCAGCTCGTGCGTACGTTTTCAAGCTCGTCCCACAAATATATATAGGTTTATTGAGCATTGGGCTCCGTTTACGGATTGCTCTGTATTTATGCTCGCAATTAAGCTCGAGGTTGGCTACACTATCCCTTGACCATTAAAGGGGTACGAGATACCCACATGGAATTACATAGCTGCCAAAGAGCAGCCCTTCCTGTGGGTGTCTGGTTCCGCTTTGAGCGGTCGGGCATCTATTTTTTTGACTGTGTCAGCAGTCAAGACATGTGAGGAAGGAGATCGATGGGCACGACTTCCCCCAAGGCGGTCATCATGGACGAGACCGCCGTCAATCGAGCGATGACCCGCATCGCGCACGAGATTCTCGAGCGCAACGAGGGCTGTGAAGACCTCGCTCTGGTCGGCATCGTCACGCGCGGCGACCTTCTGGCAAAGAAGCTCGCCGAGGAGATCAAGGAGATCGAGGGCGTCGACGTTCCGCTCGGCAGCCTCGACATCAGCTTCTACCGCGATGACTACGCTACCAATTTCGCTCCCGCGATCCACGCCACCAACATTCCCTTTAGCGTCGACGGCAAGCGCGTCGTGCTGGTGGACGACATCCTGTATACGGGCCGTACCATTCGCGCCGCTCTCGACGCCGTCATGGACTTGGGCCGTCCGAGCCGTATTGAGCTGGCAGTCCTCGTTGACCGCGGCCACCGCGAGCTCCCCATCTCGCCGGACTTTGTCGGCAAGAACGTTCCCTCGTCGCATGAGGAGAACGTGCACCTATATATGAAGGAAGTCGACGGCCACACCGCCGTCGAGATTAACGACGTCGCGCCGGGTTCCCACGTGGGCTCCGCGCCGCTGGGAGGTGAGTAGTACCGTGGCGTTCAACCATAAGCACCTGATCGACATTACCGAGTACTCCGAAGAGGACATTAAGCTCATCCTCGAGACCGCCAAGGCGTTCTCCGAGGTCAACGAGCGTGCGATCAAGAAGGTCCCCACGCTCAAGGGCAAGACCATCGTCAACATGTTCAACGAGCCCTCGACGCGCACCCGCAGCTCCTTCGAGCTCGCCGAGAAGCGTCTTTCGGCCGACAGTCTTAACTTTGGCGGCTCCTCGACCTCCACGGTCAAGGGTGAGAGCCTCGTCGACACCGTCGAGACCCTCAACGCCTATAAGATCGACTGCATCGTCGTTCGCGATAAGCACGCCGGTGCTCCCTACATCGTCACGCAGAACTCGCCCGCAAGCGTCATCTGCGCCGGTGACGGCAAGCACAACCATCCCACGCAGGCCCTGCTCGACCTGTACACCATCTGGGAGCACAAGGGTGACTTCCACGGTCTGAAGGTCGCCGTCGTCGGCGATATCGCCCACTCCCGCGTGTGCGGCTCGCTGATCCCCGCCCTTAAGATCATGGGCTGCGAGACCTACGCCGTCGCCCCCGGCACGCTGCTGCCGCCGGCGCCCGAGGTCCTGGGCTGCGACCACGTGACGAGCGACCTCGATTCCGTCCTGCCCGAGCTGGACGTCGTCTACATGCTGCGCGTGCAGCAGGAGCGCCTCGAGGGTGCCCCGTTCCCGACCATTCGCGAGTACCACAAGCTCTTCGGCCTGACCAAGGACCGCGAGAAGCTCATGAAGCCCGATGCGATCATCTGCCACCCGGGCCCCATCAACCGCGGCGTTGAGTTCGACTCCTATATGGCCGACCACCCGCAACGCTCCGTCATCCTGGAGCAGGTCTACGCCGGTATCTGCGTGCGTATGGCTATCCTGTATCTGCTGCTTGGAGGTGCCGATAATGGCCTTGCTTCTTAAGAATGCCCACGTCGTCGACCCGTCCGTCGAGCTTGACGGTGTCGTTGACGTCCTGATTGACGGCGACAAGATCGCCGAGGTCGGCGAGAATCTCGCCGTCGAGGGAGCCGAGGTCCGCGACCTTTCCGGCAAGTACCTCGTCCCCGGCCTGGTGGATATGCACGTTCACCTTCGCGAGCCTGGCTACGAGGTCAAAGAGGACATCGAGAGCGGCACCCGCGCAGCTGCCAAGGGCGGCTTTACCGGCGTGTGCGCCATGCCCAACACCGATCCCGTCACCGATAACGGCACCGTCGTGGAGTTCGTCAAGTCCCGCGCTGCCGAGGTCGGTCACTGCCGCGTCTATCCGTCGGGCGCCATGACCCGCGGTCTTAAGGGCGAGGCCATGTCCGAGATGGGCGACATGGTCGCCCATGGCGCCGTCGCCTTCACCGACGACGGTCGCGGCGTGCAGGGCGCGGGCATGCTCCGTCGCTGCATGGACTACGGCAAGATGTTCGGCAAGGTCTTTATGAGCCACTGCCAGGACGAGGACCTGGTCGGCCACGGCCAGATCAACGAGGGCAAGGTATCGACCCGTCTGGCTCTCGAGGGCTGGCCGGCTGCCGGCGAGGAGCTCCAGATCGCCCGCGACATCGAGATCGCCAAGCTGACCGGTGCCAAGCTGCACATCCAGCACATCTCCACCGCCCATGGCCTGGAGATCGTGCGTGCCGGTAAGGCCGCTGGCGTTCAGGTTACCTGCGAGGCCACCCCGCACCACATGTTCCTGACCGAGAACGACCTGGACGAGACCTACAACACCTCGCTCAAGGTCAACCCGCCGCTGCGTACCGAGGAGGATGCCGAGGCTATCCGTCAGGGCGTCATCGACGGCACCGTCGACGTTATCGTCACCGATCACGCTCCCCACACCCCGTGGGAGAAGGCCCGCGAGTTCGAGCTTGCGCCCTTTGGCATGATCGGCCTTGAGACCTCGCTGTCGCTTGTGCTTACCGAGCTGGTCAACACGGGCAAGATGAGCGTGGGCCGCATGGTCGAGCTCATGGCCATCAAGCCGCGTGAGATCCTGGGCCTCGACCAGGTTCAGGTCAAGGCGGGCTCCGTTGCCGACCTGACCGTGTTCGACGCGTCCGCCACCTGGACGGTCGGCGAGGACGGTTACGAGTCGCGCGCCGAGAACTCCGGTTTCGCCGGCCGCACGCTTACCGGTCGTGCCACCGATGTGTTTGTCGGCGGCAAGCAGACGCTCGCCGACGGCTGCATCTGCTAGCATAGCCTTATCGCTTATGTGCGCGGCGCCCTTGCGGTGCCGCGCTTTCTGTTCGTTTTGACCATGCAACCGCATGGGGGATTGGAGCGTCTATGCCCACACCTTCCACTGCACGCATGCACGACTTCGAGGTCGTCTCGAACCAGGAGATCGCCGACGGCATCTTCTCGCTCGTCATCTCGGCCCCCAAGCTTGCAAGTGCGCTCAAGCCCGGTCAGTTTGTGAACATTGCCGTGCCCGGCGATGCGTCCTCGCTGCTTCGCGTGCCCCTGAGCTTCTATCGTGCCGACGCCCAGGCCGGCACCGTTGAGCTGTGGTACGCCGTCGTGGGCGACGACACCCGTCGTCTGTCGCAGATGGCCCATGGTTCCACCTCTAATCTGCTGGGCCCTGGCGGCCGCGGCTGGCTTGTGCCCGAGGGCACCAGGAAGGCGCTGCTCGTTGCGGGCGGCATCGGTGTTCCGCCCGTGCTGTGTCTTGCCGGCAAGCTTGCCGAGCAGGGCGTGGCCGTCGACGTGTGCCTGGGCTTTTGCACTGCGTCCAAGGCCGTGGGCATCGATGAGTTCCGCGCTCTGGGAGCCACGGTCAACGTGTGCACCGACGACGGTTCGCTTGGCACGCACGGTTTTTGCACCGATCCTGCCGCCGAGCTGCTTGGCGAGGGCGGCTACGACTACGTCGCCAGCTGCGGCCCCGCCGTCATGATGAAGAAGGTCGCCGCCGCTGCCGCCGAGGCCGGTGCGTACTGTGAGGTGTCGCTCGAGCGCATGATGAGCTGTGGCTTTGGCGCCTGCAACACCTGCAATGTCGAGACGGTCGACGGTATGAAGGGCGCCTGCATGTGCGGCCCCGTGTTCGATGCTTCCAAGGTGGTGGTCTTCTAGTGGGTACCGTGAACATGGCCGTCGATTTCGGCGGCGTCAAGATGCAGAACCCCATCAACACCGCAGCCGGTACCTTTGGCTACGGATGGCAGTTCCAGAACTTCTTTGATGTCTCCCAGCTGGGCGCCATCACCACCAAGGGTTGTGCTGCCGAGCCCTGGCCCGGCAACCCCGCGCCTCGCATGGCCGAGATCCCGGGCGGCATGATCAACTCCGTGGGCCTTCAGAACCCCGGCGTGGCTGCCTTTGCCCGTGAGTCCGGTCCGTGGCTCGAGCAGCTCTCCAAGGACGGTTGCCAGGTCATCTGCCAGGTCGCCGGTCACTCCGTTGACGAGTTTGTCCGCGCGCTCGAGATGTATGTCGAGCTGTGCCCCTGGGCTGCCGGCTACGAGATCAACGTCAGCTGCCCCAATATTGCCGCCGGCGGTGCCGCCATGGGCTCCTCGCCCGAGGGCGCCTCTGCCGTTATGGCTGCCTGCCGTAAGGTGACCGATAAGCCGCTGTTCGTGAAGATGGCGCCGGTTAACGTCGCCGAGATTGCCAAGGCTCTCGAGGCCGCGGGAGCCGACGGCCTTTCGGTCATCAACTCCATCCAGGGCATGGCCATCGACGTTCATACCCGCAAGTCCCGTGTGGCCAAGCCCAAGGGCGGCCTTTCGGGCCCGCTGTGCCACCACATCGCCGTTCGCATGGTCTGGGAGGTCGCTCAGGCCGTCGATATCCCCATCAACGGTGTCGGCGGCGTCATGACGGGCGAAGATGCGGCGGAGTTTATCCTGGCTGGCGCCACCTGCGTGTCGGTCGGCATGGCCAACTTTGTCGATCCGTGCGCATCGATTAAGATCGCGCACGAGCTCGAGGCCTGGGCGGAGTCCCAGGGCGTGAAGGACATCAACGAGCTGGTAGGTGCTTTCGAATGCTAGAGGCTGATGCCCGCGACCGCGTTATCGTCGCCCTCGACTGCGACCGTGAGCGTGCGCTCGAGTTCGCCCACGAGCTTTCTGGTCATGCCGCTTGGCTCAAGGTCGGCATGACGCTCTATTACGCTGAGGGCCCCGAGATCGTCAAGACGTTCAAGGACCTGGGCTTTAAGGTCTTCCTCGACCTCAAGTTCCATGACATTCCGCATCAGGTGCGCGGTGCCGCCCGTTCCGCCTCGCTTGCCGGTGCCGACCTGCTTTCGGTCCACGGTCTGGGCTCGGGCGCTATGCTCGCTGCCTGCCGCGAGGGTGCCGAGGAGGCTCGCGAGGACCGTGCCAAGCTCGTTGCCATTACCGTGCTCACGAGCATGAACCAGGATTCGCTGGCTGAGATCGGCGTCGAGTCACCCGTGGCCGAGGAGGCCGCCCGCCTGGCAAAGCTTGCCCAGGCCAACGGTATCGACGGCATCGTGTGCTCGCCGATGGAGGCCCATGACATGCGCGAGCTGCTCGGCCCCGACGCGTTGATCGTGACTCCGGGCGTTCGTCCGGTGGGTGCCGCCCTTGGTGACCAGTCCCGTGTGGCGACGCCTTCTCAGGCTATCGAGCGCGGCGCGAGCCATATCGTGGTGGGCCGACCCATCACCGGTGCCGACGACCCGGTTGCCGCCTTTGACGCTGTCTCTTATACACATCTGACGCTGCCGACGAACTCTAGGGTGTAGA
>UROO01000041.1 GCA_900549555.1 uncultured Collinsella sp. | reverse complement strand
CCGCATCCAGAGCGACATCCGCTTCATGGGCGTTCCCAAGACCATCGATAACGACACCTGGGGCACCGAGTTGACGTTTGGCTTTACGAGCGCCATCGACGTCGCTACCAAGTGCATCGACGACATCCACACCACCGCTTCGAGCCATGGGCGCGTGTTCGTTATCGAGATCATGGGTCACAAGGTTGGCTGGATTCCGCTGTATGCTGGCGTCGCGGGCGGCGCAGATGTCATCTTGATTCCCGAGATCCCCTACGACATGGATAACGTCATCAAGACCATCGAGCATCGCATGGAGACCGGCAGCCGCTTTACCATCGTGGCCGTCGCCGAGGGCGCTATCTCCAAGGAGGACGCGGCGCTGTCCAAGAAGGAGTACAAGAAGAAGCTCGCCGAGCGCACGAGCCCGTCAATCGTGTACGACATCGCCAAGGAGATCGAAGCCAAGACCGGTCGCGAGACCCGCGTCGCCATCCCCGGCCACACGCAGCGCGGCGGTCAGCCCGACGCCCAGGACCGCATCTTTGCGACCCAGTGCGGCGTCGAGGCAGCGCTCGGCTGCCTGCGCGGCGAGTTTGGCTACATGATTGCCCTGCGCGACGGCAAAATGTGCCACATGCCGCTCGAGGATGTCGCCGGCAAGCTCAAGTTTGTCGACCCCCAGAGTGATCTGGTGCGCGAGGCCAAGGCGCTGGGCATCAGCTTCGGCGACGAATAGCCTCGGCTGGAACCGCCCCCATCGGAGGCCTCAGGGCTTACCTCCCAAATCGTCCTCGGACATGTCAGGACCCCGCCGTGCGCTTCGCGCGGCGGGGTCCTTCCGTCCTGCGGAAAGATTTGGGAGGTAAGCCCTGGGGGCTCCTGCGGTAACTAGGGAGGCCGAGGCTATTCGTCTTCTTGCTGCGGATGCCTAGGGTGGGGTGCAGCGTGCATTTTTGGGAGTTTTCAGCAGCCGTGGGTGCCTGCATACTGGATTTTGGGCGAAAAGCAGGCGCCATGAGCCGCATACTGTAAAAATGAGCGATCCTTGAGGTGCCGAGGGCTCATAATCAAGGCTTTCAACGCGGTTTTTTGCACCCATTCCCGCGCCCGCGGACTCCGGGATGCTGAATACTCCGGGATTTGCACGCCGCCCCCTGGGGTACCCGTGGGCAAAAAGCAACCACCCAGCCGAAATATGCATCCGGCTGGGCGGTTTATGCAGTACAGCGGCTGTGGATGCGCATGTCGCTCAGCGTTCTTGCCGACCGATGCAACGTCGTGCGTAGCCCTTAATGTCTTCGGTGAAACCGTCAAGGTCGTCGAGCGTGATAACGTTATCGGAAAGCAAGTTGGCTATCTCATAACGCATGGTGCTGCGGCGAATATCGTTCACAAGCACTCCTGAGGACAGCTTGTCCCTATTGATACGCTCTTCTAACGCCCAAAATCTACTGGACGCTTCACTGCCACCGCTCAGTATCTCGATGTACTGGCCGATGAGCATTTCCATATAGCTTTCTTGCCATTTTGGGAGCAGCTCTTTAAACAGCTTCCAGTCGCTTTCAGTTACCTCGCCCATATTGCCTCCGTTCACCAAACAGACTTAGCCATTCGATTTTTATTCTATTTGGTATTTTCGCTCACAGCCGTGGATGAGGGGACCATCGGTCTTCGAGTTCGAGCTTGAATGAACCGTTTGCTACAAAATGCGCCTAATTACTACGATGATTCGAATGCCTTCGACCATGCCGAAAAGGGTGAAAGTAAAACCGCAGGTAGAAAGCTTGCCGATTTTTGAAAAAGATGGGTGTGGTCGGCCTCATCGAGTTCATCGTAGTAAATCGGCCTTTTTCTTGGCATGCGGCGAGTTAAATGCTAGTTCCCGTGTTGGAATTGCCCTGTCCATTCGTGAGTTGCGGTGAAATCGGGACTGTTAGACGCTCCAAGGTCCTCAACGGTCCGTATTTCACCGCAACTTGGAAGGGGCGAGCGGCGTTGGCCAAGCATTGTTGACGGGTTGGAACGGCTTAGGCTTGTTTGCGGCGCTTCCATTGCTTTCGGCACCAGCACATGAGTGCCTCTATGAAGGGAATCGTGATGAGGATGACCCATGCGGGATGGGGCTGTGCCAAACAAAGCCACATAAAGAGGAACCAGGCAATGGCGGCTGTTGCATAGACGACGCCGATCAGCTTGGAGAGATGATGTCGGTCGATAAAGTCGCCCATCGCCTCGTAGACGGGAATCAGAAAGACCAGAAAGAGCCCCATACCCCACGTGCCGCAGATGATGCCGAGCGCGAGATAGGCGAGGACGACAAGTGCAGGAAAGGGAAACTCGTTCCATGCGCGACCGATCTTGGTGTGGAAATGCTTGCCATGATGGTCGAGCTTGTCGTGTGCCTCTTTCCAGCTGGAAAACGTCTCGCCGTCGATGGTGACGGTGCCGTCGGCATTGGTATGTACGCTGTGTCCATCGTCCTCTAGCGTATCGATATGCAATCCGCCCGGCCCCACATGGACCTCTTCACCCTTGCGCTCGTTAGCCACGTGGATGCCGCTCCAACCAACATGAACCTCTTCACCTTTGTTGGGGTCGACAACGTGAATGCCGCGTGCAAGGGAAATGTCGACAAGTGGCTTGCCGTCAGGATCCACGTGCTCGGTAGAAGACTCGGTGCCTTCAGTCTCGTCGTAATTATTTGCGTCAACGTCATCGTCGGCCGAGGTGTCGACATCGCTAGCCGCTTCCCCATATAGCAACTCATCCAGTGACACGCCATACAGCGCGGCGAGTGCAATAAGGTTATCGGTATCGGGCGAGGATTCGCTGCGTTCCCATTTGCTGACAGCTTGGCGGCTTACGCCCAACTGGGCAGCAAGAGCCTCCTGGGAAAGACCGGCAGCTCTGCGGCGATCGACGAGGCGCTGTGCCATCGCAAGATCCATAGTGGTTCCTTTCATGTGGCGACCGTAATCGAATGAGCCGAGTATGCCGAGAATAACCGGTAACGACCACCATTTCTAGTTAGAATCTGCCCCAACCCTACCGCAACTACGAGTAGCAACCCCCTAATGGCCTGCCATTTCATGACAAATGTTAGTACGCATAACAGCCAAGAGCCCTCTCAATACGTTGCGGTGGAATAGTTCCTGTTTCATGGCTCTGCTATGCCAAACAGGAACTATTCCACCGCAACTTACTATCAGGCCACGCACCCGCAGAGTAGCTACGGGTGCCTAGGGTAGGATGCGGCGTGCATTTTTGGGAGTTTTCAGCAGCCGAGGGTGCCTGCATACTGGATTTTGGGCGAAAGGCGGGCGCTATGGGTCGCGTTCTGTAAAAAATGGCCAGCTCTTGAGGCGTTGGGGCTCAGAATCAGGGCTTCCAGCGCTGTTTTGTGCGTCCGATCCCGCGCCCGCGGACTCCGGGATGCTGAAAACTCCAGAATTTGCACGCCGCCCCCTGGGGTACCTGCAGGCAAAAAGCAACCGCCCCGCCGAAATATGCAATCGGCGGGGCGGTTTATGCAATAAAGCGGCTGTGACACGTCACAGCTCGCTACAGTTTGAATCCCAGAACAGGCTACTCTGCGCTCTTGAGGGCACCGACCATGTCGATCTTGTTGAGGGTGCGATTGGTGGCGAGGTTGACGATAAACGTAAAGCCAAAGGCCAGCAGCACGGCAAGCACGTAGCTCAGTGGCTCGACCTCGACGTCAAAGTACAGCGACGGCATCTGCAAAATGTACGTAAAACTCTCGGCCAGCAAGCCGCCCAGCGGCACGCCCAGCGCAGCGCCAATCGCCGTGAGAATCAGTGTCTCCTTGTTGACGTAATGGTGCACCTCACCGCGACGGAAGCCCAACACTTTAATGGTCGCCAGCTCGCGCTCGCGCTCGGAGATATTCGTGTTGGACAGCGTAAACACCACCACAAACGATAGGCACGCCGCCATAAAGGTCACGAGCACCACGACCGAATTGATAATCGTAAAGTTCGCCTCATAGTTTTCCCAATGCTCGGCCGTACTCGAAATCGTAAGCCAACCGTCACTCTTAAGATTCTTGCTAAACGCAATCTGGTCGGCCGACGAACCCTTAAGCAGCACAAAGACGCCGTTAAGACGTGCGCTTCGACCGAACGCGCGCTCATAGGTGCCCTGCGTCATGTAAAGCGTGTTGCCCAGATAGTTAAGCGAAATGTCGCTGACTTTGACCTTGGCAACATTGAGCGACGAATCCTGGACGTGAGCCGTATCGCCCGGCTGAATCCCCAGCACCAGCTGTGAACTTTTACTCAGATACACGTCTCCGTCACGCAAAGGCAGCGGTTCTTTGGACTCATCCTCCAGACGCACGTAATCGCCCAAGTCACTCGTGCGGTCATCGGGCACCACGATCAGCTGCACGGTCTCGCTCTTGCCGCCAAACGTAAAGGTGACGTTGTCGGTCATAATCGGCAGGGTCGAGGTCACGGTCACGTTGAAATCATTGGCCGCGCTGCGCTCATCCAATGCCGCGCACGTCTGCGAAAAATCGTCGGGATTGGCGACCGCCAGCAGGTCGTAGCGCGTGATATGCCCGTACTGTTTGGGCGAAAGCGCCACCGACGTGTCGCGAATGCCCATACCGCAGATCACGAGCGCCGTGCAGCCGGCGATACCGAAGATGGTCATAAAAGCGCGCTTTTTGTAGCGGAACAGGTTACGTGCTGCCACCTTGTTCAAAAAGCCCATGCGGCGCCAGATAAAGCCGATGCGCTCAAGCAAGATGCGAGAGCCGGCGCGTGGGGCCTTGGGACGCATGAGCGAGGCCGGGGTCTCGGCCATCTCGTGGCGGCAGGCGATAATCGTAGCGCCCACCACGCCCACGGCAAACAGCGCCACCGAAACGATCGAGGACACGATGTCGTACGAAAGCAGCATCTGGGGCAGTGAGTACATGTCGTCGAACACCGTAAACAGGAACAGCGGCAGCCCCACAAAGCCGATGATGTTGCCAAGCACGCCGCCGATCAGACAAGCCCACAGCGCATAGTCCACGTATTTGGACAGGATGCGCCCGCGCGAATAACCGAGCGCCTTATACAGGCCGATGAGCGTGCGCTCCTCCTCGACCATGCGCGTAGCGGTGGTGAGGCTGATGAGCACGGCGACGATAAAGAAGATAAACGGGAACACCGTGGCGATGGCCTCGATCGAAGAACTGTCGCTCTCGACGCTCGAGTAGCTTGCGATGTTACCGCGGTCCTGAATGTACCAGGTGCATTCGCCCAGATCGGAAAGCTCGGCGCGGGCATCGGCAAAATACTGGTCGGCGGCGGCGCGGCGCTGGTCCAACTCGGCCTGAGCCTGGACGCGCTCCTCGCTGCCCTCGGCCATACGGTTGATGTTATCCTGCTCGATCCCAAAGAGCATGGCGGCCTGACGCTCGGCCGTATCCAAGCTTGTCGGCGTGTCAACCGTCAACTCCTGGACGCGCGCCTTCTCACGCTCCTCGCGGATCTTCTCGATGTTGCCTTTGACCTCGTTGATCTTTGTCGTGTAGGCATCTGAATAGGAGTTAAGGCTCTTGGCTCCCTCGACGATCACGTGGACTGCGGAGTAGGAAGAAGATGTCGCGGCATCCTCGCTCACATAGAACTTATAGTCCGCAGCCGAAGCAGCGCGAAAGGCGTTGACTGTCGAGTCGGAGCTCACGTCGGTAGGATCGAGGACCTCGGCCGTAATGGTGTAATCGCCCGCGGCAAACTGATCCTTGGCACTTTGGTTGGACGAGCTCGCGTCATTGGCGGCAAAACTCACCGTATCGCCGAGCTTTTTGCCCGAAGCCTTCAGGAACTTCGAAGTCACCGCGACTTCATCGGCGCTCTCGGGCAAATCGCCGCTCACCAGCACCGGCTGATCGATGTTCTCCTTGGAGAGACTTTGCACGACCACGCGCTCGCGCGTTGTGCCCACGGCGGTGTAGGCGGTCTCGGTGTAGATGCCCTCGACCGTCTCGACGCCGTCAACCTCTTGGATAGCCGCGAGATCGTCGCGCGTAAGGCCATAGGTCGACTGCACGTTAATGTCATAGACATTCTGCTGGTCAAAGTAGGCGTCAACCGAATCGCACAGGTCCTCGCAGCCCGCCTTAAGGCCGCACATCACGCTCACGCCGAGCGCGGTGATGACCACGATAGATAGGAAGCGCTTAAGACTGCCCCGAATCGTGCGGTAGATGCCACGGCGAAAAACCGTCGGCACCATATCGTTTGAGCTTTGAGCGGTACGGTAGGTCGCGAACTCCCGGTCGCGGCCCGCGTGCTCCGTATCGTGGTTTTGGCTGTTTTGGCGGTCCTGGTCCATGGGCGCTACCACTCGATCGTCTCGATAGGCACGGGATTTTGCTGGACCGTCTCGCTCTCCACGCGACCGTTCTTAAAGCGAATCAAGCGATCGGCCATGGGCGCCAGCGCGGAGTTATGGGTGATGATAATGACCGTGATGTCCTGCTTGCGGCAGGTGTCCTGTAGCAACTGCAAGATCTGCTTGCCGGTTTTGTAGTCGAGTGCACCCGTGGGCTCATCGCACAAAAGCAGCTTGGGGTTCTTGGCCAGCGCGCGGGCGATGGACACGCGCTGCTGCTCGCCGCCCGAAAGCTGCGCGGGGAAGTTGGCGAGGCGCTCGCCCAGGCCAACCTGGCAAAGCGTTTGCTCGGCATCGAGCGAATCGGGGCAGATTTGCGCCGCGAGCTCGACGTTTTCGAGCGCCGTCAAGTTGGGGACCAAATTGTAGAACTGGAAGACAAAGCCGACGTCGGCGCGACGGTATTCCACGAGCTGCGCCTCGTTGGCAGAGCCCACGTCGCGCCCGTCCACCGTCACGGTGCCGGAGGTCGCCGTATCCATGCCGCCCAGAATGTTGAGTGCCGTGGTCTTGCCGGCACCCGAAGCACCCAGAATGATGGCGAGCTCGCCGCGCTCGACCGTAAAACTCGCGCCGTCGAGCGCATGAATGCGGGCGTCGCCCTCGCCGTATGCTTTGATGACGTCTTTGAATTCGATATAGGCCATCGATCAATTCCCATCTGGTCGGATAACTCTTTAGTATTACCCATTTCGCGCCGACCAAAAAGGGACAGATTTATTTTGGCAGGGTTCATATGGGGGAAACGGCAGCTATAGATGAGGCGCCGGGGAAGCAGAGAAATCATCGACGGGGTCAGGCCGACCGCCAAACACAACACACGCATCTCAATCTGTCAGCCAAATCATTCGAACAGTTGTTCGTTTCTATGATATGATTCAGCTATCTAAGCAGGCCAATACGTAGAAAGGCGGCCAACATGGCGTTCGACTTTAAGAAGGAATGCAAGGAGCTCTACAAACCTGCAAGCAAGCCGAGCATCGTAACTGTCCCGGCATTCAATCTCAGGGCAGGATTCAGTCGGGATTCAATTTCAACAAACGGCATCATCCGGCAACCGATATGTAAGGCTGTATAAATCATTTCCGTTTGCCTAACAAAAAGACCGCTCGGCTAACGAGCTCGGCTCATGTCCTCACGCGATGGTACTGTTCTCTAGAGTTCTTATTAGAGAGGGGTGCTCCATGGAGATCACCATCAATCGCGAAATTGGGAAGCTCGGACTTCCCAGGCATCTTGCGCTTGGCATGGATCCAGGAATTGCAAGCTGCGGATTCGCACTTATCGACACAGCCAATCATGAAATCCTGGATTTGGGCGTCAGATTATTTGACTCTCCAACTCATCCTAAAACGGGCCAAAGTCTTGCGGTTATTCGCAGGGGCTTCCGCTCTACCCGTCGAAACATTGACCGTACCCAGGCGCGCCTGAAGCACTGTCTCCAAGTCCTCAAGGCTTATGGCCTCATCCCCCAAGACGCCACCAAAGAGTACTTCCACACCACAAAAGGCGACAAGCAGCCGCTCAAGCTTCGCGTTGATGGACTTGACCGCCTGCTCAACGATCGCGAGTGGGCGCTAGTCCTATATTCCCTCTGCAAGCGCCGTGGATACATCCCCCACGGAGAAGGCAATCAGGATAAATCAAGCGAAGGCGGCAAGGTTCTATCCGCCCTTGCGGCCAACAAGGAAGCAATTGCGGAGACCTCGTGCCGCACCGTTGGCGAATGGCTCGCTCAGCAGCCTCAAAGTCGCAATCGTGGCGGCAATTACGACAAGTGTGTAACGCACGCCCAGCTTATCGAAGAAACTCATATCCTATTTGATGCTCAACGCTCCTTTGGCTCCAAATACGCTTCGCCGGAATTTGAGGCCGCGTATATCGAGGTTTGCGATTGGGAGCGTTCGCGCAAAGACTTCGACCGCCGCACGTACGACCTCGTTGGCCACTGCTCATACTTTCCAACAGAAAAACGAGCCGCACGCTGCACGCTTACGAGCGAACTCGTTTCAGCCTATGGCGCACTCGGCAACATCACCATCATCCACGAAAACGGGACCTCTCGCGCCTTGACCGCAACGGAGCGCGATGAATGCATTGCAATCCTGTTCTCGTGCGAGCCAATTCGAGGCAACAAAGATTGTGCTGTTAAATTCGGCGCCCTCAGAAAAGCGCTCGACCTTAGTTCCGGCGATTACTTTAAGGGAGTTCCAGCCGCCGACGAAAAAACG
Organism: uncultured Collinsella sp.; assembly: GCA_900549555.1. Taxonomy (GTDB): domain Bacteria; phylum Actinomycetota; class Coriobacteriia; order Coriobacteriales; family Coriobacteriaceae; genus Collinsella. Next base: position 6,651 of record UROO01000041.1, on the reverse strand, counting down.
CGCGAGGTGTACAAGCCCAAGGGATGGCGCGTGCTCCGCAATACCCTCAATGCGGCCAACCCCATTCTCCTACAGCGTTTGCGCGATGACCGCGATCTCGCCGATGCCGTTATGGAGGCGGTGGCATATTCCTCGGCCCTCCCCGTACTCCAAGAGCAGCTTCAGGGGCTACCGCTTTCGGAAGCGGAGATCGAGGCGCTTTGTAGGCTTCCCTATTCATCCAAAGCTCTTAACGGCTATGGCAACCGTTCCAAAAAAGCACTCGACATGCTGCTCGATTGCCTCGAGGAGCCCGAGGTTCTCAACCTTACGCAGGCCGAAAATGACTGTGGCCTGCTGGGACTTCGCATCGCTGGCGCCCAGCTCGAGCGCTCCGATCGCCTGATGCCCTATGAGACCTGGATCGAACGTACCGGTCGGACAAATAACAATCCCGTCGTCATTCGCGCCATGTCGCAAATGCGAAAAGTGGTCAACGCCATCTGCCGCAAGTGGGGCGTGCCAAACGAAATCCACGTTGAGCTTGATCGAGAGCTCAGGTTGCCTCAGCGCGCAAAAGACGAGATTGCCAAGGCCAATAAGAAGAACGAGAAAAATCGCGAGCGCATTGCCGGGCAAATCGCTGAACTGCGTGGCTGCACGGCAGATGAGGTCACGGGCAAACAGATAGAGAAGTACCGCCTGTGGGAAGAGCAGAAATGCTTCGACCTTTACACGGGCGCTAAAATCGAAGTCGATCGCCTAATTAGCGACGACACCTACACGCAGATTGACCACATCCTGCCGTTCTCTCGCACGGGAGAAAACTCACGCAACAACAAAGTCCTGGTCCTCGCCAAAAGCAATCAGGACAAACGCGAACAGACACCTTACGAATGGATGTCCCACGACGGCGCGCCTTCATGGGATGCCTTTGAGCGTCGCGTTCAGGAAAACCAGAAACTCAGCCGTCGCAAAAAGAACTTCCTGCTGGAAAAAGACCTTGATACCAAGGAAGGCGAATTCTTAGCACGCAGCTTCACCGACACCGCCTATATGTCGCGAGAAGTATGCGCTTACCTCGCCGACTGCCTGCTGTTCCCCGATGATGGCGCAAAAGCACATGTTGTTCCCACCACTGGCAGAGCGACCGCATGGCTGCGTCGCAGGTGGGGGCTTAACTTTGGTTCGAATGGCGAAAAAGACCGCTCGGACGATCGTCACCATGCCACCGATGCTTGTGTGATTGCAGCATGTAGTCGAAGCCTCGTGATTAAAACCGCTCGAATCAACCAAGAGACACACTGGAGCATAACCAGAGGTATGAACGAGACCCAGCGCCGCGATGCCATCATGAAGGCTCTCGAAAGTGTTATGCCCTGGGAAACCTTTGCGAACGAAGTACGCGCGGCGCACGATTTCGTCGTACCCACCCGCTTTGTTCCGCGTAAGGGAAAGGGCGAGTTGTTCGAGCAGACGGTCTATCGTTATGCCGGCGTCAACGCACAGGGTAAAGACCTCGCTCGCAAGGCGAGCTCCGATAAGAACATCGTCATGGGCAACGCCGTTGTGTCGGCAGACGAGAAGTCGGTCATCAAGGTGAGCGAAATGCTGTGTCTGAGGCTCTGGCATGACCCAGAGGCCAAGAAGGGGCAGGGCGCTTGGTACGCAGACCCCGTCTATAAGGCGGATATTCCTGCACTTAAGGATGGGACGTATGTGCCCAGGATTGCGAAGGCGCATACTGGCCGAAAAGCCTGGAAACCCGTGCCCGAAAGTGCCATGAAGAAACCGCCGCTGGAGATATATCTGGGCGATCTAGTACAGATAGGCGATTTTGTTGGGCGGTTTAGCGGCTACAACATCGCAAATGCAAACTGGTCGTTTGTCGACAGGCTCACTAAAGAAGCCCTAGGCTGTCCCACCGTTGTCAAGTTGGACAACAAACTGGCTCCCGCCATAATTCGCGAGTCCATAATCATGCACCAATAAATAGCTCCGCGCCCTATTCGGTATCCGATCCGAATAGGGCGCATTCTCAACTAGAAAAGACATCCGATTAGCCTAAGCGTATCCCTTATTAATTCTGAGCTGAAAGCGGATTAGTTCACGCTATTGAAGCAGTACCTCGACTCAAACAGGCGCCCCAGTCATACCACTCTCGACATGCGACATATCAACCGACCCCATATCGTCAATGAATGTTGAAAAAAGCAAAGGTCTTTGTCGTGGCCCTTCCCGAAGCGATGCGCTCGAGAAGGGCTACGACAAGTTCGTGAAGATGTCCTGAGCACGCGCCCTTCCCCAAGGTGATACGCTGTGGTCGCAGACCTGCTGCTTGACGCTCTCGTCTTGAGCACGCGCCCTTCCCCAAGGTGATACGCTCGAGCTTGAGTTTTGCGACCGCGAGCCCGCGTCTTGAGCACGCGCCCTTCCCCAAGGTGATACGCTAATCGTACTCGGGAATATCCCAGTAAAGCCGTCTTGAGCACGCGCCCTTCCCCAAGGTGATACGCTGATCTGGAAAGCGCAATCAAAGATTGGACGGTCTTGAGCACGCGCCCTTCCCCAAGGTGATACGCTATCTTGATGCCGCAAGCATCCAACGCCACAGGTCTTGAGCACGCGCCCTTCCCCAAGGTGATACGCTGTACTTCCTCCAGACTTTAACTAGCTTGGCGTCTTGAGCACGCGCCCCTCCCCAAGGTGATACGCTGATGGTGGGGACAATCGGAGGCCCGGACAAGTCTTGAGCACGCGCCCTTCCCCAAGGTGATACGCTTGGTGGACATTCTTTAGGTGTTAAACTTGGGTCTTGAGCACGCGCCCTTCCCCAAGGTGATACGCTTATTATGAGACTGATATTGATGATGTGTATGTCTTGAGCACGCGCCCTTCCCCAAGGTGATACGCTTGCAGCGACGGAGGATGATTCATGACCCAAGTCTTGAGCACGCGCCCTTCCCCAAGGTGATACGCTCATCGCCACCACGGATGTGGCCGCGTCAAAGTCTTGAGCACGCGCCCTTCCCCAAGGTGATACGCTCGACACGTTCCACTATAGCACCTGCAATAAGTCTTGAGCACGCGCCCTTCCCCAAGGTGATACGCTAGCCTGGTTGAGCTGGTTGGTGAGCTTCTGGTCTTGAGCACGCGCCCTTCCCCAAGGTGATACGCTGATGCCGCAAGCATCGAGAGCCACGGCGAGGTCTTGAGCACGCGCCCTTCCCCAAGGTGATACGCTCGTCGCCGAAGTGTAGTTGGCATTGCCGTAGTCTTGAGCACGCGCCCTTCCCCAAGGTGATACGCTGTAGTAGGTGTAGACATCGCGCTCGTGTGAGTCTTGAGCACGCGCCCTTCCCCAAGGTGATACGCTTTTTCTGAGCGAACATCGTAGAGCTTGTAAGTCTTGAGCACGCGCCCTTCCCCAAGGTGATACGCTCATAACTCATACAATCGCCTCCTTTGATATGTCTTGAGCACGCGCCCTTCCCCAAGGTGATACGCTATGTGTGCACAGAAAAGCCCCTTTAACAGGGGCTTTTCTGTTTCAAGCCTCAAAAAAAGAAGACTGATTCGACCTCAGATCTACATCTGCGATTCATTTTTTTCGAGACAAAATGCGTCGACACGTCGCGCTTCACGCAAGAAAAGAGCCGTATTCGGCACAGCGATTTATGTACTTTTCTTCACAATCGAATCAATCCTTAGGCGAAAAAATACTCAAAAGGACCCGCCCAAATGCTATTCATAGCTACCGTTTACGGAATACTGGCTAACACTCGCCCAAAAAAGTTCGCCCCGCCCAATCCGAAGATTGAACGGGGGTTACTTTACGGGTAAGCCACTTAAGTGGCTCCCCTTGTCTGGAGCCGCGCCCTTCCCCAAGGTGAGCTGCTTTCGACTTAGCTGTATTGTAACGCTAATGCGGGGAAGGTCGTCGACAAAATGGCCCAACGGACAATACTTATCCAGAGCAAGGCCCACCTCTGCATCAAGAACGGCCTATTGATGATCACCGTGGACGACCGCAGCTCCACCATTCCCCTCGAGGACATTTGGGTCGTCATCCTCGAATCCCATCAAACCACGATGACGGTCGCCTGCATGTCGCAGCTTAACGACGCGGGAATAGGCGTCATGATCTGTGGGCGCGATCATATGCCCAATGGTCTTATGCTCCCCATGGGCGCCCATTCGCGCCATGCGCGCATCGTCGAGGATCAGCTTGCCATGAGCCTTCCGTTTAAAAAGCAGCTTTGGAAACGAATCGTTCAGGCAAAGATACTCAACCAAGCGGCGGTTCTCACAGAAATGGGGTTGTCTACAGGACCTCTCCCCTCTTATGCCAAAACCGTTCTTTCGGGCGACACGGATAATCGAGAAGGCGCAGCTGCCTCCGCGTACTTTAAAGCCCTCATTACCGATGGAACAAGACGCAACAGTATGCAGAGCTCCGCCCTCGATTATGGTTACAGCGTCCTGCGTGCAGGCATCGGAAGAGCAGCCGTTGGCGGTGGATGGCTCGTATCCCAGGGGCTTCACCATCACAGCGTTTACAACGCATTCAATCTCGTCGACGATCTTATTGAACCGTTCCGCCCTCTCGTCGATCTAATTGTTATGAGCTACGGCGTAGCAGAGCCTTTGGGCCAGCGCGACAAAGCGTTGCTCGCTCGCGTGTTTGAGCACGTCATGACTATCGACGGAAAACGTTGCGGCTGTCAGCAGTGCATAGAGACAACGCTCTCTTCACTCAGAACTGCCGTTCTCGAAAAGGATCCTAAGAGGCTGTTGTTGCCCGAGCTAAAAGGGCTCGAGATGGTAACTGTTGAATAGGGAGGAGCCATGAGGGTTATGAGGTTATTGGTTCTGTTCGATCTTCCAACGGGAAGCAAAGCCGAGCGTCGGCAGTATAGCGACTTTCGAAAGTTTCTGATTAACGACGGATACCATATGGAGCAGTTTTCGGTGTATTCGCGCCTGTTGGTGACTCGCGAATCTGCAGCGGCGCATATCGCTCGCCTTAAGCTGAATCTTCCAAGCGCTGGAGAGGTCACCGTTATCGAAATGACCGAAAAGCAATACGAAGACCGAATGGTCCTTCTGAGCGAGCACAAGGAGCAGCCCGTTGAGCAAGGCGCGCAGTTAACGCTTGTGTTTTGACGTTGCCGCCTCCTGCGCGCTTGACCTTCCCGGTCTGGCCGGCTTGCGGTGCTGGACATCGCGTTTGGCATGGTAGGTGGAGCTTTTGCCTGGTGTCTTGCCCGCGCCAAGACCCTTGCGGCGCGACTGCTCCCCAACCCCTATGTGCACATCGCCGTTATGGGGCTTATGCTGTCAGCGATTCTGCTCGCACCCATCCTTATTGGCTGCGAAGTCTTCGGCTTTGGCAACTTGCCGATGTTCTTTATTGCCTGCGTCGTGGCTTATCTGTTCAACATGGACAAATCTATCTACGCCCTGCAGGAGCGGGCGTAGATAGATGTCCAAGCAAGTGGTCTCAACCGGAAACAGCGTCCCACTCTGAGGCTGTATTCCGGGACACGGTTTCCGCTTGGGACGCCATTCGGAAAGCGCGTCCCGTTCTTTCACGGCGTCTTGGCTATGCAAAGTGCCCTGGCGTTACTCCTCGTACGCACCCTCGAGCCGCAGCAGCCACTCCTTGCGGTCAAGGCCGCCGGCATATCCGTTGAGCGATCCGTCGGCCGCCACCACGCGATGGCACGGCACGATAATCGAAATGGGATTACGTGCGACCGCAGCCCCCACCGCACGAGGAGACACAACGGGTGCCTCGTTTCCCGGTACACGATGTCGAGCGGCAACACGCTGGGCGATCTCGCCATACGTAGCGACCTCGCCACGCGGGATAGAAAGCAGCTCAAACCAAACCTCGCGCTGAAACGCCGTGCCAATCATATGCAACGGCGGCGTAAACCGAGGCTCCTGCCCCGCAAAATAAGTATTCAACCAAGCCCAGGAACGCTCAAGCACCGAAGAGGCCGCAGCATTTACCGGACTCACCGGCGACATGCCACCAGTACCGGAAACCGCATCGGCGCCTTCAACGTGCTCCGCATCTTCTTTGAGAAGCGTGGAGCCAAAGTGCTCCTGCCCCTCAAACCAAAGCCCCGTCAGACCGCGGCCATCAGCGGCAAGCAGGATTTCGCCCAAAGGCGAAGCAAACGTCGTCGTGACCACCAGCGGCTCCTTTCAAAACTCCGCACCATGATACCGCGAATTGTGCAGACAACCTGTCTGATACGCCCGGGCAGGCTCGTAATTGTTTAAGTGAGACCGCTTTTCCCAATCAAGCGAAGATGACGCGGGGGCTCGACGCCAAAGCGGTACCCCTACCAGCTGAGCTCTAATACTTTTCCCGGGAAGTGAACGAGTAAAAACGAAGCCCCGGAGCATCCACACCTTTAGACCGCAAAACCGCAGGATTCGCACAGCAAAACCGCAGGAAATAGCGGTCAAAATATGCCTATGCTTCAGGGGTCAAAATAAGGTCGTTCACTTCTCGGGAAAAGTATTAGACCCCGATTCACCCCAACCCCAAAGTCACCTCAGGCGGCAGGCGCAGCGCGCCGCAGCTGCCGTCACGGCCCCGCAGTCACCCCAGGCAGCAGGCGCGAACGCGCCGTAGCTGCCGGCCGCGCCCCACAG
>UROO01000040.1 GCA_900549555.1 uncultured Collinsella sp. | reverse complement strand
CGGAGATGTGTATAAGAGACATATATTAAGGTTGCTGCTCTACAGTCCTGCTCACGACGGAGAGCACATTAAGTGCTCTCCTGTTCGTGCGGAACTCGCGACAACCTTAATATGTCTCAGGCCCGCCCCCTCCGCCGCACACTGGGAACGCCACGTAGATGTCTGCTAAACCTTGCTCGCTCAGGCTAATGACTTTGTTGGGGGTCCACTATTTGCTGGAGAGTGAACTTGCATTGGGGCCTGTCGCTCTTTCCTTGCAAATCTTCCTCATCGAAATCGAAGATCATGATGGCGCAGTTGGGGAGTTTTGCTGGGAGCTCGAAGCCCTCTGGGGCTGCAGCCTTGATGAATTGGCGGCTGGCGCTGCCGTGGCTTACTGCTAGAAGGGTCTCGATGCCCTCGGAGCCCATGAGATTGGTGAGGGTGCCTAACATGCGTTCTTGCAGCGCTTGGCTTCCTTCTCCTCCGAAGGGGACCAGGTCCTCGCCCGGATCCCAGACGTCGGTGGGTAGCGCGCCGTGCGGGCCTTCTTCGAAGGAGCCGTAGCAGCGCTCGATAATGCCTTCGCAGGGCTCGGCTGCTGCGTCCGGGCCGAGGAGCTCGCATGCGACGAGCTGAGCTGTGTCCATGGCTCGGCCTAAGGGCGAAGAGACCACTTTGTCGGGGACGACGCCGTGGGCTTTGAGCCATGCGGCTGCCATCCCGGCTTGCTGACGGCCTAAGTCGGTGAGCGGTGAATCGCAGCGGCCCTGGACCAGCTTTTTGACGTTGAACTCCGTCTGACCGTGGCGGAGTAGATACAGCTTCTTCATGCTCTCCCCTTCTGCATAACCTGCTTTGCCGGCATAGCCTTACTCGTGGGTATGCCCTACGTAGTCTTCGTCGATCGTAATCTTGGCAATCGACTTGGGATATTCCGATTCGACCCGTTGTGTCAGCGCGTGCTTTACGTCTTCGGCACTCATCTGCAGATCCGAGGGACGCACGCAGTCAAAGATCACGTTGGTGTGCGTAGGACCCGGCACACAGCGTAGGTCATGAATCGAGAGGCGGTTATCGATCTCCTGAGCCATTGCGTTGATACGCAGGCGCATGCTCGCCACCTTTGGATCGTCGGTCACGATGGGGTCGTAGTGAAGCGTGACGATCATGCCGTCTTCGTTCCTAAACGACTGCTCGATGTTATCGAGCGTGTCGTGGCTTTCCAGCGGGCTGGCCTCGGCCGCCATCTCGGCGTGCGCACTTGCAAACTTCCTGCCCGGGCCGTAGTCGTGAACCATCAAATCGTGAACGCCCAAAACGCCGGGATAGCTCATGATCTTGTCTCGGATGTGCTTGACCAGCTTAGGATCGGGCGACTGACCCAAAAGCGGGCTCACCGTATCCTGGATGAGTTCAAAACCGCTCCAGCCAATATAGGCGCCAACGGCAAGGCCGACCCATGCGTCAAGATTGATGTGCGTCACCTGCGAAACAATCGCGCACGCCAGCACGGCGCCCGTGGCTAGGACATCGTTCTTGGAATCCTGCGCGGTCGCATGCAGCGTCTCGGACTCAATGCGGTCACCGAGCTTTTGGTTGAGGGCCGCCATCCACAGCTTTACGACCATCGAAAGCACTAGAACTGCCACCAGGGCAAGCGAGAACTCGACAGGTTCGGGGTGGATGACGCGCTCGACCGAGGACTTCACCAGCTCAACGCCAATCAGCAGCACGAGCGCCGCCACGACCAGACCCGAGAGATACTCGTAGCGACCGTGGCCGTAAGGATGCTCGGGGTCGGCCGGCTTGCTCGCCAGCTTAAAGCCCAGCACGCTCACGATATTCGAGCTGGCATCGGACAGGTTGTTCATGGCATCCGCCACAATCGAAACCGATCCCGACAGCACGCCAATTACGCCCTTCGCAGCGCATAGTGCCACATTGGCGAGAATACACACCACGCCCGTCAACGTGCCCACGCGCGCACGGTCGCCCTGCGCACGCTTAACAATCCACTCGACCATCTACATCCGCCCCCACGGTACTACCTATATATCTATTGCTCAAACGGATTGTAGTGTAGCCACTTTGTCCCCCAGATACAAAAAAGGCCGCAACCCACACGGGCCACGGCCTTGGAATATGGCAAAGGAATCGTCCTTGCGTCGCACAGGTTTACGCGCTTGCTTCGGCCACGCTCTTCGAGGTTTCGGGTGAATCGGCTCCGTCCCCCGTCGTCTGTCCCTTCGCCGGCACCACGCCAAAGCAGTAGCTCAGCGCCGCAGACACCGCAAATGCCACACCGCCGGCAGCGCAGCACCACAGCAGGTTCGAGATGCCGCCCGTGGCAAAGCCAATGACCATGAGGACATTCGTCATGCCGATGGTATAGGCCGTAACGTGGCCCACGGCCGCAACAAGGCCTCCGACGGCGCCGCCAATGGCCATGCACGTCAGGCACCTGCCATATTTAAAGCCGCAACCGTACAGCGCCGGCTCGCTTACGCCGCCAAGAACACCCGAGATTGAATAGCCCAGCATGAGCGCCTTCTCGTCCTTATCTGCAACGCGAAGCGACGCGCCAAAGGGCATGCCCCAAACGGCGAACGTTGCCATCGTCGCGGCGATCAGGATGCACGAATCCGTTCCCACACTCATAAACTGCGCATAGGCGAGCGATAGGACAACGTTGCTGACGCCGGCGATCTTTAGGAACTCCCAGCCCGCGGCAAGCCCCATGAGCGTGAGCAGCGACACGATGCCACCGGAATTGCCAAGCATAAACATAAGCTGGCCCAACAGCATGCCCAGATAGCTGCCCGCCGGCGCCGTAATGCACAGCGAAACCGGAACCATGACAAGCATGGTTGCAAACGGAACGAACGAAAACGCCACGGCCTTAGGGATAACGCGCTTAAAGAAACACTCCACTCGCCATAGCACGGGCACCGAGATGAGAACCGGAATAACAGTCGTCGTGTAATCGTTGACCGGCGCGGGAAGCAGACCATACACGGAAGTCATCGATGCCCCCGTCGTCGATGCGGCATCGACGAGCTTGAGCAGATCGGGCGCAATCAATACGCCGCCCAGCATCATACCCAGCTGCTCCGAGCAACCGAGCTGGCGGGCGGCCGCCCAACCAAGATAGATGGGCAAAAAGTAGTAGCCGGCGTTATAGAGCCAACTGTAGAACAGGCGATAGATTTCGGAATCGGCAGACCACAGGCCCAGCATGCCTTCGCCCATAATGACGGCGACGGTGCGGAACAACGCCGCGCAGACAATAAACGGCAACGCCGACATCATGCTTTTGGACAGATAGTCCACCACGGCCATGGCGTTTGATGAAACCGTCGTTGCAAACGTGGTGTTGGAAACTTGTGACATGGAACGCCTTTCCCAATGTGACATGCGGGCTGCCCCTTTGTCACATCGTGCGGTACTGACCGATTGCGCGGTACTTTTCGTAGCGGAGGTTTGTGAGGGTCGCCTCGTCGAGCTGCCCAAGCGTATCGAAGGCATCAAATGCCGAGGACATGACGGCACCGGCGATCTCCTCATGCGACAGGCCCCTATCGTCAACAATGCCGTCGATGATGCCGAGCGCCAACAGATCGGGAGCCGTGAGCTTCAGCGCCTCGGCAGCCTCATTCGCGCGGTCGGTATCCTTCCACAGGATCGACGCACAGGCCTCGGGGCTCACGACCGAATAGGCCGAGCTCGAGAGCATCAGGATGCGGTCGGCCACGGATAGCGCCAGCGCGCCACCAGAGCCGCCCTCGCCTGTCACCACCGAGACAATCGGCGTCTTAAGGCCGCTCATCTCCATGAGATTCTGGGCAATCGCCTCGCCCTGGCCGCGCTCCTCGGCACCGATGCCGCAAAACGCGCCCGAAGTATCGACCAGGCACAGAACCGGTCGACCAAACTTTTCGGCCTGGCGCATCAGGCGACGCGCTTTGCGGTAGCCCTCGGGATGTGCCATACCAAAGTTGCGACGCATGCGCTCTTTGGTCGTGGTGCCGCGCTCGATGGCGATGACCGTTACGGGGCGTCCGTCTTTCCAGCCAATGCCAGCCACCACAGCAGCGTCGTCGCCAAAGTAGCGGTCGCCGTGCAGCTCCACAAATCCATCCAGGCCCAGCGAGATCATCTCGCCTGCCGTGGCGCGATCTGCCGAGCGGGTCTGCTTGACAATCTCGAACGCGGTTTTTGGTGCGGCCGAGCGCTTGAACAAGTGTCCCAGCTTTTTGCCGCGGCGACCCGTATGCACGATCTCATGCGGTGCCCCCAGGCCGGGCGCGTGCCCTTCGTGCAGCGCCAGCAGCTCGCCTACCGTGAGCGCAATCTCGCCACGCGGAACAACGGCATCGCAAAAGCCGTGCTCCAGCAAAAACTCGGAGCGCTGGAATCCCTTGGGCAGGCGCTTGTGCATGTTCTGCTCGATCACGCGCGGGCCGGCAAATGCCGTCAGGGCATCGGGCTCGGCCAGGATAATGTCGCCCTCCATGGCAAAGCTCGCGGTTACGCCTCCGGTCGTGGGGTCGGTGAGCACCGTGATATACAGGCCGCCCGCCTCGCTGTGGCGCCTAACCGCCGCAGAAATCTTGGCCATCTGCATAAGCGATGTCACGCCCTCTTGCATGCGCGCACCGCCCGAAACGGTAAAGCCGACAACTGGCAATCCAAGCTCGGTCGCTCGCTCAAATGTGCGACAGATCTTCTCGCCCACCACGGAACCCATCGAGCCCATCATAAAGTTGGCGTCCATAAAGAAGAGCGCGGTATCGCAACCGCAGATTTTGCCCCTGCCGCACACAACGGCATCGTGCTCGCCCGAACGCTCGCTCACGCTCTTGAGCTTGTCGGCATAGCCGGGAAACGAGAGGAAGTCCTCCGGCGCCAGACTGGCATCCCATTCCTCAAACGTGCCCTCGTCAATCGTCATGCGCATGCGGTCGCGCCCGCTCACGCGAAAGTGTTTGCCGCAACGAGGGCAGACCTCGAGGTTGTCGTGCAGGCGCGCCTCATCGATCACGCGGCGGCACTCCGGGCACTTGATAAACACGTGGCGCGCGGGAAACTCGGCGCACGACTCGGTCATCGGTCCCTCGAGGACGTTGACCGTCTTCGCTTTTCTATTCATCAGCATAGAGATGCCCCATCAGATCGGTGTGATACATGCCCGACAAGAACTCGTCGTTTGCCAGCACGTCGAGCTGAAGCTCGCTGTTTTCGCTCACGCCCTCAATCACGAGCTCGCCCAGGGCCGAGCGCATCTTGCGAATGGCGCCGTCACGCGTGGGCGCACACACGATGAGCTTGCCAAGCATGGAGTCGTAGTACGGCGGAACTTTAGCACCGGTAAACATGGCGGAATCCCAGCGCACGCGCGGACCACCCGGCACACGCAACGCGGTGACCGTTCCGCATGACGGCAGAAAGTCCGGCGTTTCGGCATTGATGCGGCACTCCATGGCGTGGTTGCGGACCGGCATGTCCTCCTGCTCAAAGGGCAGAGGCTGGCCGGCTGCCACGCGCAGCTGCCACTTGACCAAGTCGGTATCGGTCACAAACTCCGTAACCGGATGCTCCACCTGCAAGCGCGTGTTCATTTCCATAAAGTAGAAATTGCCGTCGTCCGAATACAGGAACTCGATGGTACCGGCTCCTTCGTAGCCGACGGCACGAGCCAGGTCACGCGCTGCCTTGTGCATGCGAGCACGAATGTCGTCGTGTCCGTCGAGGCACGGCGCGGGGCTCTCCTCGATTAGCTTTTGGTTGCGCCGCTGCACCGAGCACTCGCGCTCGCCGAGCGAAAACACATGGCCCTGCTTATCGGCCATAATCTGTACCTCAACGTGATGCGCCGGCGCGACGAACTTCTCCATGTAGCACTCGCCGTCGCCAAAAACGGCCTCGCCCTCGGCTCGTGCTTCAATAAAGGCCTTTGCCGCATCTTCCACGCGCTCGACCTTACGAATACCGCGACCGCCGCCGCCCGCACGCGCCTTAATAAGCACGGGGCAGCCAATGCGCTCAGCCTCGGCCGTTGCCTCCTCGGGACTTTTGAGCAAATCGCAGCCCGGCACGATGGGCACGCCCGCCGCGGCAGCCGTTCGACGTGCGGCGTCCTTGTCGCCCATGCTGTCGATCACCTTGGCCGAAGGACCAACAAACGCCAGGCCATACTTGTCGCAGTCGCGCACGAAGCTCGCCTTCTCGGAAAAGAAGCCATAGCCGGGATGAATTGCCTTAGCTCCCGACTTTACGGCACAGGTGAGCACGGCATCGTCGTTGAGGTAGCTCTCGGCAAGACGCGGGCCACCGATGCAATACGCCTCGTCGGCAAGCTGCACGTGCAGCGCGTCCGCATCGGCCGTGGAATAAACAGCGACGGTCTTGATGCCCATATCGCGGCACGCGCGGATAACACGGACCGCGACTTCGCCGCGGTTGGCGATGAGCACTTTGTCGAACATGGAGCCTTCCTTAACTTTCGTGCATGAGTGCAAAAGACATATCGGCGCGGCAGCAAACCTCACCGTTGACGCTCGCGGTACCCGTCGCAAAGCGGAACGGCCCGCGCGCACGCGTGATGGAGCACACCAGATCCACCGTGTCGCCCGGGCGCACCGGACGCTTAAAGCGCACCTTGTCCAGACTCGTGTAGAACGGCGTCGCGCCGCGCGCCTCCTCATCGCCCATCAGCAGCACGCAGCAGTTTTGGGCGAGCATCTCGCACTGGATCACGCCGGGGACCACCGGGTTTCCCGGAAAATGCCCCTGCAAAAAGTATTCGTCGCCCGTAATCGTGATCTTGCCGTGGGCCTCGTCGCCCGCCAGCTCGGCTTCGTCGAGCAAAAGCATCGGCTCGCGATGCGGCAACAGTTCCTTAAGCTCTTCTTTGTTCATGGATATCACCTATCCGATCCTCATGAGGCAGCTGCCAAACTCCACGAGGTCGCCGTCGGCCACGCAGATCTCGAGCACCTCGCCGTCTGCCTCTGCCGTTACCTCGTTGAGAACCTTCATGGCCTCGATGATGCAGAGCGTCTCGCCGGCCTTGACCTTAGAGCCCACGTGCACAAACGGCTCGTCGCCCGGCGCCGGGGCAGCATAGAAAACGCCGACCATGGGAGCGGTCACCTCGGTGCCCTTGGGCTCCGGTGCGGCGGCAGGTGTCTGCGCGGCGGGCTCCGGTGCGGCAGGCGCGACTGTGGGAGCTGCAACTGGAGCGGCCATAGCGCTCGGCATGGGCATGGGCGCGGCAACCGGCTGTGCGGCGCTCGCGCGCTCGAGTTCGACCGCGGTGCCATCGGGCTCCTCAACGCGTACGCGCGTGAGGCCGCGGTCCTCCATAACATCGGCTATCTCGGCAAGTCTTTTGGAATCCATGCTCTAGCTCCTCGTATATCTACGCAGCGCGATGGCGGCGTTGTGTCCGCCAAAGCCCAGGTTGGTCGAAAGCGCCCAGGTAAGGTCGGCGCGAACCGCGCGATTGGGCGTGTAGTCAAGATCGCAGGCGGGATCGGGCGTGTGGTAGTTAATGGTCGGCGGCACCACGCCCTGCTCGAGCGCCATGGCGCAGGCCATGACCTCGATGGCGCCCGTGGCACCGATCATGTGGCCGGTCATCGACTTAGTCGACGAGACGTGCGCGGCGCGCGCCGCGTCCTCGCCGAGCGCACGCTTAATGCCCGTCGTCTCGGACGAATCGTTGAGCTTGGTCGATGTGCCGTGGGCATTGATGTAGAGACCCTCGGAAGGCTTGACGTCGCCCTCGGTCACCGCCAGCGATATCGCGCGGGCAATGCCGGCAGCCTCGGGATCAGGACTCGTGATGTGATAGGCATCATCGGTGTTGCCGTAGCCCACGACCTCGGCATAAATGTGCGCACCGCGCGCCTGCGCATGTTCCATGCTCTCGAGTACCAGCACGCAGGCGCCCTCGCCCATCACAAAGCCGTCGCGGTCTGCATCGAACGGACGGCAGGCCGTCGCGGGATCGGGGTTGGTGGTCAATGCGCGGCAGGACGTAAAGCCCGCAACGGCATCGGGGATAATTGCAGCCTCGGCGCCGCCCGCGAGGATCGCGTCGGCATAGCCGTGCTTGATGGCGCGGAACGCCTCGCCCACCGCATGGGCCGAGGTTGCGCACGCGGTCACCACGGGCAGGGTCGGGCCCTTTGCCTTGTGGCGGATTGCGATATTGCCCGATGCCATGTTGGGGATCATCATCGCGATCATATAGGGCGATGCGCGGCGGGGCCCACGTTCGGCAATCGTATGGACGTTGTCGACGAGCGTCGTCATCCCGCCCACGCCCGAGCCCACGTAGACGCCCAGGCGCTCGCGATCGATGGCGCCTTCGACATCAAAGCCCGCATCGTGCATGGCTTCGTCCGAAGCCGCCATCGCAAACTGAACGCAGGGGTCGAGATGCTTGGCGTCACGCTTGCCAAAGTACTCGTTGCTGTCAAAGCCCTTGACCTCGGCTGCCACCTTGACGGCAAACGCATCGGTATCGAAGTGCGTGATCGGGCCGATGCCGCACGTGCCAGCACACATTGCCGCCCAGGTGGCAAGCGCGGTGTTGCCGAGCGGCGACACGGCACCGATACCGGTGATTGCAACTCTCTGTTCCATCATGGTCTCCTCATCCAAGCCGTTCTTCGGCCCTGGTTTCTACATCGCCATTCCGCCGTCGACGCGCACGACCTCACCCGTAATGTAGGCAGCCGCATCGCTCGCCAAAAAGCGCACCACGCCGGCCACCTCCTCGGGGCGCGCCATACGCTTAAGGGGAATCTGCTCCTCGGTTACCGTACGCACCTTCTCCGAGAGCTTTGCCGTCATATCCGTCTCGACAAACCCGGGGGCAACCGCGTTCACTCGTACGCCGCGGGGCGCAAGCTCGCGCGCCACCGCCTTGGTCAGGCCGATCACGCCCGCCTTGGAGGCAGCGTAGTTGGCTTGCCCAGCATTGCCCATCAGGCCCACGACCGAGCTCATGTTGACGACGCAGCCGCCGCGCTGGCGCATAAAGGTCTTGGTGAGCGCGCGCGTCGTGTTAAACGTTCCTTTAAGATTGACATCGAGCACGCGATCGAAGGCGTCATCGCCCATGCGCATGAGCAGGCCATCGCGGGTGATGCCAGCGTTGTTGACGAGCGCCCAAATGGAGCCAAAGTCGTTGAGGACCGCTTCCACGCACGCGTTGACGGCAGCGGGGTCGGCCACGTCGCATTGATATGAGCGCGCCGTGGCGCCAGCCGCCTCGCAGGCGTCGCACGTCTCGCGCGCCGCATCGACGCTGCCGGCATAGACGACGGCGATATCGTAGCCATCCTCCGCCAGACCGATAGCGCAGGCGCGGCCGATACCCCGCGAGCCGCCCGTGACCAGTGCCACGCGACGTGAGTCGTTGCGCTCGAGCGCGCCATTGTTCAAGTTGCCCATGTCATTCCTTTCGGGTTACAGCCCTGTGGACTATGCGAGCTCGTCGGCAATAGCTGCGACCTGCTCGGCCGTCTCGCACGAATACACACGAACGTCGCTCAGCGTACGCTTGACCAGGCCGGACAGCGTTTTGCCGGGGCCGACCTCAATAAATGTGTCGATGCCTTGATCCTGCAGAGCATGCAGCGTATCGACCCAGCGTACGGCATGGCTCACCTGATTGGCCAAGACATCCGATGCCGTCTGGGGATCCGCCGGATAGGGCGCCGCTGTCATATTTGCCAAAACAGGAATGAGCAACGGGGACGGCGCGTGACCGGCCTCAATATATGCGGCAAGGCCACAGGTCGCCTCGGCCATATAGGGGCTATGAAATGCACCCGACACCGCGACCTTCATGGCGCGGCCGCCAGCCTCTTTTACTAGGACGTCGAGCTCCTGCAGCGCCTCGGGCGCTCCGGCCACAACCGTCTGCTGTGGGCTGTTGTAGTTGACTGGCCAGCAGTCCTCGCCGGCCTGTTTTGCCAGGCCCTCGACTTGCGCCGCATCGAGCTTGATGACGGCGCGCATGCCGCCCGGATGGCGCTCGGCAGCCGCGGCCATCAGCGCCGCGCGCTCGTACACGAGCTCAAAGCCCGCTCGCGTATCGAACGCCCCCGCAAAGGTGAGCGCGGCGACCTCGCCCAGCGAGAATCCCGCACAGGCGGCAGGTACCACGCCGCGCTCACGCAGGGCGGCAGCCGCTGCCAGGTCGTGAACGAACACGCACGGCTGCGTGTTCTCGGTCTGCGAGAGCTCCTCCTTGGAGGCACTCCGGCACTGCTCGCTGGTCCCCGGGCGCACCTCGTCGGCAATGGCGAACACCTCGGCGGCCGCCGGCGATGTCTCGATCAAGTCGACGCCCATCGCGGGGTGCTGGGCACCCTGGCCGGCAAACAAAAACGCTACGCCACCCATGCGCACGCACCCTTCAGGACGTGCTCGGCGCCATCGACCAGGTCGTCAACGATTTCGCGTGCGCTCTGGCGCTCGTTGACCATGCCGGCAATCTGTCCACACAAAAACGAACCCTCTTCGTAGTTGCCGTCCTTGGCGGCCTTACGCAGCGCACCGGTTCCCATAGCACCGAGCTCCTCGGCACTCGCGCCGGAACCCTCGCTCTTGGCATAGGCGTTGGTGAAGGGGCTCTTGAGGGCGCGCACTGGATGTCCCGTCGAGCGACCGGTCGCACGCGTTGAAGTGTCGTTGGCCTTCAGGACCATCTCTTTGTACTGCTCCGAGACGGTGCACTCGTCTGCGACCAGAAAGCGCGTACCCACTTGCACGCCTTCGGCGCCCAGCATAAAGGCGGCCGCCACGCCGCGGCCGTCGGCAATACCGCCGGCGGCCACGACGGGAATGTCAACCGCATCGACGACCTGCGGCACCAGTGCCATCGTCGAGGTCTCGCCAATATGGCCGCCCGATTCGGTACCCTCGGCAACAACCGCCGTGGCTCCACGACGTGCCACGAGGCGCGCCAGCGCCACCGAGGCAACGACCGGGATGACCTTGATGCCCGCCTCGTTCCACGCCTTCATGTACTTGGCGGGATTGCCGGCGCCCGTCACGACGACCGGCACTCGCTCGTCAATCACGACCTGTGCAACCTCGTCGGCAAACGGGCTCATGAGCATGACGTTGACGCCAAAGGGCTTATCCGTCTTGGCGCGCAGCTCATGAATCTGGTCGCGAAGCCAGTTGGCGTCGGCGTTCATGGCCGCGATGATGCCTAAGCCACCCGCCTCGGACACTGCGGACGCCAGCGAGGCATCGGCAATCCAGGCCATACCGCCCTGGAACACGGGCTTTTCGATGCCGAGCAGATCGCAGAGAGGAGTCTTGAGCATCTCTACTTCTCCAATGCCGCCTCGACCG
Organism: uncultured Collinsella sp.; assembly: GCA_900549555.1. GTDB lineage: Bacteria > Actinomycetota > Coriobacteriia > Coriobacteriales > Coriobacteriaceae > Collinsella. Next base: position 4,054 of record UROO01000040.1, on the reverse strand, counting down.
TATCGGCGAACTCGCCGACCGTCTTGGGGTTCTCCTCGGTATCGAGCTGGATGCCAAACTCGTCCTCGACGGCAACGAGGATCTCGACGGTGCCCAGGCTGTCGAGACCAATCTCCTCGAGCGTGGACTCGGGCTTCATCTCGACATCGTCAAGACCGGCGGTCTCGCGGATAACGTCGCAAACGCGCTCGAAGGTCTTCTGATCTGCCATGGTAGTTCTCCTTTGGTTGTGCCCTAGGGCGTTTTTATTTCCTATGTGCGACTACTTCCAACGAAGCAGATAGCCACCTATATCCAGACCGGCGCCAAATCCAACCAAGGCGATGGTGTCGCCTGTGTGAAGTGCACCGGCGTTTGCCAGCCGGTCGAGGGCAAGCGGAATGCATGCGCTCGAAATGTTGCCGGTCTCGTGCAACGTGCGAACCACGCACTCGTCCGGCACGCCCAGGCGCTTAACCGCCTGGCTCAGGATTCGTTCGTTAGCCTGATGGAATACAAAATGATCGATGTCTTCGACCAAAATGCCCGCATCGATCGCAAGCTTATGGACCGTGTCGCAGATGGCGTTGACGCCGAACTTGAACACGCGGCGGCCATTCATGGACAGCACGCTCGCGCTATCTGCGGAAGCCTTAAACGGCGAGGTACCGACCAGACCGGGAACGCGCAACGTCTCGACGTCGGGCGCCGTCGAAAGCTCAACGGCAAGGGGACTGTCTCCCCCAGCCTCAATCACTGCGGCGCCTGCCCCATCGCCAAAGAGCACGCAGGTGGCACGGTCGGTCCAGTCGAGCGCGCGCGTCATCTGCTCGGCAGCAACGACAAGCACGCGCTCGGCGCGACCGCGGGCGATATAGCCCTCGGCGACATCGAGCGCAAATACGAAGCCGGCACAAGCCGCCGAGACATCGAAGGCAGGGCACGTCGCGCCTAGTCGCTCAGCAACGGCACACGCCTCAGCGGGAACAAGGTGGTCACCCGTCGTCGTCGAGCAGACGATCAGATCCAGCTGGCTCGCGTCGATTCCGGACACCTGGAGTGCCCGCTCGCTCGCCGCTACGGCAAGGTCGTCAAGTGACTCGGTGGTGCAGACGTGGCGGCTCTTGATACCTGTGCGAGTAAAAATCCACTCATCCGAGGTATCGAGGAACTCAGACAGCTCGTCATTGGAAACGCTGCGCTCAGGAAGCGCCGAGCCTGTTCCAAGAATCGTGAAACCCATCACTAACCTCCTTTGAGTTGTTGACGTGTTTACATCGACCAAGAGAGGATAACGCATTTCAGTCTTTGTTGACGTGTTAACATTAAATTGTCCAAATGCGACAAAGGCTTCACATTGTGTCTATCTCTCGACACCATTGCGCGATTGCCTTATTTACTTAGGAGGTAGCAGCTGTTATGGATTCTCGTTTAACGATAGTCGACGTAACCGGATCGACCAACGATGACCTGCTCGAAGCAGGAAAACAGGGAGCGCCGCACGGCACAGGACTTGCCGCCCGGGCTCAAACAGCAGGGCGCGGCCGGCGCGGGCACAAGTGGGACTCAACCGTCGGCAACTTATTGCTTTCGCTTGTCCTGCGCCCATGCGTTAATCCCGCAAAGTACTCTGGTCTTGCCGCCGTCAGCGGCCTAGCGGTGCTCGAAGCACTCGAAAAGCAGGGTCTTGCAAACGAGATTCGCCTTAAATGGCCCAACGACCTTGTCGCGCGAGGACGCAAGCTCGGCGGCATTCTGGTCGAGGCCGCACGCGATAACGAAGGCAGCCCCTTTGCGGTCTGTGGCATCGGCGTCAACGTGAACTATGTGCCCGCGGAGGTTCCCGATGGCGGCCTGCCCGCAATCGGTCTCTCGGACCTTAACGAAAACGTTCCTGCCGTCGACATGCTCCTCGATGAGGTCTATCACGCAGTCGTGAACGCTGTAGATGCGTGGGCAGAACGCCTCAACGCCATGGAAGAAGACGCCGGACCGCTCGCGCCCGTCCGCGATGACTATGTCGGTCACCTCAATTGGATCGGGGAGCACGTTATCGCCCGCTCCCCCGCTGGAGACGAGCTGGCACGAGGCATATTTAGAACGGTCGACGATTGCGGCCGCGCATGCATTGAGACCGAGAGCGGCTTGTGCGTCTTCCACTTCGAAGAAGCATCCTTGCGCCCCCTGAGCGAATAGGGCGCCGCAGCCGTCGGCTCGGCAGACGAATTCGCTATCCCAAAATCTAAACTCAAAACAAAAGGGCCCCGCTACCGTAACGGCAGCGGGGCCCTTTAAGCTATGAGCGATATCGCTTAGAGCTTGATGTCGATGTCGACGCCAGCGGGGAGGTCGAGACGCATGAGCGAATCAACGGTGCCCGAGGTGGGGTCGAGGATGTCGATGAGGCGCTTGTGGGTGCGCATCTCGAACTGCTCACGGGAGTCCTTGTTCACGTGCGGCGAGCGGATAACCGTGTACAGGTTGCGCTCGGTGGGCAGGGGGACAGGACCGGAAACGCGAGCGCCGGTCTTCTGAGCGGTCTCGACGATGAGCTTCGCGGACTGATCGACGACCTCGTGATCATAGCCCTTGAGGCGAATGCGGATCTTCTGGGTAGCCAACTTAAACCTCCAAAGAGTGCGAGAGATGTTCTCGCAGGATTACGTAACAGGGAGCTCGAACTTAGGCGTTCTTGCTCATGACCTCGTCCACGATGGACTTGGGCGCAGGCTCATAAGAGTCGAACTGCATCGTGTAGGATGCACGGCCCTGGGTCTGGGAGCGAAGGTCGGTAGCGTAACCGAACATCTCGCCCAGCGGCACCTTGGCACGGATGAGCTTACTGTTCTTGCGATCCTCCATGCCCTCGATCTTGCCGCGGCGACCGGAGAGGTTGCCCATAACGTCGCCCATGTACTGCTCGGGGGTCTCGACCTCGACAGCCATGATCGGCTCGAGCAGCTGCGGGTCGGACTTCTTGAGGGCGTCCTTGATAGCCATGGAACCGGCGATCTTGAAGGCGGCCTCGGAGGAGTCGACCTCGTGGTAAGAACCGTCGAACAGGGTGACCTTAACGTCGAGGACCGGGAAGCCGGCGATAACACCGGTGTTCAGGGCCTCCTGGATGCCCTTGTCGATGGACGGGATGTACTCCTTGGGCACGACGCCGCCGACGATAGCGTTGACGAACTCGTAGCCGAAGCCCTCCTCCATCTTCTCGAGCTTGATGACGGCGTGGCCGTACTGACCGCGACCGCCGGACTGACGGACGAACTTGCCCTCAGCCTTCTCGACGTCGTGACCAGCGGTCTCGCGGTAGGCAACCTGGGGCTTACCAACGTTAGCGTCAACCTTGAACTCACGGAGCAGACGGTCGACGATGATCTCGAGGTGCAGCTCGCCCATGCCGGCGATGATGGTCTGGCCGGTCTCGTGGTTGGTGGACACCTGGAAGGTCGGGTCCTCCTCGGCGAGCTTGGTCAGAGCCAGGGACATCTTGTCCTGCTCGGCCTTGGTCTTGGGCTCGATGGCAACGTCGATAACGGGCTTAGCGAACTCGATCTTCTCGAGGACGATCTCCTTGCCCTCGGCGCACAGGGTGTCGCCGGTGGTGGAGTTCTTGAAGCCGACGCAAGCGACGATGTCGCCGGCGGCAGCGTCGTCACGGTCGATACGCTCGGCGGCGTTCATCTCGAGGATGCGGCCGAGGCGCTCGCGCTGACCGTTGGAAGCGTTGACAACGTAGGAGCCGGACTCGGCGCGGCCGGAGTAAACGCGGACGTAGGTGAGCTTACCGACGAACGGGTCGGTCATGATCTTGAAGACCAGGCCGGAGAAGGGCTCGTCGAAGGAAGGATGACGCTGGATCTCCTCGCCGGTGTCCGGATCGGTACCGGTGACGGCCTCAACGTCGAGCGGGCTGGGCAGGTAGTCGACGACAGCGTCGAGCAGCTCCTGAACGCCCTTGTTCTTGTAGGCGGAGCCCACGAAGACGAGGTTGAGCTCGTTGGCCAGAACGCCCTTGCGCAGAGCAGCCTTGAGCTCCTCGACGGTGAAGTCCTCCTCCATAAGGATC
>UROO01000039.1 GCA_900549555.1 uncultured Collinsella sp. | reverse complement strand
TCTACACCCTAGAGTTCGTCGGCAGCGTCAGATGTGTATAAGAGACAGCCTTTCAACCTCAACCTTCAAGTTGACCTTGAGGCGATTTTTATGTCCCTTTACATCCCGTTCACATCGCCCCCAAACTCTCCCACGCGCGGCATGTGCACCCCGCCGCGCCATTGGCCGGTGGCGCAAAATGGGACGGACCCCCGATTGCCAAAACGTGCGCAACAGCACGTTTTGGCAATCGGGGGTCCGTCCTCGGATAGCATGTAATCGCAGCTCAGCAGCGTATTAGCGATGTGCCAGCGGGTGGGCCGCCAGGTAAACCTCAGTCAGCTGCGTACGATCGACATGCGTGTAGACCTGCGTCGTCGATATATCGGCGTGTCCCAAGATCTCCTGCAGCACGCGAAGGTCCGCGCCGCCCGCGAGCATATGGGTGGCAAAGGAGTGGCGCAACGTGTGCGGATGGAGTCCCACCAACCCCACCTGGCGTCCGTAGCGCTCGCATATGACGTGAACACCCTGACGCGATAGACGCCCACCGTTCTTGTTTAAAAAGACCGCCGGCGTCTCTGTCCCACGAGCATGAGCCGCCAGAAGTCGGCGCCCATCACATATATAGTGCGTCAGGGCACGCGCCGCGCTTCCCACCAAAGGGACCAGACGCTCCTTGGAGCCCTTGCCGCGAACCAGCACAAAACCGTCATCGGCATGGATATCACTCACATCGAGCCCCACCAGCTCGCTCACGCGCAGACCGCACCCATACAGCACTTCCAAGATAGCGCGATCGCGCAGACCCATCTCGCCATCCGGAAAATCCTGGTCGAGCAATGCCGAAACATCCTCCACCGAAAGGCACTCCGGCAGGCGCTCGGCCTTTTTTGGCAAACGCAACGCCGCCGTAGGATTTTGGGTCATGGCCCCATCGCGCACCAAAAAGGCATGCAGGCCTTTGACGGCAGCGAGCGCGCGCTCCACCGAGGCATCGGAATAGCCCCCATCGCGCCGATCGGCGATAAAGTCCTCAATGACCCGCCGACTCACGTCCTCAAAGGACGCAATGCCCGTCCGCTCCAGATATGCACAGTAGGTCGTCAGGTCTCGGCGATAGGCGGCAATCGTGTTACGCGCCAAGCCCCGCTCGACTGCAAGGTAATCAAGAAACTCCCCCGCCGCCACAGCGAGCGGCGAAGGAGCTTCTCCGATATGTTCCCGGTTCGCCGGCAACCTTAGTCCATCGCACGATTCATGGGCGTCACCTGTAGGCGATCGACGCCCTCATGCTGGCCAATCGAGGCACGCACGAACTCTCGGAATAGCGGCTGAGGATTGGTGGGGCGGCTCTTAAACTCGGGGTGAGCCTGGGTGGCCACGAACCACGGGTGCACATCGCGCGGCAGCTCGACCATCTCGACCAGACGCTCATCAGGCGAAAGACCCGAGATGACAAGACCGGCGTCCTCGAGCTGATCGCGGAAGGCATTGTTGAACTCAAAACGGTGACGGTGGCGCTCGTAGACAAGCTCCTCGCCATACGCCTCACGCGCGAGGGTATCGGCAGCGAGCTTGCACGGATAGGCGCCCAGGCGCATGGTGCCGCCCTTCTCGGTCACGTCCTCCTGCGAGCTCATCAAGTCGATGACGCTAAACGGACCGTCCGGATCAAACTCGGAGGAGCTGGCACCGGCAAGGCCGACAACGTTGCGGGCGAACTCGCACACGGCAACCTGCATACCCAGGCAAATGCCCAGATACGGAATCTTGTGCTCGCGAGCAAACTCGGCAGCAAGGATCTTGCCCTCCAGGGCGCGCTTGCCAAAGCCGCCGGGAACCAGGATGCCCGATGCGTCGCCCAGAACCTCATTGACGTTTTCGGCATCGAGGCTCTCACCATCGACCAGCTGCACATCTACGTGACGATCGTAGAAAACGCCCGCGTGATGCAGGGCCTCGATAACCGACAGATATGCATCGGGAAGCTGGGTGTACTTTCCCACGACGGCAACCTTAACCTTATCGGCGTGATGGTTGGCATGGTTTTGCTTGCGCAGGAACTCATTCCATGCGCTCATATCGCGCTCGCGCGGATCGAGGCCAAGGCGCTCGCAAATGCGCAGGTCAAAGTCCTGCTCCGCGAGCAGCTGCGGCACGTCGTAAATGCTCGCGCAATCCTCGTTGGTAAAGACACAGTCGGTGTCGACGTCGCAGAAACTCGCAATCTTGCCGCGGATAGCGTCATCAATATGGTGATCGGAGCGCAGCACAATAATGTCGGGCTGGATACCAAAGCTGCGCAGCTCCTTGACGGAGTGCTGCGTGGGCTTGGTCTTAACCTCGTGGGCGGCGGCGATATAGGGAACGAGCGATACGTGGATGTAGCAGACGTTCTCGGGACCGGCCTCCTTGCGGTACTGGCGGATAGCCTCCACGAACGGCTGCGACTCGATGTCGCCGATCGTGCCACCCAGCTCGGTAATGACAACGTCGGAGCCAGTCTGCTCCTCAATGCGGCGGAATTTGTCCTTGATAGCATTGGTGACGTGCGGGATCACCTGGACGGTACCGCCCAAAAAGTCACCGCGACGCTCGCGGGCAATCAGGCTCTTGTAAATGGCGCCCGTCGTAAAGTTAGAATCGCGGGTCAGGTTCTCGTCAATAAAGCGCTCGTAGTGGCCCAGGTCCAGATCGGACTCGTAGCCGTCCTCGGTCACAAAGACCTCACCGTGCTGGAACGGGCTCATGGTACCGGGGTCGACGTTCAGATACGGGTCGGCCTTCTGCATCGTCACCTTGTAGCCGCGCGACTTGAGCAAACGGCCCAGCGATGCCGCGGTAATGCCCTTGCCCAAAGACGAAACCACGCCGCCGGTCACAAACACATGCTTAGTCATATTGAATTACCTGCGCTTCCCGTAGAAGTTGTCCATACACATCTTACGGGTCTTCATTGTAATACTCGAGAAAGAAGCAGTTCGCCATTTTTCACCAAAGTGCTTGCATTTCTCCATCTCGAAACAAAACGCCGCCCGGGACCCGAGCGGCGTAACAACATCTTAGGCGGCAGAACGTTACCGATCGGCAAGCTCGTCCCTGAGCATATCCCGAACGAGCATACCCGCGCGGATGCCTTTCAGATACCACCCGCCACGCTCGGTAAGGCAAATACCATTTGCAAGCTGGCCGCCATCCTCGCTATAACGCGAAACGACCTCGATCAAACCGTCAGAATCCAAGCGCTCAATTGCGGCGCGGGCTCGATACGGAGACACTCCAACGTGCTCCGCAAGCGTTTTGCGCGAGAAGCCATATGTCCCGCCACTTTCGGATTGCTGGGCAATCTCCATCAACACCAGCACTTCGACACGCTTCATATCGTTGACACTCGCACGACCCTTGCCCGCCATGGCAGCCTCCTCTAACCGAGCACGAGCATCCAGTGCGCCGTGCACGACCGACACACCTCACGATGGCAGGTAATATCCATCATGCGGCATCCCGCTAAGGATGAAACAGTTACGATTATTGTATACCGTCCAAATTGTTTTTAGGCAGGTAAACGGCTATTTTTCGCCGAAATAGACGCTTTATTGATCAAAAAGCCGTACCGGGCGCTAACCCGATACGGCCAAAATGCGATGCAATTACCGCGGTACTTCAAACTTAGCGATGGAAGAAACCACGACGCTCAAACTTGGGCTCGCAGCACACGTTGATGCCCAGTTTACGCAACACCGTCTCGTCCGTCGGCGAGATAATCACGCTAAAGAAGGCATCGCAACCGCGCAGCTGCTCCAGGCCCGAAAGGACAAGAGCGGCCGTCTCGCTCGTAGCCGAGGTGATCGACAGCGCCATAAGCGTCTCGTCGGTGTGAAGGCGCGGGTTTTTGCTGCCCAGGAAATGCGTCTTGAGCTTGCTGATGGGCTCGATCGCCTCGTCGCTGATGACTTCAAGCTCAAGGTCGACGCCCGAAACATGCTTGAGAGCGTTCATAATGAGCGAACTTGCGGCGCCCAGGCGCGTGGAGGTCTTACCGGTCACCACGGAACCGTCCGGCATGACCATGGCGCCCACGGGACCACCCGTCAGTTGCTCCCTGGTTAAGGCCGCCGAGCGCGCCGGTGAGTAGTTCTTATCGATGCCGGCCTTCTTCATAATAATCTTGAGACGGTCGACTTGCTCATCGCCCACGCCGGTACGGCGCACATTTTCGACCGCGGTAAAGTAGCGGCGGACGATCTCCATCTTGGAAGCGTCGCGGCAGGCATCGTCATCGGTGATGGCAAAGCCGACCATATTGACGCCCATGTCCGTGGGACTCTGGTAGGGGCTCTTGCCTAGGATCTTTTCCATCAGGGCACGGACCACCGGGAAGGCCTCGACGTCGCGGTTGTAGTTGACCGTGGTCTTGTTGTAGGCCTCAAGGTGAAAGGAATCGATGATGTTGGCATCGTCGAGGTCCGCCGTGGCGGCCTCGTAGGCAATATTGACCGGATGCGTCAGGGGAAGATTCCAGACCGGGAAGGTCTCAAACTTGGCATAACCGGCGGCGGTGCCGTGCTTATGCTCGTGATACAGCTGTGAGAGGCAGGTGGCGAGCTTGCCCGAGCCAGGGCCGGGCGCCGTCACGACAACGAGCGGACGCGTGGTCTCGACGAACTCGTTCTTGCCGTAGCCTTCGTCAGAAACGATCAGATCGACGTCGTGCGGATAGCCCTCAATGGGATAGTGCAGCTTGGCGGGAATGCCGAGTGCATTCAGACGATTGCGGAAGACGTCGGCAGCGGGCTGACCGGCATACTGCGTGATAACCACGGCCGCGACAGCAAAACCGTTGCCGCGGAACAGGTCGACCAGGCGCAAGACGTCCTCGTCATAGGTAATGCCCAGGTCGCCACGAGCCTTGTTCTTCTCGATATGGTTTGCATTGATTGCGATGATGACCTCGACGTCGTCGGCAATGCTCTTGAGCATGCGGAACTTGCTGTCCGGCTCAAAACCCGGCAGCACGCGACTCGCATGATAGTCGTCAAACAGCTTGCCGCCAAACTCCAAATAGAGCTTGCCACCAAACTGCGAGATGCGCTCCTTAATGTGAGCAGCCTGCAGCTCGATGTACTTCGCGTTGTCGAAACCCTGGCGCATGTGTGGCTCCCGTCCCGTTTCCATTTAATGTCCTAGGCGATTATAACGGAGCCCGCCCTCCCCGATACCCAGACCATCAACAGGCACCAACCAAACACGCTCACCACAACCACTGGGGATCCGGGGCAGCTCGTTTGGAACGGGGAACAAGTCACTCAGCACCAACAATGAAAACGTCGCAGGCAAAGCTGAAGCCAGCGAACGGGCACCAGAGCGAGCAAGCTTCCCCTGCACCAACAATGGAAAGCGCCGCAGGCAGAGGACGGACAGCGAGCGCCGCCCAGAACGTACAAGTTGGCATGAAAAAGGCAAGGCATAGACCTTTTGGTCATGCCTTGCCTTTTGAATGACAAATTGTCGTTCTGGGCGGCGCGCAGCGTCAACTGGTTGCGCGGTTCGTAGAACCGCGCAACACAAGAGCGCCCCCTCCCGCGCACGGAACGGGAGGGGGCTAAAGGTAGGAGTCTACCGGTGGGTTGACCCCACCGGACAGACGATGACCAGGTGATCCTTTACAGGATCGTCAAGGTTTCCGTGGGGTACCCGTTGGGTACTTAGAGCATCACGCAAGCGACGGTCAGGATGATGGCGCAGACGACGGAGAGAGCGACGATGAGCTTAAGGGCAAACTTGAGCCAGGTCGTCCACTCGATCTTGGCCAGGGCGAGACCGCCCATGATGGCGCCGGAGGTCGGGGTGAACAGGTTCACAACGCCGATGGCAGAGGAGAAGATCATGACCATGACCTCGGGCGAGAAGCCGAGCTTAACAGCCAGCGGCCCCATGATAGGCATGGAGACGGTAGCCATACCAGAGGTCGAGGGGATCAGGAAGGACAGGCCGAAGTAGACCAGGAAGCTCATGGGAGCGAAGATCACGCCGGACAGGCCAGCCAGGGCATTGGCGGCAGCGTCGAGGACGTAGACGTCGAGGCCGGTGTTAGCCATGAGGACGGAGATACCACGGGCGAGGGCGATGACGAGAACAACGGACATCATGTCGGCAGCGCCGGTGATGAAGGTGTTAACGATCTGCTTCTCGGACAGGCCACCGATGATACCGATCAGGACGGCCATGAGGAAGAACCAGGTGGAAGCCTCGTCGAAGTACCACTGACCAATGGGCAGGCCGGTGATCAGGGCAGACCAGCCCTGGACGACGGCGTTACCGTCGGCGTCGTAGACAGCGCCAGCGTCGAAGAAGTTGGCGACGCCCTCGTTGAGGTCGGCCAGCGGAATGAAGCCGACGATCATGACGACGAAGGTGAAGGCAAAGGCGATCAGAACACCCTTCTGACGACCGGTGAGCTTGACCTCATTGTGAACCTCGGAAGCAGCCTTGCCGTGAGCCTCTTCAGCGTCCTTGAGCTCCTGCATCGACAGGATGGTGGAACCCTTGTCAGCCTTGACCTTCTTGGCATAGCTCATGACGAAGAAGATGGACATGGCAGTGGTAACAATCCACAGGACGGCACCGAGGCCGATGATGATGGACTGGTTGACCTCAATGCCAACGCCGGTCAGAGCGTCGACGGCAGCGCCGACGGCGAACGGGTTAACCGTGGAGCCCAGGCAGCCGCAGCCAGCGCCGAGCAGGACGGTGGCGGCACCGACCATCGGGTCGAAGCCAGCGGCCATCATGGTAGCGGCAAGCAGGGCGTAGAAGGGAACGGTCTCCTCGCACATACCATAGGTGGTACCACCGAGGGAGAAGATGAGCATCAGCACGGGAATGAGCATGATCTCGTTGCCCTTAAGCTTCTGCACCAGGACGGCGATGCCGTTGTCCAGAGCGCCGGTCTCGGTCATCATACCAAGGAAGCCGCCCAGGATCATAACGAAGAGGCAGACGGGCAGAGCGTCAGCGAAGCCCTTAATCGGGGCGGTGCAGAAATCGCTCAGACGGGCGGCAGTAACCGCGCCGCCGGACGTGCCGGAGACGATAACGGTAATTACTGCAACAATTGCCAGCAGAGCAAGAAGAATGGTGAACGATGAAGGCATACCGCGCTTTTTCTTAGCGGTCTCAGTCATAGTTCTCATCCCCCCTTCATAAATCATTTACTGATCTCGCCCGAAGCGGCTCTTCCGTGCCGTGCCTGCCGCTTGATGCGAGATTTTTACCAGATAAAACCGCTCGGGGTGTGCTGTAATACACCCCGAGCAGGATGCTAGATGCTCTTACTTGAGCGTGGCGTACATGACAGCCTTAATGGTGTGCATGCGGTTCTCGGCCTCATCGAAGACCTTGGAAGCGGGGCTCTCGAAGACCTCGTCGGTGACCTCCTGCTCGGTGATGCCGAACTGCTCGCACTTCTCGGCGCCAATCGTGGTGTTGGTATCGTGGAAGCTGGGCAGGCAGTGCAGGAAGATGGCGCCCGGGTTGGCCATAGCCATGACCTCGGAGGTGACACGATACGGGGTGAGCTGAGCGATGCGCTCGGCCCAGACCTCGTCAGGCTCGCCCATGGAGACCCACACGTCGGTGTAGATAACGTCGGCACCGGTGACGCCGTCCTTGACGTCGGTGGTCAGCTTGATGGTGCAGCCGTTGGCCTCGGCGATGGGCTTGCAGGCCTCGATGACGTCGTCAGCGGGCATGCACTCCTCGGGGCCGCAGGCCACGAAGTTCATGCCAAGCTTGGAGCAGACAACCATGAGGGAGCGAGCAACGTTGTTCTTGCAGTCGCCCATGAAGACGAGGGTCTTGCCCTTGATGTCGTAGTTGAAGTTCTCCTGGACGGTCAGGATGTCGGCGAGCATCTGGGTGGGATGCCACTCAGTGGTCAGGCCGTTCCACACGGGCACGCCGGACTTAGCAGCGAGCTCCTCGACATCGTCCTGGGCAAAGCCACGGAACTCGATGCCGTCATACATGCGGCCGAGAACGCGGGCGGTGTCCTCGATGGACTCCTTCTTGCCCATCTGCGACGAACCCGGATCGAGGTAGGTGACACCCATGCCCAGATCCATGCCGCCGACCTCGAAGGCGCAGCGGGTACGAGTGGAGGTCTTCTGGAAGAGCAGAACGATGTTCTTGCCCTCGAGATAGCGGTGCGGAACGCCAGCGCGCTTCATGTCCTTGAAGTTCTTGGAGAGCTTGAGCAGGTACTCGATCTCCTCGGTGGTGAGGTCGAGGAGCTTGAGGAAGCTACGGCCGGAGAGGTTAACACCCATGGTTCGTTTCCTTTCGAAGAAATGAATTACGTAAATAATTAGTGTTGCCCGTTTGACGGGCGAAACCGGTGCGGGTGTAGGGGGACCGCACCGGAAACGGAAAGACTTAGAGGTCCTCGCGCCAGAAGGGCATGCTCATGCAGCGCGGGCCGCCGCGGCCGCGGGAGAGCTCGGCGGAGGGCACGACGAGAAGGTCCAGGCCCTCCTTGTACAGCACGTCGTTGGTGACGGTGTTGCGGGCGTAGACGCAGATCTTGCCGGGCTCGACGCACAGGGTGTTGGAGCCGTCGTTCCACTGCTCGCGGGAGGCCGCGATCGGGTCGCCGCCGCCGCAGGGGATCAGCTTGACCTGGTCGACGCCGGTGGCGTCCTCCAGGACGTGCTCGAGGGTGTCCTCGATCAGGCGGATGTTCACGTCGCCCGGGTTCTTGCCGGCGGTCAGCTCGTAGACGCGCAGGGTGCCCATGATGGCGGGGTGGATCGTGAACTTATCGACGTCGATCTGGGTGAAGACCGTGTCGAGGTGCATGAAGGCGCGCGAGACCGGGATGTCGAAGGCAAGGATGCGCTCGACCTTGGAGTCGGAGTTCCAGAAGATGTTCTGGGCCATGATGTCGATAGCGGCGGCCTGGGTGCGCTGGGAGATGCCGACGGCGAGGGTCTTCTCGTTGATGTTCAGCACGTCGCCGCCCTCGGTGTGGAACTGGCAGTCGCGGCGGAAGTACAGGGAGACGTCCTTGTAGTCGGGGTGGTACTTGAAGATGTACTTGCCGTACAGGGTCTCGCGGTTGCGGGTGACCGAGTACATGCGGTTGAGGTTGACGCCCTCGCCGACGACCGCGAACGGGTCGCGGGTGAAGTAGAGGTTGGGCATCGGGTCGATGATCAGGTCGGACTCGGACTCGGAGTTGACCAGGGAGTCGAGGGTCGTGGACGCCGTGAGGGGCATGTCGATCTCGGCCTTGGTCATGCCGGCCATGGTCTTCTTGACGAACTCGAGGTTGTCCTCGATGGAGTCCAGCTTCTCGCGGACGATCTGCGGCATGCGCTGGCCGCGGATGCCGGCCTCGGCGATGTACTGGTCGGTGAACTCGGCGCGGGCGCCGGGGACCTGGTCGAACACCTCGGCGACGAGGTTCTCGAGGTAGAGCACCTCGACGCCCTGGTCCCTCAGGATCTGGGCGAAGGTGTCGTGCTCCTGCTGCGCGACCTCCAGGAACGGGACGTCGTCGAACAGGAGTCGCTCGAGCTCGTCGGGCGGCAGGTTGAGGAGCTCGTCGCCGGGACGGTGCAGGCAGACCTTCCTGAGCTTGCCGATCTCGGAAGGCACGTGCAGACCTTTCGTCATGGCCTCCTACCTTTCTTTCGGGCCCCTGTCAGGGCCGATTCGTTAGCGCCCCTCCGTGTGAGGCGTTATTGCTGACGACATATTTATATCCAAAATCAGTCCATACTTCCACCTTGCCCCCGAACGGTTTTATATGAGGGGTGAACGGCATACACATATACTTCACGCATGGCACACTTTGATTTAATAAAGTTTATTTACGTGCTTAAACGCTTTCTTAACCGATAAATCAATTGAAACTAATCTTTGTTAAACCACCCTCAAATTGCATATTTCACGCAACGATATGAATAGAATTCGCAATTCTCGCTGTGTCTCAACCATTTTGATTTTTATTCAGAAAAAAGTGCGTCCTATTCATTTTTGACAAACAGATTACCGTTTACCAGACGTTGGATACCGTTCACCGGAAGCTCAGTATAAGGCCCATCGAATACCCGATCGATCTTGCGTCTCCATTTGTAACAACTTGACTTTTTCGGCAGCAAAGACAAACAGACCCGTTCCCCAAAAGGGAGCGGGTCTGCATTCGGTACACCTAGGGTCCAGCAAGGTTTAGGCCTTCGAGAACCTCAAGGGACTAGCGATCGAGCTCGGCCAGCGCCTCGCCCAGAAGCCTCAAGCCCTCGCGAAGAACATCTTCGCTCGCGCAGTAGCCCAGGCGCGCTCCGCAGGGAAGCTCAAAACGGCTACCGGGGACCAACAGCACTCCCCTATCGGCCAGCAGGCGCTTGCAGAACTCCTCGTCATCCTCGGGAATATCCAGCTGGATAAACGAGGTTGACACGCCCTGCGGGGCCGTCCAGGAGACACGCTGCTGCGTATCGATCCAAGCCTGTACGATATCGCGGTTACCAAACACGATCTTGCGGTTGCGCTCGAGAACCTTGTCCTTGTGCTCGAGCACGTAGGTCGCCAAAGCATCGTTAAACACGCCACCACAGATCATGGTGTAGTCGCGGTAGGTGCGGATGCGGTTAGACACCTCTTCGTCCGCAATGACCCAGCCCACGCGGACTGCGGGCGTCGAATAGGTCTTGGACACCGAGTTGGTGACAATGGCCCTTTCGTACACGTCTGCCATCGACATAAAGGACTCGGTGTTCTCGAGCGGCAGATACACCTCGTCGCACAGCACGTAGGCGCCCACCGAACGGGCAATCTCGGCAATCTGGCCGAGCATATCGGCATTTAGCACCGTACCGATGGGGTTCGATGCGTTATTGATGCTGATGAGCTTGGTATTGGGGCGAACGAGGCGCTTGAGCTGTTCGATATCGGGTTTCCATCCGAGCTCCTCGCGAAGCTCCCAATACTCGACCTCGGCACCAAGCGTACGCGGGATCTCATAGAGCGGCGCATAGGTAGGCCACTCGGCAATCACATGATCGCCGGGCTCGACAACGGCCATGATGGCGTTGAGGTTGGCACCCGTGCAGCCATTGGTCTGCAGAATGTGATCGGGATTGACCTCGCGACGATACAGCTTGGCGACCTCGACCTTAAACTCCGGCGAACCCTCGATCCAGCCGTAGTTCATCTTCTCGCGATCAAGGCGCTCGTAGAACGTGGCGCCGTCCTGCTCGTCAAGCGCACGAAGCTCGCCCATGGTCAGCGACGAGATCGTCGACTGAGCAATGTCCCACGTAGCGCTCTTCTCCCAAACGTTAAGCCACTCCTCAACGCCAATCGTCTTGATATCCATGGCTAGGCTCCAATCGCTAGAATACGGGAATGATGCCGGCAAAGGTCATGGGAATCGAGATGATGCCCAAAAGGCGAAGAAGCCGACACCGTTGGGGTATCAACGTGACTGCCTCTAGACATATTGGACACTTTATCTGATGCTAATTTAACTTATTAAACAAGAATGGGGTGGTGCGAAAACCCGCACCACCCCATTGGGAGACATCTAATGGCAGCTAGATGTTTGTAGTAAGACCTGTACGGTTCTTTGAAAACCTTAGAGGTCCTCGCGCCAGAAGGGCATGCTCATGCAGCGCGGGCCGCCGCGGCCGCGGGAGAGCTCGGCGGAGGGCACGACGAGAAGGTCCAGGCCCTCCTTGTACAGCACGTCGTTGGTGACGGTGTTGCGGGCGTAGACGCAGATCTTGCCGGGCTCGACGCACAGGGTGTTGGAGCCGTCGTTCCACTGCTCGCGGGAGGCCGCGATCGGGTCGCCGCCGCCGCAGGGGATCAGCTTGACCTGGTCGACGCCGGTGGCGTCCTCCAGGACGTGCTCGAGGGTGTCCTCGATCAGGCGGATGTTCACGTCGCCCGGGTTCTTGCCGGCGGTCAGCTCGTAGACGCGCAGGGTGCCCATGATGGCGGGGTGGATCGTGAACTTATCGACGTCGATCTGGGTGAAGACCGTGTCGAGGTGCATGAAGGCGCGCGAGACCGGGATGTCGAAGGCAAGGATGCGCTCGACCTTGGAGTCGGAGTTCCAGAAGATGTTCTGGGCCATGATGTCGATAGCGGCGGCCTGGGTGCGCTGGGAGATGCCGACGGCGAGGGTCTTCTCGTTGATGTTCAGCACGTCGCCGCCCTCGGTGTGGAACTGGCAGTCGCGGCGGAAGTACAGGGAGACGTCCTTGTAGTCGGGGTGGTACTTGAAGATGTACTTGCCGTACAGGGTCTCGCGGTTGCGGGTGACCGAGTACATGCGGTTGAGGTTGACGCCCTCGCCGACGACCGCGAACGGGTCGCGGGTGAAGTAGAGGTTGGGCATCGGGTCGATGATCAGGTCGGACTCGGACTCGGAGTTGACCAGGGAGTCGAGGGTCGTGGACGCCGTGAGGGGCATGTCGATCTCGGCCTTGGTCATGCCGGCCATGGTCTTCTTGACGAACTCGAGGTTGTCCTCGATGGAGTCCAGCTTCTCGCGGACGATCTGCGGCATGCGCTGGCCGCGGATGCCGGCCTCGGCGATGTACTGGTCGGTGAACTCGGCGCGGGCGCCGGGGACCTGGTCGAACACCTCGGCGACGAGGTTCTCGAGGTAGAGCACCTCGACGCCCTGGTCCCTCAGGATCTGGGCGAAGGTGTCGTGCTCCTGCTGCGCGACCTCCAGGAACGGGACGTCGTCGAACAGGAGTCGCTCGAGCTCGTCGGGCGGCAGGTTGAGGAGCTCGTCGCCGGGACGGTGCAGGCAGACCTTCCTGAGCTTGCCGATCTCGGAAGGCACGTGCAGACCTTTCGTCATGGCCTCCTACCTTTCTTTCGGGCCTTACTGGCCGAATGTATCAGCGCCCCTCCGTATGGGACGCTGCTTGCTGACAGCTCTAGTTATATCCAAAAACCACCCGCAATTCCACCTCGCCCCCGAACGGTCAGCAAAGTGAGATGAACGGTATATCGCATATGATTCCCCCATGATGCACTTCAGTTCTCTAAAGCAGGTTTTCAAAGGTAAACGTCTTTTTTCTAAGGAATTAAGCCAGATTGCACAAATATTTTCATGTTTAGGAATTGCATAGCTAAAACGGTTTTCTGCATATATATGTCGTTTGTCCGCGATTCGATTTGGATTCGATTATATTCAGCTCGCAATCATTCTTATTCATACATTCTCACCAGTTGAGTATGGATATGGATTGTTTTCAAAACGAGTCAGGCAGTTAGTTGCATGCATTGGCAGCGTAAGAAGTAGGTTAAGATACCGTTCGCACAATACGTCCGTGCCACAAGTCGACTAAATTGAGACAATAGTGAATAGTGTTAGGCTACCGTCCCCCGCGGGGACTGAACGGACAGATGCATATGCCGAGCAAAATCGAAAAAAGGCAAGCCGCCGCAAAGCTGCGCAAACCGCCGCGCGACTTCTCGTACACGCAGAACCGAGAGCTCAGCTGGCTACGCTTTGACAACCGTGTGCTCGACGAGGCTTTTGATGAGTCCGTGCCGCTGTTCGAGCGCCTTAAGTTCGTCTCGATCTTCGAGTCAAACCTCGATGAGTTCCTTATGGTGCGCGTGGGTGGCCTGTCCGACCTTGCCGAGCTCAAAAAACAGCCTGTCGACAACAAGAGCAATATGACCGCCTCCGAACAGGTCGACGCTGTCATGGCCGAGCTGCCCGGGCTCCTTACCCGTTGGGAGTCCATCTTTAAGAGCATCGAGGGCAATCTCGACACTCTGGGCGTTCACCGCGCGCAAATCGATTCGCTTACGCCCGAGGAGCGCACCTTTGTAACCCGCTACTTCCAGGCCTACGTGTCGCCGGTTATCTCACCGTTGGTCATTGACCCGCGCCATCCCTTCCCCAACCTGCGCAACGGCGCACTCTATCTGGCTTGTGGCCTGGACGGCATCACCGACGAGGAGAGCCTGCTGGGCCTGATCGAGATTCCCGCCTCGATGAACCGCGTGGTCGAGATCCCCTCGCCCACCGGCACCTACTCCTACATCTTGCTCGAGGATGTCATCCTCGCCTGCCTGGACAGCTGCTTTGGCTCCTATAAGCCGCTGGATCGCGCGCTGATCCGCGTCACTCGCAATGCCGATATCGACCCGGACGGCGAGGGCGTCGAGGAGGACGAGGATTACCGCCAGCACATGAAGCGCATCCTCAAGAAGCGCCTGCGCCTGCAGCCGGTGGTGCTCGCCGTATCGGGCTCACTCGAAAAGCCAACGCTCAAGACCATCCGCAAGGCGCTCGAGCTTTCTCGCCGCTCGGTCTTTACCTGCGATATCCCCCTTGACCTTGGCTACGTCTTTGGCATTGAGGGTAAGATTCCCGAGCACCTGCGTAATGAGCTCCTCTTTACGCCGTTTAAGCCGCAGCCCAATCCCACCATCGATATGGCCCGCTCCATCCGCGAGCAGGTGCTGCAGCACGACAAGCTGCTCTTTTACCCTTACGAGGCCATGAACCCGTTCTTGGACCTGGTGCACGAAGCAGCCTACGACCCCGAGTGCATCTCGCTGCGCATCACGCTCTACCGCGTGGCCAAACAAAGCCGCCTGTGCGAGTCACTCATCGATGCTGCCGAAAACGGCAAAGAGGTCACGGTGCTTATGGAGCTCCGCGCACGCTTTGACGAGCAGAACAACATCGAGTGGGCCGAGCGCCTGGAAGAGGCCGGCTGCACCGTTATCTACGGCTCCGAGGGCTTTAAGTGCCACTCCAAGATCTGCCAGCTCACCTATCGCGAGGGCATGGCACTTACCCGTCTCACGCTGTTGGGCACCGGCAACTTTAACGAGAAGACGGCCAAGCTCTACAGTGACTTTATGCTCATGACCGCCCATCCCGGTATCGGCGAGGACGCCAACCTGTTCTTCCGCAACCTGTCGCTGGGCAACCTGCGCGGCGACTACCGCTTCCTGGGCGTGGCGCCCGCCGGACTGAAACCGCTCATCATGCGCGGCCTGGACCGCGAGATTCAGCGCGCCCTTGTCGGCGAGCCCGCCCGCGTGTTCTTTAAGCTCAACTCGCTGACCGACCGCGAGGTTATCGATAAGATCGCCGAGGCATCGTGTGCCGGTGTGCGCGTGGACATGATCATCCGCGGCATCTCGTGTCTCAAGCCCGGTATTCCGGGCAAGACCGAGAACGTGCACGTGCGCTCCATCGTCGGACGTTTTTTGGAGCATGCGCGCGTCTATGCCTTTGGCGTGGACTCGGACATGATCTACCTGAGCTCGGCAGACATGATGACGCGCAACACCGAGCACCGCGTGGAGATCGCCTTCCCCGTGCTCGACCCCACCTGCCGCGCCCTGGTGCACGAGTACATGGGAATGCAGCTGCGCGACAACGTGAAGGCACGCAGCCTGACGAGTGGCGGCACCTGGGTTCCGGTTGAGCGCAAAGAGGACGAGAAACCCTTCAACTCGCAGGAAGCTCTGCTGGAGCGCGCGTATCGCAACGCCGAGGCCGCCGCGCAGCAGCGCGCACAGGAGAAGGAACGCGTGGCCGAAGAAGCTATCCAGGCCGAGGTTGAACATGGGGCAGCTGCCAAACCGGAAGTGGTTGCAGCTCCCCCGGTGAATGAGCCCGAGGCTGCCGCAGAGCCCGCCGTGGAGAAAGCGCCCGAGCC
>UROO01000038.1 GCA_900549555.1 uncultured Collinsella sp. | reverse complement strand
GAGCCCGTGTCCCGTTGGGATGCGGGCTCGCTTCTTTTGGGCGCCGGTGGGGCTCGAACCCGCGAGGGGGCGAGCGTCAAGCGGACGCGCAGCGTCCGCAGCGAGCCGGCGAGGGCGCCGGCAGGCGGCCGAAGCCGGTGCGGATTTGCGGAGCAAATACGCGGACGTCCCACCGCCTCTACCACGTATTGTTTACGAGCCCGTGTCCCGTTGGGATGCGGGCTCGCTTCTTTTGGGCGCCGGTGGGGCTCTAAGCTGCGGTGGAATAGATCCTGTTTATACCGTTTACCAGCTTATTTAGGAACTATTTCACCGCAGCTTATTTAGAGGGTGCTGAGAGCGGGGGTCCAGGCGATGGTGGGGGTCGCGCCGTCGAGAACCTCGTTGATGGTGGCGGCCATTCCGGCGAGTAGGCTGTTCTCGCTTACAGTGAGCGTCTTGTAGCCGCCGGCTCGCATGAGCTCGTGGATCACCACGGCGCCCGCCAAGATCACGCCCGCGCGTTTGGGCTGTACACCCGGTAGAGCGGCGATGCCGTCCGCATCCAACACAGACATGCGCTCGATAGCGGCCGAAACCTGATCCAGCGAAAGCTCGCGCAGGTGCACAAAGCTCGAATCGTACGGTTCCAGCTTATGAACGAGCGCCACGAGCGTGGTGACGGTGCCGCCCACGGCGACCAGGCGTTCGGCGCGCTCAAAGTCGCTGGGCAGGCCTTCAAAATAGGCGGCGAACTGTTCGCCTGCCCACGCGGCAGCGGCAGCAAGCTCGCCGTCCGCAGGCGGCAGCGCCGAGAAGAACCGCTCCGTCACGCGGCGACAACCGATGTCCAGCGAACGCGTGCCCTCCAGCGCAAAGACCCCACGCTCCGGCGCATAGACGCCCGTCGCGAGCTCCGTGGATCCGCCGCCCGAATCGGCAACAATGATGCGCTCGCCAGCAAAGTCGTGCGCCACGCCAAAAAACGTCAGGCGCGCCTCGACCTCGCCCGGAATCACCTGTGGCTCAAGCCCCAGATCGCGCAGGCCGTCCAGCAGCAGCGCGGCATTGGACGCATCGCGCGCGGCGCTCGTGCATGTGGTGCAGATGCACGCGGCCCCAAAGGCACGTGCCTCGTCCACAAACATGCGGCATGCGGCGAGCACGCGCTCAACGGCCGCCTCGCAAAAGCGCCCCGTCGCGTCCACGCCCTCGCCCAAATCGGTAATCTCGGTATGCTTGGACGATTCCACGATCGCCCCGCCCTCGACCTGGGCCAGCACCAGTCGCGACGACACCGTTCCCAGGTCGATCGCGGCTACCTTATAGCGTTTGCAATCTGCCATTGCAGGCTCCCCTCCGGGCGCTATTTGCCGTTGGACACGAGCGTCTGGCCCTCGACACCGTTAAACCCAAACAGCATGTCGAGCGCCTGGATGTACCACGGCGCGTCCGTACCGACGTCTTCGATTTCCTTGGCAACTTCGCTGGCCTTCTTGGCGTTCGACGACTTCTTGCTCGAAGACGAATCCGAATCGTCGTCCAGGCCCTGCACTTCAATTCTCTTCTCGCCGGGCATCACCAGGCCCAAGTCCTCGGATGCCGCGTCCTTGATACCCTCCTCCGAGAGCAGCTTGTCGACGCTTTTCTGCAGCTCGTCGTTGTACTGCTGGCGAATCTCGACCTGCTTGGCCAAGATATCGCTCGAGCGTTTGGCAACGTAGAGGTCGCGCACGGGAAAGTACAGGCTCACGAGCACCAGGGCGACGACAATACCGATAAACAGCCCTCGCTGAGGACCGTGGGTAAAGTCGTAAATTGCCTTGACCGCTGCGTTGTCGTTGGCATAGTGCATAAAGTCCGAGCCGGAAAGACGGCTTGAGGGACGGCGCGGCTTGTCGGACGCCTGGGTCGAAGGGCGCGACGCATGCTTGGAACGCGATGGGCGCACCGGACTATCCGAGGAACTATTTGGCTGAGCATTGGGATGCGAAGTCGCCGGCGAGCTATACCTGGAGCGATCAGCACCAGCATAACCAGACCCGCCAAGCTGTGCGGTACGCGCACGACGAGGCGACGGCTCACGCGAACCGGCGGAATAGTACCTGTTGTCGTAAATCTGATCCATGTGCGCCTTGTGCGGTTGAGGTTTGTTTGCGCTAAGTCCTTTAGTTATAGCACGAGCGCCCGCGACGCCTTCGCCAGCCTTTGCTCGACATAAAAAAGGCGCTGAGCCGTATGGCCCAGCGCCCATAGTTCTTTGCGGCATCCAGCCAAGGCGGGGAGGAACCGAGTCAGCCTCCCCCTCGCCAAATTCGCCCGTTTAGCGAATGTTGTAGAACGCGGCCTTGCCGGCGTAGCGCGCGCTGCCCTCGAGCTCGTCCTCGATGCGGATGAGCTGGTTGTACTTGGCAATACGATCGCTGCGGCACGGGGCGCCCGACTTGATCTGGCCGGCGTTAACACCCACGACCAGGTCAGCGATGGTGGAGTCCTCGGTCTCGCCGGAACGGTGACTCACGATGCAAGCGTAGCCGGCCTCCTTGGCAGTCTCGATAGCCTCGAGCGACTCGGTGAGCGTGCCAATCTGGTTGACCTTGACCAGGATTGCATTGGCGGCGCCCAGCTCGATGCCCTTCTTAAGGCGCTCGGTGTTGGTGACGAACAGGTCGTCGCCTACGAGCTGCACCTTGTTGCCAATGCGGCGGGTGAGCTCAACCCAGCCGTCCCAGTCCTCCTCTGCCATGCCGTCCTCGATGGAGATGATGGGATAGGTGTCGACAAGCTTCTCCCAGTAATCGACCATCTGAGCGCTCGTATACTCAACGCCCTCGCCCTTGAGCTCGTACATGCCGGTCTCGGCGTTGTAGAACTCGGTGGACGCCGGATCCATGGCGTACATGAAGTCAACGCCGGGCTTAAAGCCAGCCTTCTCGACAGCCTTGGTGATGTACTCGAACGGCTCGGCATTGGTCTTGAGGTTGGGCGCAAAGCCGCCCTCGTCGCCCACGCCGCCGCCCAGGCCGGCCTCGTGCAGCACACCCTTGAGGGTGTGGTAGACCTCGGCGCACCAGCGCAGGCCCTCGGCAAAGCTCGGGGCGCCCACCGGCATGATCATGAACTCCTGGAAGTCAACGTTGTTGTCGGCATGCACGCCGCCGTTGAGGATGTTCATCATAGGCGTGGGCAGCAGGTGGGCGTTAACGCCGCCCAGGTACTGGTACAGCGACAGGCCCGCCGACTCGGCAGCGGCGCGGGCAACGGCCAGCGACACGCCCAGAATGGCGTTGGCGCCGAGCTTGGTTTTGTTGGGCGTACCGTCGGCGGCAATCAGTGCGGCATCGACGGCGCGCTGGTCGAAGGCGTCGAGGCCCACGACGGCCTTAGCGCACTCGTTGTTGACGTGCTCGACGGCCTGCGAAACGCCCTTGCCCAGGTAGCGACCCTTGTCTCCGTCGCGCAGCTCACATGCCTCAAAGGCGCCGGTCGAAGCACCCGAAGGCACCATTGCGCGGCCAAAGCTGCCGTCCTCGAGCACGACCTCGACCTCGACGGTGGGGTTGCCGCGGCTGTCGAGCACCTCGCGACCGTAGACGTCCAAAATATCGCTCATGTTGTCTCCCTCTCACTTGGAAACGTAGTGGATGCAAGCGACTGGCCGACTGTGCACCATCGGTGCGCCTCCGTAAGTTAGCCATGTCGCACTTTTTGCATTATGCCCTAAGTTAGCCGAGGGATACATATGAATTAGAGAAATCATTCTTTGGGGCTCTTATTTTTGCATCGAGCATTCATCTCTAGAGGTCGCCCCTCCCCATTAAATTCTTCTATCGGCATACCGTCTTTACCTGGCTTACGAATGAAAGAGCCAATAATGTGCTTTTGCATCGTGCAAAGTTCTGGATATCGTGCAATTCTAAGGGTCTGAAGTTCTGGATATCGTGCATAATCAGGTTATAAAAGTTCTGGATATCGTGTACGAGGTAGCCATGCTTAAACGAAAAGCCTATGACAAACTACTAAAATGGAAGCATGAAAGCGCTGGTAAAACAGCACTTCTTATTGAAGGAGCCCGCCGCGTCGGCAAGAGCACGCTTGCCCGCACGTTTGGAGAAACCGAATACAAGTCCTGCCTTGTCATTGATTTCTTTCAAGCACCTGCAGAAGTTAAGCAATATTTTGAGGACTATCGCACTGACTTCGACTCGCTCTTCCTCTATCTCTCGGTTTTCTATAACGTCAAACTCTATGAACACGAGACGCTTATCGTCTTTGACGAGGTCCAGATGTACCCGCAAGCACGCGGACTCATCAAGTATCTCGTTGCAGACGGACGTTACGACTACATCGAAACTGGATCCCTGCTCAGCATCAAGCAGAACATTAAAGATATCGTCATCCCATCCGAGGAAGAGTCTCTGGAACTTGAGCCCCTCGACTTTGAGGAGTTTCTTTGGGGCATGGACGAAAAGGGGCTGGCCGATCTCATTCGCATGAGTTTTAACAAGATGAAGCCGCTCCCCGATGCCCTACATCGCAGAGCGCTCTCCCTTATGCGCGAATACATGCTCGTAGGCGGCATGCCTGAGCCGGTATCCATCTATGTTGAACAGCGCGCTTTTGCGCCCGTCGACGCTTCGAAGCGCCGAATCGTCCAGCTCTATCGCAACGATATCTCTCGTTTTGCAACCGGTTACGAATTCAAAGTCGTCTCCGTACTCGATGGCATCCCAGGTCAGCTCTCTAAGCACGAAAAACGATTCAAGCTTTCCTCACTTGATAAAAACGCACGCATGCGCACCTACGAAGAAGCCTTCTTTTGGCTGGCAGACGCGCGAATTGCCAATATCTGCTATGCCGCAAGCGAACCGAGTGTGGGCCTTTCACTCAGCATGGAGCAAACGGCCCTCAAGTGCTACATGGCAGACACCGGCCTGCTTGTAACGCTTGCCTTCTCTGACAACAACGATACCGATGAAGACGTTTACAGAGCCGTGCTTCGCGGCGACATCGGATTGAACGAAGGAATGCTTACCGAAAACTACGTTGCCCAATCTCTAAAGGCCAATGGACACAGGCTCTTCTTTTATTTCCAAAGCGGAAAGAAGGAGGGGGAGGAGCGCATGGAAATCGACTTCCTCGTTACCCGACCCTATGTCAATGCCGCCGGAAAGCCGCGCATCAGCCCCATCGAAGTTAAGTCGCCACGCAGATACGGAACCATCTCCCTCGACCGATTCCGCGCGCGCTTTAACAAGAAGATTGGGATGGCTTACGTGTTGCACCCTAAACAACTCGAGTGGGATGCCGAAGCGCAGCTGGCACATCTTCCGTTGTATATGGCTTTTTGCTTGTAGAGACCTCTCTACGAATGGATGTCGTGAGAGACGCAGGCCTCACTCGCTTGCTTTTGCTTGGTCCCACAGGTCGTTGAGTTGAGCGGTTGAGCAGGCGGCGAGGTCATCGCCCGCCTCGTGCACGGCGGCCTCCATCGCGGCCCAGCGACGGCGAAACTTGGCCGTGCTCGCGCGCAGGGCGCTCTCGGCGTCGATGCCCTCTTTGCGCGCAACGTTGACCAGGGCAAAGAGCAGGTCGCCAAACTCCATCTCGCGCTCGGGCGTTCCGGGGGCCTCGGCCTCAAACTCGGCACGCTCCTCGGCGACCTCGTCCCACACATCCTGGACCGTCTCCCACTCAAAGCCCACGGCAGCCGCCTTGCGCGACACCTTCTGCGCCTGCATCAGCGCCGGCAGATGCGTGGGCACGCCGTCGAGCAGACCCTCGGGCGCAGCCTCGCCCGCCGCCATGGCCTTGTCCTTGGCAGCCTTCTCGGCAAGCTTGACCTCGTCCCAGATCTTGAGCACCTCGTCGGAGCTGTCGGCGTCCGCATCGCCAAACACGTGTGGGTGGCGGCGGATGAGCTTGGCGTCGATATCGCGTGTCACATCGGCCAGCGTAAACTCACCGGCGTCCGCCGCAATCTGCGCATGCAGTACTACTTGCATGAGCACATCGCCCAGCTCCTCGCGCAGATGCGTGGCATCATCGGCCTCGATGCAATCGAGCGCCTCGTAGGCTTCCTCGATCATGTTTTTGCCAATGCTGCGGTGCGTCTGCTCGCGGTCCCACGGGCAGCCGTCGGGCTGACGCAGGCGCCAAATGGTCTGCACCAGATGCTGCAGCTCGGCCGATGCGTCTACCAGCGTGGACAGGTCGCGCGAACCCTCGGCATTTTGCTGAGCCATGTGCTGCGCCATGGTTATTCCGCCTCCAGGACCACGTGACGGAACGCGCCGCCCTCGTAGATGCCGTAGCTGTGCGTACCGTCCTTGGGAATGCTCACGCTGCCGGGATTGAAGAGCCACAGGCCCGGGTGCGCGGCGCTTGCCTCGTTAACCTTGATGTGCGTATGGCCGTAGACGAGCGCGGAGCCCTCGGGCAGCGCGGGTGCGTGGTCGACGCTGTTGTGCATGCCGGCGCCAAAGACGTGGCCGTGCGTCAGGAACAGCTCACGGCCGGTCTCGTCAAACAGCGTGGCGTAGTCGGCCATGACCGGGAAATCGAGCACCATCTGGTCGACCTCGGCGTCACAGTTGCCGCGCACCGCGATGATGCGGTCGGCCAGGGCATTGAGCAGCGGAATCACACGCTTGGGAGCGTAGTCGCGCGGCAGGTCGTTACGCGGACCGTGATAGAGCAGGTCGCCCAGCAGGACGATGCGGTCGGGCTGCTCGGACTCGATGGCGGAGCAGAGGCGCTCGGTCCAATATGCCGAGCCGTGAATGTCGGAGGCGATGAGGTATTTCATGGGGAGATCCTTTCGAGATGGGGCTAATGTGGCTGGGCGTGGGATGTCGCCGGCCGCGCTATTCAAATCGCAGTGCCGCGCTCTGAGCTGCCTGCATCACGCGCTGGAACGGCACGTTATGCTCGCGAGCGAGGCGGGAGCAGTCTTCGTACTCGGGCGCCGCACGCTCGCTGCCGTCGGGCAGGGTCGCCACCTTAACGGATACCTCGCCCCAAGGCGTTGTAACCTGCTCGAATCGGCGCGGCAGGCAAACGCGCTCCATAACCTGGCGGCGGATGGCATTGGTCGTGGTTTCCAAAAAGATAATCGTCTGCAGGCACTCGATATCCTCGTGGGTGCAGATTACCTGCAGCTGCCAGCCGGGGCGACCCTTCTTGCAGTAGAGTGGCAGCCAGTGCACCTCGCGGGCGCCCGCCTCGCGCAGGCGGTCGGCGGCGTAGGCGAGCACCTCGGGCGATGCGTCGTCGATATCGCATTCCAGCTTGACGATGGTCTCGGGCGCATCGGTCTCGCGGGACAGCGGAGATTTGCTATCGCATGGCATACGGTCCGGCTCCTTTCCGCACGGGCTCGTTTTGTTCACCCAAACGCTAACACATCGCGGGCGGCGTGGATGTGGCGGAGCGCGATGAGCGCGATTTTCCTTGTCCGCAAGAAACCGACACCCCGGCGCGCTCGTCGCATCGAGGGCCGCGCCGTTACAATGGAGCGGATTCGCTTGACGCAAAGGAGCCGCCATGCCTGCTTGCCCGCTGGTCGATTGCCATACCCACACCTCGTTTTCGGACGGGCACGCCTCGTTTGAGGACAACGTTCGCGCCGCTGCTGCGGCCGGGTGCCGCGTCATGGTCTCGACTGACCACCTCACCCTACCCGCCAGCATGGACGCCAACTGCGAAGTGCAGGTTGTCGAGGGCGACCTGCCGGCACATCGCTTGGCTTTTGAGGACGCCCGCAAGCTTGCCGCGCAGATTGCGCCGGAGCTCGAGCTTATCTATGGCTTTGAATGCGATTGGTACGAAGGTTGCGAGCCCTTGGTAGAGCGCTGGTCCCAGGGCGCCGTGGTGCGCTTGGGCAGCGTGCACTGGATTGGCGACCCCGGCGATATCATGGCCGGTGCCGCGGGTACGGCGGGAACGGAAAACGTCGCTCGTCCCGACACGCCCGATTCGAGCTGCGGTTGGATCGACGATGACACCAACCTGCACGTTTGGGAAAACCTGGGCGTGCGCGGCGTGTGGGAGCGCTACGTCGATGACTGGTGCCGCGCCTGTGAAAGCCCGCTTAACTTTGATGTAATGGCCCACCCCGACCTGGTCATGCGCTTTTCGAAGGAAGGCTTTGCGCCCGACTTTGACCCCGCGCCATTCTGGGAGCAGATGGCCGAGTGCACGCACGATACGGGCCGCCGCGTTGAGGTCTCGACGGCCGCGCCGCGCAAGGGGCTCGACGACTACTACCCCGCGACCGGTCTTTTGCGTTGCTTTGCCCATGCCGAGGTGCCCATTACCTTTGGCTCGGACGCGCACCGCGCCTGCGATATCTGCTGGAACATCCGCGAGGCCCAGGCCCACGCCTACGACTGCGGCTATCGAACCTTCGACATCCCCCACCTCACCGGCGAATGGGAGCCCACGCCCCTCGCCTAGCCATCCCTTCATAAGTTGCGGTGAAATAGTTCCTGTTTATAGCCCTAAGACCGTCAAACAAGAACTATTCCACCGCAACTTCTATTTGATCCGTTGGGGACGGAGGAAAACAGGTCGTTTTGCTCACCACCGACGCCCGTGCAACACCGCCCGCCAAAAAGAACGCCCGTTTACTACGATGAACCGCAAACCCCCGACCATCGGCTTAATGCGGAAAATAAAACCGCAGGTAGAAGCGTTGACGATTTGCTCAAAACCGACATGTGGTCAGCAGATCCAGTTTCATCGTAGTAATTGGGCAGGTTATTTGGCAGCGTCGGCAAAGACTGTCCCAAACGACTAGTCGTTTAAGAACGTCCCCAATGACTGTGGCGGCGGGCGTTGAGTTCGCCGGCCAGCTCGTCGAGGGTAATGCCGTAGCGCTCGAGCGTCACGAGCAGGTGGTAGACCAGGTCGCCGGCCTCGTAGCGAATGTGATCGTGGTCGTTATCCTTGCAGGCCATGATGACCTCGCTCGCCTCCTCGGCAAGCTTCTTGAGCAGCTCATCCTCGACGTCGGTCAGCAGACGAGCGGTGTAGCTCTCCTGTGGCGACGCATCGCGACGACCGTGAATCACCTCGGCCAGCCCCGTCAGCGTCTCGCCGATATTTCCCGGCTGCACGTTAGCTGTTCTGACTCCCATGGTTATTTCCTCTCGTTACTTCAGCGTAAAGTAGGTACCGGTCTCATCGAACCGAGGCTTTGCGCCCTTTTTCTCAAAGAACTCGACGATGACGGCATGGGCCTCATCGAGCCTTTCCTTCTCGGCCTCGAGCCAAAGCGACTGCGCCCCGCAGGCATCAGTCAGGTGCACGCGGCATGGCACGCCCGCGCGGAGGAGCTCGGTGTTGCAGTCGGCGACCTCGAACGGCGTCACGACTTTCATCGCACTCCCCCTTCCACGCGCTTAAAGAAGCAGGTACGGTTGCCGGTATGGCAGGCAGGACCCGGCGAGTCGACCTTGACCAGCAGCGTATCGCTATCGCAGTCGGCCCAGAGTTCCTTGACCTCCTGCATGTTGCCGCTCGTCGCGCCCTTGTTCCAGAGCTCCTGGCGGCTGCGGCTCCAAAACCACGTGGTCCCGGTCTTGAGCGTCAGCCCCACCGATTCCTCGTTCATCCAAGCAACCATAAGCACCTCACCGGTGTCATACTGCTGAACCACACAAGGAATCAGCCCGCGAGCGTCGTACGTAAGCTTTGAAGGATCGGTTATCTCTTCCATTTCTCTCCCCAAATTCAAACTTCGCAGGTCGGCGAGGGTTGTCCAGGTGCCCGAGATTCCGAGCGACAAGCCCGACGACGCGTACTTAAGTACGCGAGGAGGGTTGGAGCCGGAAGGTCGGGTGCCTGGGCAAGCCACAGCGCTAGAAGTCCAACCTCACAGGAATGCCCTGCGACGCCATATAGTCCTTCACCTGGCGGATGCTGAAGGTTCCAAAGTGAAAGACGCTCGCCGCCAGCACGGCGTCGGCTTCGCCCTCGATCAAACCCTCGGCAAAGTGCTCGAGCGTGCCCACGCCGCCGCTCGCGATGACGGGAATCGGCACCGCGCGCGCCACGGCACGGGTGAGCGCCAGGTCAAAGCCGGCCTTGGTGCCGTCGCGATCCATGCTGGTGAGCAGGATCTCGCCGGCGCCGCGACGAGCCGCCTCCTCGGCCCACGCCACCGCGTCGATACCCGTGGCGTTGCGGCCTCCCGCGGTAAAGACCTCCCACTTGTCGGCACCCGGCTCCCCGGGCAGCCCCACGCGCTTGGCATCGATCGCCACGACCACGGCCTGGCTACCAAACGCCGCGGCAGCCTGGCTAATCAGCGATGGATCGCGCACGGCGGCAGAGTTGAGCGACACCTTGTCGGCACCGGCGGCAACCATGGTGCGCATGCCCGCCAGGTTGCGAAAGCCGCCGCCCACGGTATAGGGAATGGCCAGCTCCTCGGCCGCATGCGCCGCCATCTCGATGGTCGTCGCGCGGTTGTCGCTCGTGGCGGTAATGTCCAAAAATACGATCTCGTCCGCACCCTCGCGGTCGTAGGCGCGCGCCAGCTCCACCGGATCGCCCGCATCGCGCAGACTCACAAAGTTGACGCCCTTGACCACACGGCCGTCCTTGACGTCCAGGCAGGGAATTACGCGTTTGGTAAGCATGGGCTACTCCTCCCCTCGGGCGGCGGCCAGCGACTGTGCCAGCGTAAAGTTGCCTTCGTAGAGCGCGCGACCGGTAATGGCACCTTCAATCGCGCCCTCACCCACCGCGGCAAGCGCGCGGATGTCGTCGAGCGTCGAGATACCGCCCGAAGCCACGACGGGAAAGCCCGCGACCTCGGCCACATAGCGATACGCCGCCACATCGATGCCCGTCTGCATGCCGTCGCGCGCGATATCGGTATAGACCAGGTGCTTAAAGCCCAGCTCGGAAAGCTGCGCCACGGCATCGTCGAGCGCCATACCCGCGCCGTCGCGCCAGCCGTTCACCTTGACTTGGCCGTCGCGCGCGGCGATGTCTGCCACCAGTAGCTCACCAAAGCCTTGGGCTGCCACCTCGGCAAAACCCGGCTCGGTCACCAGCACGGTACCCAGTGCAATGCGGCGAGCGCCATAGCCGGCCAGCTCGTCGATGCGCTCGAGCGAGCGAACGCCGCCGCCCACATCCACGGACAGACCATCGACGCCGCAGATGGCCTCGATCGCTGCCGAGTTGGCAGCGCACGCGTCCTCGTCCTCGCCAAAGGCAGCGGACAGGTCGACGACATGCACCCAGCTTGCGCCCTGCTCGGCAAAGGAGCGGGCGACGGCCACGGGGTCGTCGGAATATACCTTGCAGCGGCTGCGGTCGCCGCGCTCCAGGCGCACGACCTTGCCGCCGATCAGATCAATTGCGGGAAACAGGATCATCGGCCAACCTCCTCGGCGATGCTGACGAAGTTCTTAAGGATGCGCTGACCCAGCGTGGAGGATTTCTCGGGATGGAACTGGCAGCCCCACACGTTGCCGTGGCGCACGATGCACGGGAAACTCCGCGTATAGTGCGTGCGCGCCAGCACATCGGCGGCATCGGCATCGTCGGCCACCGCATAGCTGTGGGTGAAATACATGTTGGCACCCTCGGCAAAACCGGCAAGCAGTGGATCGGCCGCACCGGCGGGCGTCATGTGCACCTGGTCCCAGCCCACGTGCGGCACCTTAAGGCGACTCGATTCCAAGCGCGTGCACGAGCCGCGCATAAAACCCAGGCCATCGACCCAGGGGCCACCGGCCTGCTCGGAGGCGTTGCCATCGGCGACCACACCCTCGTCCGCAGGCACGCCCTCGTTGCCGCGCTCAAAAAACAGTTGAAGACCCAGGCAGATGCCGAGCAGCGGAGTTCCGGCGGCGACGGCATCGAGCACCGCGTCCGCCTCGCCGCTCTGGCGCATAAAGGCGATCGCGTCATAGAACGCGCCCACGCCCGGAATGACCAGGCCGTCGGCGTTGCGGATCTGCTCCGGGTCGTCCGACGTGCAGGCGACGGCGCCGGCGCGCGCAAGCCCGCGCACGACGCTCGACAAGTTGCCCTTGTGGTAGTCGACCACCACGATCTTCGGTTCGCCCACGCGACCCTCCTCTTCCCATCATCCAAAACCACCACGAAGGTGCCTGTCCCCTTTGTGGTGGTATTTGCCTTTGTGGCGGTTACAGCGAGCCCTTGGTGCTGGGGATGCCCCGCACGCGGGGATCGAGCTCGCAGGCGCGGCGCATCGTGCGGCCCACGGCCTTAAAGGCCGCCTCGATAATGTGATGCGAGTTACCGCCCGCCAGCTCACGCACGTGCAGCGTGAGCTTGGCGTCGCGCGCAAAGGCATAGAAGAACTCGACGGCCAGCTCGGTATCAAAGGTGCCCACGCGCTCGGTCGGTACGGGCAGCTCGCAGTAGGCCTGCCCGCGGCCCGAGATATCCACGGCGGCCATCACAAGCGTCTCGTCCATGGCGATCGCCGCGTCGGCAAAGCGCGTAATACCCGCTTTATCGCCCAGCGCCTGGCAAAACGCCTCGCCCAGCACAATGCCCGTGTCCTCAACGGTATGGTGCGCATCGACTTCCACGTCGCCTACCGCATGTACTGTCAAATCGAACAGACCATGGCGACCAAAGGCGTTGAGCATGTGGTCGAAAAACGGCACTCCGGTCGAGATATCGCACACACCAGATCCGTCCAGGTCGAGCTTTACGACAATGTCGGTCTCGCCCGTCTTGCGGGTCACCTCGGCATAACGGCCCATCTACATCTCCTCCTTCACCAGCGCGGCAAACGCAGCCAGCACCTCGTCGTTTTCCTGCGGGGTGCCCACGGTAATGCGCAGGCAGTCCGCGAGCCCCGGCGCGTAGCTAAAGTCACGCACCAAAATCGAATACTCATCGCGCAGGCGCTCGCGCACGCGCGTGGCATGCGGCGTGCGCACGAGCACAAAGTTCGCCGCGCTCGGCCATGCCTCCACGGGCAGGCTCTCGGCAGCCATTGCGCGCAGGGCACACAGCTCGCGCTCGCGCTCGGATGCGACCTGCGCCACCACGGGCGTGTACGCATCGCGAGCACGCACGCAGGCAAGTGCTGCCGCCTGGCTCAGCACGTTAACCGAGTAGATCTGGCGAATCGCCGCGAACACGTCGATGACCTCGGGCGCCGCAATCACATAGCCCAGACGCGTACCGGCGGCGCCGAACGCCTTAGACAGCGTATGCAGAATCACCAGGTTGGAATGCTCGGCGATAAGCCCCTTCGCCGTGGTTGCCGCCCCAAACGAATCGTCGGCAAACTCCACGTAGGCCTCGTCGACCATCACCATGCCGGGGCAGGCATCGCACAGGGCCGCGACAAAATTGAGCGGAGCCACGTCGCCCGTGGGGTTGTTGGGCGAGGTCACGATGGCAAGGCTGCACTCGGGCGCCGCCGCAAGCACGGCTGCCTGGTCGAGCTCAAAGGTCACGGGATCGCGCCACACGTCGCGCACCTCGGTCTGGCACAGAGACGCAAAGAAGGCATACTCGCTAAAGCACGGCGGGCAGTTGAGCAGGGTCCGTCCCGCGCCGCCAAACGCCAGCAAGTAGTTATAGAGCAGCTCGTCGCCGCCGTTGCCCACGCAGATATTCTCGCGCGTCACGCCATGCCAAGCGGCGAGCTCGTCGCGCAGGTCGTTCGACATGGGGTCGGGATAGCGGTTGAGTGGCGTGGCGGCCAGGGCCGCGTCGACCGCCTTGCGCACGCCGGCCGGCACGGGATAGGTGTTCTCGTTGGCCGAAAGGTTGATGCGCGTGGGCGTAAAGTTGGGATCGTAGGGCTCAATGCCGGCCAAGTAGGGCTGGACAAGCTCCTTCATGCGGGGCGTCAGCTCGGCCATATTAGGCCTCCTCGACGACCGCGCCGGCGCCACCCGCGCCTGCAGCCGCCAGGTCCACGCCCTCGGCGACCGTCGCCACCGCATCGCCCGGCCAGGCAACCTTAGTCAGGTCGGCCGCAGCCAGCGACGCGGCACTCACGGCATCCTCGCCCTGCTCCAGCACGCGGCGACGCAGCGCGGCGGATAGCGCGTGCGCCCACAGACCCTCGGCCTCGGCCAGGCGCTGCGTAGCTGGAGCGTCGGAGAGCAGACCTTCGGGCGTATAGCAAATGACGCTCGAGCGCTTGACGAACTCTTCGACCGAAAGCGGGTTGGAGAACATGGCCGTACCGCCGGTCGGCAGTGTGTGATTGGGACCGGCAACGTAATCGCCGAGTGGCTCGGAGCTCCAAGCGCCCACAAAGATGGCGCCGGCGTTGCGAATGCCGCCAAGCAGGCCTATCGCATCCTTGCAGTGCAGCTCCAGGTGCTCGGGCGCCACGGTGTTCACCGCCTCGACGGCGGCAGCCATGTCGGCGGCCACCACGATGGCGCCCTCGTTATCGAGCGAGACGCGCGTGATCTCGACACGCGGCGACTGCGCCACCAGGATGTCGATGCCGGCCTCGACCTCGCGCGCAAACTGCTCGTCACAAGTCACCAGATAGCAGGCTGCCAGCGGATCGTGTTCGGCCTGGGCCATCAGGTCGGCCGCGACCACCATGGGCTTGGCCGTGGCATCGGCCAGCACACAGACCTCGGAGGGGCCAGCGACCATATCGATTCCCACGTCGCCGGAGACGATCTGCTTGGCCGCGGCGACAAAGGCGTTGCCCGGACCGGTGATTTTATCGACGCGCGGAATGGTCTCGGTACCGTACGCCAGCGCGGCCACGGCCTGAGCGCCGCCCACCATATAGATTTCGTCCACGCCGCCGAGCTTTGCCGCGGCGAGCGTGTAGGGGCTGATCAAGCCGTCTTTTTGCGGCGGAGTCACCATAACCACGCGCTTGACGCCGGCGACCTTGGCGGGAATGGCATTCATGAGCACCGTGGAGGGATACTGCGCGCGACCGCCCGGCACGTAGATGCCGGCCGCCGCGAGCGGGGTCACCTTAACGCCGAGCATCGTGCCGTCCGCACGCGTGGTAAACCAGCTCTGCTCGACCTCGCGTTGGTGGAACTCGCGAATCTGGCGCGCGGCCTTCTCGAGCGCGGCGACAAAGGCCGGATCGAGACCTTCGAGCGCGGCATCGATCTGCTCTTGCGGCAAGCGGAAGCTCTGCAGCTCGACACCGTCAAAACGCCGACAGTAATCGCGCACCGCGGCATCACCGTTGGCACGCACGTTGGCCACGATATCGCGGGCGGCGTCGACGATGTTTTGCGGCAGCACGCCCTTGCGGTTGAGCTGGTTGGTAACGAGGCGCTCACCGGGGGCAAGCTTGATGGTTTTCATATCGGTATCCCCTATCGGTCGAGGTTGTGTTCGAAAAACGAGAGGCCGGGCGGCGGCGCCAATCGACCCGCAGCCCAGACGTTGGGGCGCCCGTGCGTGCTCGCGCTATTGTGCCAAGCCCGCGACGGGCTCAAAATGCTTGTCCTTCACGGCTGCCGCCAAGCGATCGGCCAGATTGCGTACGCGCGGATCCAAGCGCGCGGCGCCAGGGTTGACAAAGAAGCGGGCCGTGCAGTCCATGATGCGGCCGGTGATGACCAGGTCGTTGTCGCGCAGTGTGGCGCCCGTGGCGGTAATGTCCACGATGCGATCGGTCATGCCGACAATGGGGCCCAGCTCGATGTTGCCGTGCAGCGAGACGATATCGGCATTCACGCCGCGCTCGGCATACCAGGCACTCGCGATGCGCGGGTACTTGGTTGCAACGCGAAGCGAACCGCGACGGGCGTAGTTGCGCTCGGTCTGACCGGCGCGCCACGCGGGCTCTGCCTCGATAAACGTGCACAGGCCGTAGCCCAGATCGACCAGCTGCAGCAGGTTGAGGTCTGCCTCGATAAGCGAGTCCCAACCGCAGATGCCGCAGTCGGCACCGCCGCAGCCCACAAAGGCGGGCGCGTCGCTGGGGCGCACGATGACAAACTCGATATCGCCGACCGTGCCCTCGCCGGCACGCGTGTCGCGACCGCGCACAATCAGGTGACGGCCGGGGTCACGCAGCTCAGAGACGTCCAAGCCCGCGGCCTCGAGCACGTCGAGCGTATCAGCCTTAAGCGAGCCCTTGGGCACGGCGATGCGCAGCGGGCCCTCGGCGCCACGGCCCGCGGCGTGATCGCCATCGGAAGCGGCGTCCTCGGCCGAGGTGCGCGCTGCCTCCAGACGCTCGAGCGAAAAAGCGAAACCCGCTGCCGGTACCTCGATGCCGTCGCCAAATGCACCGGTAAAGATGAAGTCGTAGCGTCCGCCCGAACCGACCGGATCGGGCAAGCCGCCGGCATAGGCCTTAAAGACCAGGCCCGTGTAGTAATCGAAAGAGTTCATGATGGAGAAGTCGAACGACAGCACCTGGGCGTCCTCGGGTGCCAGGCCCTCGACCAGGGCACTCAGTTCGCGCGTCAACGGCGCGGCGATACCGGCGGCCCCCAGCAGCGCGTCCACGCGGTCGAGCACCTCGGCACCACCGTGCAGGCGCGGCAGCTCGCTAATGGCGGCCTTGACGGCACCGGACTCAGCGCTGGCAGCCACGCGGGCATCGAGGCCCACAAAGTCGTTGGCATGCACGCAGCGCAGGGCCTCGGCGGCCAGCTCGCGATCCTCGCACGCCGCAAGCAGCTCCTTAAACGGACGCACGCTACCTGCGATAATGCGCGCATCGGGAAGTGCCAGCTCGCGCACGGCTTCGGCCTGTCTCTTATACACATCTGACGCTGCCGACGAACTCTAGGGTGTAGAT
>UROO01000037.1 GCA_900549555.1 uncultured Collinsella sp. | reverse complement strand
CGAGATAGGAGTCCGTCTCGTGGGCTCGGAGATGTGTATAAGAGACAGGATCGAGCGGGTCCTGTCCGACCCGATGCAATAGAAAGGTGTAAGCGATGTCGTTGAATCTAGGTAGCCTGGGTATGGAAGACGCCTCGTTTAGCTTTGGCGGTTCCTACATCATGGCGCTCGACTGCGGCACCACCTCGGTACTCGCGACCATCGTCGACGAGTACGGCTGCATCGTCGCCCAGGCGCGTCGTAGCGTCAAAACCAGCTTCCCGTGCCCCGGCTGGGTGGAGCAGGATCCCACGGAGGTGCTTGCCAGCCAGATCGGCGTGATGATGGAGGTCCAGTTTAAGAGCGGCATCCATTCCGATCGCATCGCCGCCATCGGTATCTCCAACCAGCGCGAGACCACGGTGGTGTGGGACCGCATAAGCGGCCAACCCATCTATAACGCCATCGTGTGGCAATGCCGTCGCACCGCCTCGACAATCGATAAACTGGCCGAGCAGGGCTGCGAGGAGCTGGTGCGTTCCCGCACCGGCCTTACGCTCGACCCGTATTTCTCGGCCTCCAAGGTGCAGTGGATTCTCGACAACGTTGACGGCGCACGCGAGAGCGCGGCGGCGGGCGACCTCATGTTTGGCACCATCGATACCTGGCTCATCTACAACCTCACCGGCGGCCAAACCTTTGCCACCGACTACACCAATGCCAGCCGCACAGCGCTCTTCAATATTCATACGCTGGACTGGGACGATGACCTGCTGGCGCTCTTCGACATCCCGCGTGCCATGATGCCCGAGGTCCGTTGGAGCGCCGGTGACTACGGCCGCGTCGCGAGCGACATCATGACCAACATGCCGCCCATCATGGGTGTGGCGGGCGACCAGCAGGCGTCGCTGTTCGGTCACTGCTGCTTCCATCCCGGCCAGACCAAAAACACCTATGGCACGGGCTGCTTTATGCTCATGAACACCGGCGACGAGATCGTCGAATCCAAGAATGGCCTGGTCTCCACCATCGGTATCGCTGCGAACGGCAAGGTCAGCTATGCGCTCGAGGGCTCTATTTTTGCCGCCGGCTCAACGATGAACTGGCTGCGCGACAACATGGGCGTTATCTCCAACGTATCCGAATCGGCACGGCTCGCCTCCTCGATCGGCGACAACGAGGGCTGCTACTTTGTCCCCGCTTTTGCGGGCTTGGGTGCACCTTGGTGGGACGCGCACGCCCGCGGCATCGTATGCGGTCTGACCGGCGCCTCGAGTCGCGCGACCATCGTGCGTGCGGCCTGCGAGTCCATGGCCTATCAGAGCTATGACGTGCTGCGTGCCATGGAGCAGGACGTGGGTCTTTCGATCGAGCGCCTGTCCGTCGATGGCGGCGCCTCGCGCAACGAGTTCATCATGCAGTTCCAGGCAGACTTGCTGGATATCCCCGTACTGCAATGTGAGTCGGTGGAGACAACGGCGATTGGTGCCGCGTATCTGGCGGGCCTCGCGGTTGGGTATTGGGAGGATCTGGAGGAGCTGGAGCAAAACACCCAGATCGTCAAGACATTCCATCCCCATATGTCCGTTGAGCGTCGCGAGCACAACCTGGACGGTTGGCACGATGCGGTCAGGCGTTCGCTCAGCACCGCTCAATAGGGCTGCGACGGGGCGCTCGATACAACAAACCGTTAAACTTATGCACGGCGCGAGGCAACAACGTCGCCATGCGCCTTGTCAGCAAGGCCATCTTCCGGCCGCAACGAAAGGGGCATCAACCCATGACCGTCACCTACGATACGTCCCGCGTGACGCTTGTCGACCATCCGCTCGTCCAGCACAAGTTGTCGATCCTGCGCGATAAGTCGACCGGCACCAACCAGTTCCGCCGGCTCGTGCGCGAGCTCGCGCTTTTTGACGGCTACGAGGCCATGCGCGACCTGCCCATGGAGAATGTCGAAGTCGAGACTCCCATCACCACCGCCACGTTTAAGCATCTTGCCGGCAAGAAGCTCGCCATCGTCCCCATCCTGCGTGCAGGTCTTGGCATGGTCGACGGCATCCTCGACCTGGTGCCCTCTGCCCGCGTGGGCCACATTGGCATGGAGCGCGACGAGGTCACCCACGAACCACATGAGTATTACTGCAAGATGCCCAAGGATATCGACCAGCGTATCTGCCTGGTCGTCGATCCCATGCTCGCCACGGGCGGTTCTGCCGAGATGGCTATCAGCTATCTGCGCGAGCGCGGTGTCAAGGACATCCGCATGCTGTGCATCGTCGCGGCCCCCGAGGGCCTCAAGTCGCTGACCGAGAAAGACCCCGACGTGCATATCTATACCTGCGCCATTGACGACCATCTCAACGAGGCCGCCTACATCGTCCCCGGCCTGGGCGATGCCGGCGACCGCATCTACGGCACGCTGTAGTCCCTGGGCCAAACCGGCTAACGTCGAAAATACGAAGAAACGGTGCGCGCGGACAAATAAAAGGCGACCGCGCTCACCCCTGTTAACGGACGTTTAGCCCAGAGGGGTTCGCGAAAAAACGTATTACCTACCTGCGGCATAAAGAAGGTCTTAAGAAAACGAACAGGTGCGTATTAACCGATGCTTTTTCGGTTGTACTTTAGCGATTGGCTCGTACAATAGTCACCAATGTTTGGCGGGAACTGTTCTGGGAAGCGTTAAAAAGGAAAGTGAGGACGCCAGTGTTTCAGGTAGCCGATCTGCTCGCTATCGTTGCAGGCGCCATCGCGGGCGCAATCGCCTTTCTTCCCTTTGTTTTTACGCTCAAGCCGGTTCTTGACGATAAGCAGAATGCGGACATGCTCAAGGGCATGGTGAGTCTGGCGGTCTCGGCGGTCGCCCTGCTCGTCTTTACCTTGGTTGTGTTTGCGTTGTTCGGAGAGGCATTTCGCATGTTCCTCCTGGGCGAGGCGATCGGCTTTGTGGCCTTTATGGCCGCCTGCACGGTTCGCGTCGCCAAGGCGCTGCGAGATCCTCATGAGGTCGAAAGGTAAGTCGTGGAAATTTTTGAAAAGCTGCCTGATGAAATTAATCATCTGGTCAGCGAGTTCAGCTCCACCCCTGTCGTGGGCGATCTGAGCTGCGGCATCACGCAGTACTCGTTTTGGCTGATCGTCTCCACGATCGTGCTCCTGATCGTCCTGGCCGTGTTCAAGAAGAAGCAGACCCTGGTTCCCAAGGGCTTCTTCGTCAACGGTTTCGAGTACATCATCGAGTACGTCGAGAACGATATCGGCAAGGGCGTCGTGGGTGAGAACTGGAAGAAGCACTTCCCGTTCCTGTGCTCGCTTTTCCTGTTCATCCTGATCAATAACATGATCGGCCTGATCCCGGGAATGAAGCCCGGCACCGGCGCAATCGGCTCCACCGCCGCGCTCGCCATCTTCGCCTTCGTGTATTTCATCTACTACGGATGCAAGGCTCACGGCGTGATCGGCTACATCAAGAGCCTCGCCCCGCAGGGCGTGAGCTTCCCGATGAACGTGCTTGTGTGGGTCGTCGAGCTTTTCTCGACCTTCCTGCGCCTCATCACGCTCGCCGTCCGTCTGTTCTGCAACATGTTCGCAGGACACGTGGTCATGGGCTCGTTCGCCATCATGGCGAGCATGTTCATGCAGCCGCTGCTTCAGCAGGTTTCCGCGGCCCACGCCGTCGGCGCCCTGCCTTCGCTGGCCTGGCTTGCCATCCTCATCCTGATTTATACGATCGAGCTTGTGGTCGGCGCCATCCAGGCTTACGTCTTCACGGTCCTTACCGCCGTGTATGTCTCCGAGGCAGAGGAGGTCGCGGAGGAGGAGTAGTCTTCCGTTCGCGCCTTAAAGGTAAGGCAATTCGTTAAACCGCTGGTGCCCGTACCCATGGAGCCCGGCAGTTATAAATAAGGTTATCCTGCGTGAAATAAGACACGCACGACAAAGGAGGAATCGTGGGAGTTATCGGTTACGGTCTCGGTGTTATCGGCGCTGGTCTTGCTATCGGCCTGTCTGCTCTGGGTGCTACGGGTGCTATGGCCCGTCAGCCTGAGGTCCAGGGCCGCGTGTTCACCGTCTTCATCATGGGCTCCGCCTTCGGCGAGGCTCTGGCTCTGATCGGCTTCGTTGTCGCGCTGATCGTTAAATAGCACGGAGCGTCAAGTATGAATCTTTCATCCCAGAAGAGCGCGATCGCACTCTCCGCGTCCGCGGCCGCGCTGCTCATGCCGGTTTCCGCGTTCGCCGAGGACGGCGCTGCCGGTGCGGACATCCTCATCCCTAAGATGGCGGAGTTCATCCCGGCGCTTATCGCCTTCCTGATCATCTGGATCGTGCTGGCCAAGGTCGCCCTGCCGGGCATCATGAAAACCATGGAAGAGCGCGGCAAGAAGATCGAGGAGAGCCTCGATGAGGCCGAGAAGACCAAGCAGGAGGCTATCGCCAAGCGCGCTGAGTCCGACTCGATCGTCACCGACGCCCGTCGTCAGGCTGCCGACATCGTTCTCGAGGCCCGTAAGGACGCCGAGTCCGAGCGCGCCCGTATCATCGAGGCTGCTCACAAGGAGGCCGAGGAGATCATCGCCAAGGCCCATACGACCGTCGAGGACGAGCGCAAGTCCATCTACGCCGGTGCCGCGAGCTCCATCGCCGATCTGTCCGTTGCCGTCGCCACCAAGATCGTGGGCGAGGCACTCGAGGACGAGGCCGGGCAGAAGAAGCTCATCGAGCGCTACATCCAGGAAGCAGGTAGCCTGAATGCCGACTAGCCGCTATCAGGACAAGGTGCTCGAGACCTACGCGCGCTCCCTCATGGAAGCCGCCAAGGCCGAGAACCATGTGTTCGAGGACCTCGAGATGATCGAGCGCCTGGCTTCCGCCAGCCCCGAGATCATTGCCGTGCTCGACACCATGTCCAAGCGCGACCAGCTCGACCTTCTTCCCAAGGTGGCAGCTGCCTTTAAGTATGTTGCCGAGGAAGACGAGGATGTAGTGGGCGTGACCGTCACCACGGCGATCCCGCTCGACGACGAGCTGCGTCAAACCATCACTAAGAAATGCGAGCAGGACTTCGGCCGCAAGGTATTCCTTATCGAGCAGGTCGACCCGTCTATCGTGGGCGGCCTGGTGCTCGAGGCCCGCGGCGAGCGTCGTGACATTTCCGTCAAGACGCAGCTGCGCATCGCACAGGAGACCCTCGCAAACTCTGCTAATTCGTACGGAGGTGAAGCCTAATGTCCGAAACCCTCAATGCCCAGGATATCGCCAAGAAACTGCAGGAGCAGCTCACGAGCCTCTCCGCGACGGTCGATACGCATGAGGTTTCAACGGTCGACGAGGTAGGCGACGGCATCGCGCGCGTCACTGGCCTCAAGAGCGCCATGGCAGGCGAGCTTCTGGAGTTCAAGAGCTCCGATACCGGTGAGACCGTCTTCGGCCTTGCCCAGAACCTTGACCGTGACGAGGTCGGCGCCGTTCTGTTTGGTGCCGTCGACTCCATTAAGGAAGGCGACGAGTGCCGCACCACTGGCCGCATTATGGATATCCCCGTGAGCCGTGCCATGCTCGGCCGCGTCGTCAATCCGCTCGGCCAGCCCATCGACGGTTTGGGTGACATTGTCGCCACGCACCGTCGTCCTATCGAGTTCAAGGCCCCCGGCGTTATCGACCGTACCCCGGTCTGCGAGCCGGTTCAGACTGGCCTGTTGGCTATCGACTCCATGGTGCCTATCGGCCGCGGCCAGCGCGAGCTTATCATCGGCGACCGTAAGACCGGTAAGACCGCTATCGCCATCGACGCTATCCTCAACCAGCGTGGCAAGGGCATGGTCTGCATCTATGTCGCCATCGGCCAGAAGGCCTCCACGGTTGCCAACATCCGTGAAACCCTCGCCCAGCACGGTGCGCTCGACTACACCATCATCGTTTCGGCAACCGCCGCCGATTCCGCCCCTATGCAGTACATCGCGCCTATGGCCGGTGCCGCTATCGGCGAGTTCTTTATGTACAACGGTGAGGACGGTAAGCCCGCCAGCGAGACCAACCCCGGCGGTCACGTGCTCGTCATCTACGACGATCTGTCCAAGCAGGCCGTGGCCTACCGTCAGATGTCGCTGACGCTGCATCGTCCGCCCGGACGCGAGGCCTATCCTGGCGACATCTTCTACCTGCACTCTCGTCTGCTCGAGCGTGCCGTCAAGATGTCCAAGAAGAACGGCTACGGCTCCATGACGGCCCTGCCGATCATCGAGACCCAGGACGGCGACGTCTCGGCCTACATTCCGACCAACGTCATTTCCATTACCGATGGTCAGATCTACCTGCAGTCCGAGCTCTTCTTCCAGGGCCAGCGCCCGGCAGTCGACGTGGGCATCTCCGTGTCCCGCGTCGGTGGCGATGCACAGACCAAGGCCATGAAGCAGGTTGCCGGCAACCTTCGTCTGGACCTCGCTTCCTATCAGGAGCTCGCCGGCTTTACGCAGTTCGGCTCCGACCTCGACGAGGCCACGCAAAAGCAGCTTACCCACGGCGCTCGCATGACTGAGCTCCTTAAGCAGCCGCGCTACAAGCCATTCGAGGTTGGCGAGCAGATTGCAGTTCTGTTTGCAGGCAACGAGGGCTTCCTGGATGACCTGGAGATTGCCGACGTGCTGCCTTTCCGCGCTGAGCTTATCGAGTACCTGGACAACGGCTTTGGCTCGCTGCTCGATAAGGTTCGCGCTAAGAAGATCGACGATGACACCAAGGCCGAGCTCCTGCGCGTTATCGGTGACTTCAAGCAGCAGTTCATGGCCAAGCACCATGCCGATACGACTGGATCAGAGGAGAACTAAGCCCCATGGCCAACCTTCGCGACATTAAGAAGCGAATCTCCTCGGTTACCACGACCAAGCAGATCACGCGCACGATGGAGATGGTCTCTACGGCCAAGATCCGTCGTGCCCTCGATCGCTCCAAGCAGGCCGAGCCCTATAAGGAGGCGCTGACCGACGTCATGTTGACGGTCGCCGGCGACGCCTCCTGTTCGGGCACCGATCCCATGCTGCAGAAGCATGAGAGCGTCAAGCATGGCCTGATTGTCGTTATTGCCTCGGACCGCGGCCTTGCCGGCGGTTTCAATACGACGGTGGAGCGCACGGCCGAAAAGCTCGCCGCTTCTTGGGCGAACGATGGCATCGAGTGCGAGATCATTGCGTGTGGACGCAAGCCGGCCACGTATTTCCGCGACCGCGCAAACGTCGTCATGCACTTTGAGGGCAATTCCTCCGAGCCCGATTTCAATCAGGCTCGCATGATTTCCTCTCATATCTGCGATGCGTATCGTGCCGGCGAGCTTGACCGCGTCGAGCTTGTCTACCACCACGCCAAGAACCGCGTGGATCAGGAGCTTCGCGTCGAGCACTTGCTGCCGCTCGATCCCGAGATGATCGCTATGGCCCACGGTCCGCGTAAGAACGAGACCGACGCCCCTAAGCGCATCTCGTCCACGTTCGAGTTCGTGCCCTCTCCCGAGCATGTTCTCGGCAAGCTTGTACCGTCGTATATCTTGACGGTCATCTACCAGGCCCTGATCGATTCGGCGGCTGCCGAGCAGGGTGCGCGCCGCAAGGCCATGCACTCCGCGACGGAAAACGCCACCGCGATCATCTCGACCCTTACCCGCACGTATAGTCGCGTGCGCCAGGCTTCGATCACGACCGAGATCAACGAGATCGTCGGCGGAGCCTCAGCATTGGAGGAACAGTAATGGCTAATAACACCGTAAAGCTTGCGGTCGAGGAAGCCACCAGGAAGACGACTGCCGGCGATGGTCGCATTGTGCGTATCATCGGCCCTGTCGTCGACGTCAAGTTTGACGGTGCGGTGCCCCCGATCTACAACGCGCTCACGGTCGAGGCCGAGACCCCGATCGGTCATCTGAGCACGATCCTCGAGGTCGAGAGCCAGCTTCCGGGCGGCGTCGTCCGCACGGTCGCCATGTCCTCGACCGACGGCCTGCAGCGCGGCCTCATCGCCACCGATACCGGTGAGCCCATGAAGATGCCCGTTGGTCCCAAGACGCTCGGCCGCATCTGGAACGTCATGGGCAAGCCTGTCGACGGTAAGCCCATGCCCGAGGTGGAGGAGTTCTATCCCATCCACCATGCAGCGCCCCGCTTCGACGAGCTCACCACCAAG
Organism: uncultured Collinsella sp.; assembly: GCA_900549555.1. GTDB lineage: Bacteria > Actinomycetota > Coriobacteriia > Coriobacteriales > Coriobacteriaceae > Collinsella. The sequence continues at coordinate 8,705 of UROO01000037.1, read as the reverse complement.
ACCGAGATCTTCGAAACCGGCATCAAGGCCGTTGACCTGCTCGAGCCCTACATCCGTGGCGGCAAAACGGGTCTGTTCGGCGGCGCCGGCGTCGGCAAGACCGTTCTGATTCAGGAACTCATCAACAACCTCGCCCAGGAGCACGGCGGCACCTCGGTGTTCACCGGTGTCGGCGAGCGTACTCGTGAGGGCACCGACCTGTTCCTCGAGATGAGCGAGTCTGGCGTTATCGACAAGACCTGCTTGGTCTATGGTCAGATGAACGAGCCGCCTGGAGCGCGTCTGCGCATCGGTCTGGCCGGCCTTACCACCGCTGAGTACTTCCGCGATCGCGGCCAGGACGTTCTGCTGTTCATCGATAACATTTTCCGCTTCTCCCAGGCCGGTTCCGAGGTTTCCGCACTGCTGGGTCGTATGCCGTCCGCCGTCGGTTACCAGCCTACGCTGGCTACCGAGATGGGTGACCTCCAGGAGCGCATTACCTCGACCAAGACGGGTTCCATTACCTCCGTCCAGGCCGTCTACGTCCCTGCAGACGACCTGACCGACCCGGCGCCTGCCACGACGTTCACCCACCTCGACGCTACCACGGTTCTTTCGCGTAGCATTTCGTCGCTCGGCCTGTTCCCGGCCATCGACCCGCTCGCGTCTTCTTCCGACGCCCTCGATCCCTCGATCGTCGGCGAGGAGCACTACCGTGTCGCCGTCAAGGTCCAGGAGCTCCTGCAGGAGTACTCCGACCTTCAGGACATCATTGCCATTCTGGGTATGGACGAGCTGTCCGAGGAGCAGCGCCTTACGGTCAACCGTGCCCGTAAGATTCAGCAGTTCCTCTCGCAGTCCTTCCATGTCGCCGAGAAGTTCACCGGCAACCCCGGCGTCTACGTCCGTGTCGAGGATACCGTCCGCTCCTTCGCCGAGATTGTCGACGGCAAGGCCGATGACCTGCCCGAGCAGGCATTCCGCTATGCCTCCACGATTGAGGACGTGCGTGAGCGCGCCCGCAAGATGGAGGAGAAGTAGGTTATGCGTATCCGCATCGTGTGCCCCGTGAGCCTCGCCTATGAGGGTGACGCTGCGTTTGTGTCGATTCCGTCTACGGATGGCGAGTTTGGCGTTTTACCTGCTCACTCCAGCGAAATCTGCACGATCGACCGCGGTTACGTTCGCGTTTCCGATAAGGCCATGGGCACTGTCGACCACACGTTTGCCGTGGTCGGCGGCTACGCCCAGGTCGCGGACGATGTCGTGACCGTCCTCGCCGAGCGCGCTTGCGATTTGGCGACCGTCGATGCCGACAAGGTTAAAGCTGATATTCAAGGTTTTGAAGAGAAGCTGGGTAATTTGTCGGAGGATGATGCACGCCGCGCCTACCTCTATAATGAAATCGCATGGTGTAAGCTCAAGCTTGCCCAATAGTCAAACGCTTTAGCGTTCGACCATTTGCGAACACATCATGCCCGGGATGGCCCAGCCACCCCGGGCATGCTTTTTGAAAGGGTAGACCTTGGATATTATCCGCGTTGAGGGTGGCCACGCCATCGGAGGTTCCGTGCCTGTTTCGGGTGCTAAGAACTCCGCGCTCAAACTTATGGCGGCAACGCTTCTGGCGCCGGGCAAGACGACGCTGCGGAACGTGCCCGATATTTCCGATGTCCACGTGATGGGCAAGGTGCTCAAGGGCATGGGCGCTACGATCGATGTTCTCGACGAGCACACGCTCGAGATCGATACCTCCCAGGTCGATTCTTGGGAGGCGCCCTACGAGCTTGTCGCCAAGATGCGCGCCTCCACGGCTGTGATGGGCCCCCTGCTGGGTCGTTTCCATCGCGCCAAGATCGCCATGCCGGGCGGCTGCAACCTGGGTGCTCGCAAGATCGATATGCATATCTTGGGTCTCGAGGCTCTGGGCGTCGAGTTCGACACCGCCCACGGCTACATCAACGCCAGTGCTCCCCAGGGTCTGCGCGGCACCACCGTCACGCTCGAATTCGCGAGCGTGGGCGCCACCGAGAACCTCATCATGGCTGCCGTGCGCGCACAGGGCACCACGGTTATCGACAACGCTGCCCGCGAGCCCGAGATCGTCGACCTTGCCAACATGCTCAACGAGATGGGTGCCAAGATCGTCGGCGCAGGCACGCCCGTCGTGACCATCGAGGGCGTGGAGGAGCTGCATCCCGTTACCCATTGCGTGGTGGGTGACCGCATCGAGGCCGGCACCTTTATCGTCGCCGGCGCCCTCATGGCCGATGAGCGCGGCGTCGATGTTACGGGCTTCTGCCCCATCCACCTGGGAATGGTGCTCAAAAAGATGGAACTTATGGGCATCGAGTGCGAGCGTATCGAGAACGGCGTCCACGTCAATCGCGTCGAGCGCATCAGGCCGGTCGATATCCAGACGCTTCCGTTCCCGGGTTTCCCGACTGACATGCAGGCGCAGATCATGGTGCTTTCGGCCCTTGCCGACGGAAGCTCCGTAATTACCGAGAACATCTTCGAGAACCGCTTCATGTTCGCCTCCGAGCTCGTGCGTATGGGTGCCGATATTCGTATCGAGAGCCATCACGCCATGATTCACGGCGTCAAGGGCTTCTCTGGCGCACAGGTCACCTCACCCGACCTGCGTGGCGGCGCGGCGCTTGTGGTTGCCGGTCTTATCGCCGATGGCGTTACCGAGGTCTCGGCCATCCATCACATCAAACGTGGCTACGAGCAGTTTGTCGAAAAGCTGCAGGCGCTTGGCGCGCATGTCGAACATGCCACCGTTCCCGATCCCGTCATCTACTAATGCAGGTTGCCTATGTTTAACAAGAAACCCCTAGCGGATAACACCCGAAGACCCTCGACTGGTGCGCAGGCCAAGATCTACAGCCGCGACAATGTCGCACGCTATTCCGAGCGCGCCCGTCAGCGCCGTCGCGGCCGCACGGTTCGCCGCGTAGCTCTCATCGCCGTACTCGGCGTGCTGCTGAGCGCCACGACTGCTGCGGGTCTGTGGTTTGCCACTATCATGGGCAAGCTTGGCGACTCCAATGTCATTACCAACAACCTGCGCCAGATTCTGGTCGATACCAATGAGGCAAAAGATCCGTTCTACGTGTTGCTTCTTGGTACCGACGGTCGTCCGGGCGAGGATACGTATCGTGCCGACTCGATTATCCTGGCACGCATCGACCCCACGCAAAAGCAGGCGACGCTCATTTCCGTTCCGCGCGACACCAAGGTCGTGTACAAGGGCGAGACCATGAAGATCAACGCCTGCCACACCGTTGGCGGCGCCGAGGCCATGGTCCAGGCGGTCAACGAGCTGTGCGGCGTGCAGATTTCTCACTATGCCGAGGTTAGCTTTGACGGCATGCAGTCGCTTATTGATTCGGTTGGCGGTATCGACATCAACGCGACCGACGACGTCGACGATCCCGAGCACCTGGATATTAAGATTACCGCTGGTCAGCAGCATATGGACGGCGCTACTGCCCTTACCTATGCCCGCTGCCGCTACACCTATGCCGACGGCGATTACACGCGCATGCGCCATCAGCGTCAGGTGCTTGGCGCCCTTGCCAACCAGATTCTCAATAACTTCGATGCCACGAAGATCTTTGGCCTGGTTAATTCGCTGTCCGATATGCTCGTAACCGATATGAGCGTTCAGGATATCGTCTCCACGGTTAATGCCATGCGCGGCATGGATGTCGAGGGCATCTACTCGGCCAACCTGCCTTCGTATGCTGACGACAGCACTATGATCGACGGCGTGAGCTATGTCTTTGTCTACGAAGACGAGCTTAAGGAAATGATGGCCCGCGTCGACGCCGGTGAGGATCCCAAGGGCCCCAACACCATGGGCCTTTCAGACGGCTCCAGCTCCACGATCGGTGACCTCAACAACAATACGTCCGAGGACTACGCATATGGCACCGCGACCTCGTCGGGTGGCTCGGACGATTCCGACGATTCGAGCGACGGCTCCGATTACTACGAAGAGCCCACCGGTGACGGCAACGGCTACGAAGCCAACTACTAGGGTTACGCGGGCTTACCAGCCCGCGTAACGGCTCGACGCTGCGCGCCGCCCAGAACGACAATTTGTCATTCAAAAGGCAGGGCATGACCAGAAGGTCAATGCCCCGCCTTTTTCATGCCAACTTGTTCGCCTTGGACGTCGCTCGCTGACGTTGGCTCAACCTGCGGTGCTGACTACTCCCTTTGCACCAAAAACCGCCCCGTTCTCGGTTGAGGACGGGGCGATTCGTCTTTTGGGCTTATGCAGCCAGTCTTATGCGAAACGGGCGACGAGCTCCTGCAGGACGTCGGTCATCTTGACGAGCGAGCTGACCGGGACAAACTCGTTGACGCCGTGGTAACAGTAGCCGCCTGTCGAGAGGTTGGGGCAGGGCAGGCCGCGGAACGACAGCTGTGCGCCGTCGGTACCGCCGCGAATCGGCAGTACTTGGGGCTCAACGCCGCAGGCAAGGTAGGCTTCCTTGGCAACATCAATAAGCTCGGGATAGTCACGAACGATCTCGGCCATATTTCGATACTGCTGCTTAATCTCGACCGTTACGCGCTCCTCGCCCAGTCGCTGGTTGAGCAGTGCGGCGGCGGCATTCATCAGCTCGAGTTTTTGCTGGAACTTGGCGGCATCGTGATCACGGACGATATAGCGCGCCGTGGCATGGTCGACCGTTGCCGAGACGCCCTCAAGGTGATAGAAGCCCTCGTAGCCCTCGGTGTATTCCGGGCGCTGCTCGTAGGGGAGCAGGGCGTTGAAGTCGCAGAACAGGTTGCCCGCGTTGACCATGCGCCCCTTGGCGTCGCCGGGGTGAATGGACTGGCCCTCAAAGCGAACGGTTGCCTCGGCGGCGTTGAAGCACTCCCACTCAAGCTCGCCAACCGGACCGCCGTCGACCGTGTAAGCGTACTTGCAGTCGAAGGCCTCGATATCCAACAGCTCGGCACCGTGACCGATTTCCTCGTCCGGGCAGAAGCAAATGCCGAGCGCGGGATGGGGCAGGGAGGGATCCTGCGCGATGCGTGCGACAAGCGCCATGATTTCGGCGACACCCGCCTTGTCGTCGGCGCCCAGCAGCGTAGTTCCGTCGGTGCAGACAAGGTCCTCACCCACCAGGTTGTTGAGGGCGGGAAGTTTGGCGGTGCTCATGGACACGGGCTTGCCGTCGACGATGCCGCAAACCAGATCGCCGCCCTCGTAGTGCACGATGTGCGGCGCTACGCCGGCGCCCGGCGCGACCTCGGTGGTATCGAGGTGCGCGATCAGGCCCAGGGCGGGCTTATTCTCGGAACCGGCGCTAGCGGGAATGTGCGCGCAGACATAGGCGTTTTCGGTTACATGGGCATCGGTTGCACCCAGCTCGCGCAGTTCTTCGGCAAGCACGTTGGCAAGGTCAAACTGTACGGTGCTCGACGGCACCTGGTCGCAGTTGGCATCCTCGGACTGCGTGTTGATCTGGACATAGCGCAAAAAACGCTCGAGGACGTCGGGGTCCGTGATGGTGTTTTCCATAAAGATCGCTCCAATCTTGGTCGTCGTGTGCAACAAGAACTCTAGCACGGTATGCCGCGGCATACCGCGACGCTTGGATGGGGTAGAATCAGCCATTGAGTGCAGAAGGGACGGATGTTCATGGATACGACAAATAGCTCGCGCGAGCTACACCTAACGGTGGCGAACGAAGACTACTTGGAGTGCATGGTTCGCATTGAAATCGAAGAGGGGGAAACCAACGGCGTGCGATCGGTCGACATCGCACAGCGCCTTGGCGTCTCCAAGGCATCGGTCAATAAAGCGGTTTCGGCGCTCAAGGCATCCGAACTTGTCGAGCAATCGCACTACGGCAAGGTGGTCCTGACCGATCGCGGCCGCGAGGTTGGCACGGCTATCTGGTACCGTCATCGCCTCATCCGCACGTTTTTGGTTCAGGAGCTCGGTGTCGAATTTGAGCGAGCCGATTCTGAGGCGTGCATGATGGAGCATGCTCTATCCGAGGACACGATGAACCGCTGGCTCGCCTATCTCGAAAAGCAGGGAATCAGCGTCGAGGAATAGCGGGATATATATGGATACGAGTTATTACAACCGCTTTGGTGCCGAGGAACTTACGCGCCGCTTGTCGAGCGAGACCTTGTTGGCGCAGGGCCCCATGGGCAGTGTTCTGTTGAGTGAGTACGATGCCGCCGGCATTCCACCGGCGTTTTGGAATCTGGCAGAGCCGCAGGCCGTTTCTCGTATCCATCGCTTGTATGTCGCCGCCGGCGCGCAGGTGCTCATTACCAACACCTTTCAGGCATCAAGCTATGCCCTCAAGCACGACCAGATTGCGCCGTCCGTGGCGGAGGTCAATCGCGGGGCCGTCGACGATGCCCGCCAGGCGCACCCTCAGCTGCTGCTGGGCTCGATGGGCCCGATCGGTATTGAGTGGTTTGCCGAGGACTCTACCGAGTACCGTGAAATCCGAGGCATTGCGCGCGAACAAGCGCACGCCTTGCTCAATGCTGGTGTTGACGGTCTGCTGATCGAGACGGTCACGTCTATCCGTAATTTGCAGCCCATGCTTGCCGGCGCCCGAGATGCCGCCGACGGTATGCCTGTCCTGGTGAGTTTTGTCGTTGACGATAAAGGCGACCTGTTGGGCGATGGCCTCAACATCGAGGCAGCCGTTTTGTACGCCGAAAAACACGGCGCAAACTCGGTTGGTGTTAATTGCTGTTCGCTTGCGGCCGCGAACGTGGCGGTGCCCAGGATGGTTGCATCGGCGACTGCTCCCGTCACGGTGCGTCCCAACGTGGGCGATCCGGTCCAGACTCAGGATGGCCCCGTGTGGCATGAGGACCCCGAAGCCTTCGCTCGCGCATGCGTCGAGTGGAAGCGGGCGGGCGCCGCAATGGTAGGCAGCTGCTGCGGAACCACGGCGGTTACGACAGCCGCTATGGCAGATGCGCTCAATATATAGAACCCGAAAATGGGAGTATCGAATCACCGCCCCCGCTGGGGCGGTTTTTTTGTTGTTGGTGCGCACCTCGACGCTTTTGCCTAAACGGTGAACGAGCGTGCCGGCGGCTTGCCGGATGCCCGTTGCGGGTATACCTCATGCGTACCATGATCCAAACACTGCGAGGTGTCTGCGCGTGTGCGCGATAATTCACTTTGGAACTGACGGTTGGCGAGCTCGCGTCGACGGAGACTTTACTATCAACAACGTCGCTCGTGTCACTGATGCTATCGGCAGGCTATGGCAAAAGACGAATCCCGGTAAAACGGTATATGTAGGATTTGACACTCGTCCGCAAGCGCGCGAGTTCGCCGAGCTCGCGGCGGGCGTGATTGCCGCCCACGGGCTCGATGCCGTGCTCGTGTCTCGACCGGTGCCGACTCCCGCTCTTACGTGGGCGGCTGCGTATGACGGCGAGGCATGCGGCGCGCTTATGGTGACGGGCTCACATCATCCGCAGGGCTATCTATGCCTCAAGCTGCGGATGGGTGATGGCTCGACGGCCAACCAGGATGTCATCGAAGAGCTCGAGGAGACGATGGCCGCCGAGCCGCTGGGGCTTGAGGGGCAATACCGCACGGCAGATATCATTCCCGACTATATGCGAGCGGTGGCATCGTTTGTCGACGCGGATGCCATTCGCGCCGCGCATATGCGTGTGGTGGTTGACCCCATGGGCGGAGCTGCGCAGGGATATCTTGCCGACTTGCTTCGAGAGCTTGGCGTCGAAGTCCATGAGATTCACGCCGACGAGACGACCGATAGGGGAGATATCTGCCCCGACCCGGTCGAGCCGTGGGTGGATGCTTGTGAGCGCGCAGTTGTCGAAGACGGGGCGTGCGCCGGTCTGGTGACTGATGGCGACGCCGATCGTATCGGCGCGGTTGATGAGCGCGGCAGATATATACATCCACATCAGATCATGGCGCTCGTTTTGGGCGATTTGGTCCAGTATCGCAATCTGAAGGGACGCGTCGTCGTCAACCTTTCATGCTCCACGCTTGTGCGTCGCATTGCCGAGGCGCTCGGCTGCCGCGTGGTCATCAAGCCCGTCGGTTTTAAATATATAGCCGCCGAGATGAAGAAGGGCGGCGTTCTCGTGGGCGGTGAAGAGGCCGGTGGTATCGGTATCGCCGCGCACATGCCCGAGCGCGACGGCATCCTTGCCTGCCTGATTTTGTGCGAGCTCATGGCCAAGACCGGCGCGCCCTTGGGCGTGCTTATCGATCAGCTCGAGGCGAGCTTTGGCAAGACGAGTTACGGACGTCGAGATTTGCGCCTTGAGGCCGAGGATGCCGAGACGTTGCGCACGCTGCTTCCCGGCGTGAATCCCAAGTCGATATGCGGCAAGGCGCCGCAGAGCGTAAGCCATATGGACGGCTTACGTCTGGCATTTGAGGATGACACCTGGCTGCTGATCCGTCCCAGCGGGACCGAACCGGTGGTGCGCGTGTACGCCGAGGGCTTTTCGGTGGAGGAGCGCGATGAGCTGCTAGATGCCGGCTGCGCTTTGGCTAGGGGCGCATATCGGCTCTAGCCAAGGGGCCACTCTATATAAAGATGTGCTCGGCAAGCGGTAGCTATCAGCTGGCAAGCGTCAGTTGAGGGCACAGTTGTGTAGGAAATGTGTGCGCCCAGATTCCCGCCCCCGGGGCCCCTCCGGTCTGGCAATATATCTCCTTGCCGCGC
>UROO01000036.1 GCA_900549555.1 uncultured Collinsella sp. | reverse complement strand
ACCCTAGAGTTCGTCGGCAGCGTCAGATGTGTATAAGAGACAGGCGACGGGGCGCACCCGGTGCTGCCCAACGGCGATACCGTCATCGAGGAAGGCGACCTTCTGGTGATGGCCGCACCGACGTTTGAAGAGCGTGCCGGGGTTACGCTGCGCGAGGTCACCGTGACACCCCACGGTCGCCTGGCAGGGCTGCGCCTGCGCGATGTGCCACAAGGCAAGCACCCCTTTATCGTGGTGATGCTCAAGCGCGACGGCCAAACGATCATCCCCGACGGCAACACCCTCATATACGCCGGCGACGAAGCCGTCATTGCCACGCTAGCGTCGTAGCCAGCCCCACCCATAAGTTGCGGTGAAATAGGGACTGAATAGGCCTTCTAGCAGCCTAAACAGTCCCTATTTCACCGCAACCTATGGGTGGGGATAAGGTTGAGGGGTGGCTATGGCTACCAGCCGTCGTCCGTATCGTCGCCTGCGGCGAAGACACGGAGGTCGAGGTCTTCGCGTTCGGCTCGGGCCAGGAGCTCTTGGGGCGACTCATCCTCGATATCCACTACGTCGAGCATAGCGGCCGAAAAGCCCACGCCAGCCGCGCTCCCCGCACGGTCGAGCAGGCTCTCGCGCAGCTGGTCCACATCGACTTCGATCTTCATGGTGAAACCTCCTACCGGGCAATCGCGACCGAACAAACCGCACACCCCAAATGATGTGCAATAAATCCCAGATACGGCCATAATAAAACAATGAACATCAGGGAGGTTGCGGACGATGGATAAGCTCGATGCCATGACGGAACAAGTCAGGGACTTTTGTGATGCACGCGACTGGCGCAAATATCACACGCCAAAAGAGCTTGCCATAGGCATGGCAACTGAGTCCTCCGAGCTCCTTCAGCTCTTTCGTTTTGTGAGCGACGAGCGCATTGCAGAAATGTTCGAAGACACCGAGCAACGCCAAGCTATCGAAGACGAAGTCGCCGACATGCTCCTTTTCCTTCTGCGTTTCGCAGATTTAAATGAAATCGACCTGCCAGCGGCGCTTTCGTCCAAACTCGTGCGCAATGGCGAGCGCTACCCCATCAAAGCATCATCTGTCGAATACAGAAAGGCGGGCCACCGTGAGTAATGAGTTCGCCCTTCGACAATACACGCTTCCCCTGCCCCAGCCCTTTGAGACAAGCGAATCACTTCAGGACTTTGGCACGCCAAAGCCTGGAGCCCAACATGACGAGAGTTGGACCGTCCTTTACATTCTTACCAACAGCAGAAACAAGACGGCATACATCGGCCAAACAACCAACTACCAGCGCCGTATGAAACAACACGCTGCAAACGTGGACAAGGACTTCGACCGGACCCTTCTGATCGACAATCCCACCTTCAACCAATCCGCAACGTTCGAGTTCGAGAATCGACTTATTGAGCTGTTCTGTGCCGACGAAAAATACCAGGTCACCAATGCCAACAATGGCTATGCCCAATTCGATTATTTTGAGCGGCCTCAGTATCGCCAGAAGTTCCGAGACCTCTGGGCAAAGCTTCGCGAAGAAAACTACGCGATTCATCCGATTGAAGAGCTCGAGAACTCCGATCTGTTCAAGTTCTCGCCTTTCAAGACGCTTACGCCCGACCAATACGAAACGATCGAGACGATTTTTAAACGTCTCGAACAGGAGCATGAAGACGTAAAACACGGTGGCTCAAAAAGAGAACGTATAACCGTCGTGAATGGCGCACCGGGAACAGGTAAAACAATCCTCGCCATCAGTCTCATGTTCAAAATCAAAAATGAGCCCAACCTTTCCGGCCTGCGAGTCGGTTTTGTCACCCCCATGGATTCCCTGAAAAAGACCCTCAGGAAACTCACGCACTTCCTTCCAGGGTTAAAGCCTGGCGATATCTTGAGCCCCAGTGACGTAACCAAAAATGATCGTTATGACATCCTACTTGTCGATGAAGCACATCGACTGGGTAATTATCTAAGCATGGGCTCCGGCATCAAGGCCTTCTATAGCACTTGTGATCGTCTTGACCTTCCGCACACAAGCAACCAAGTTGACTGGATATTCAAATGCTGCGACAAGGCATATCTGTTTTATGACCCCAAGCAGCAAGTCAGGGCATCCGGCCTCAATCGAGACGGTCTTGAGCGGCGACTTAACCAACTCGAAGAAGAGGGCATTGAAACTGAAGAGTTCAGCCTAAGCACGCAAATGCGAGTACGCGGCGGCGATGAGTATCTCGACTTTGTATATGATCTACTCGATAACAAAGCGTATATGCATGCCGGCATGAAATTCAAGAATCTCTTTTCATCGGAGCCTTACGATTCGCGAACCGGGGATCCGAACAGCGATACCCCCAGATACCAGTTTGGAATCGTCAACCAATTTGAGGATTTCTGTTCCCTACAGCAAGCCAAGGAAGAAGAAGTTGGTCTATCCCGCATGACGGCAGGTTTTGCGTGGAAGTGGGAAACGAAGAAACACAAAGACGCGTTCGACATCGTCATTGAGGGCATCCCTAAACGTTGGAACTCGAGTCAAAAGGATTGGGTTAACTCCCCCAACGCCGTCAACGAGGTCGGATGCATCCACACGGTACAGGGCTACGACCTCAACTACGGCTTCGTAATTCTGGGGCCAGACATTTACTACGACAACGACAAAGGGGGCGTCTGCGTTAACAAGGCAAACTTCAAAGATACCGTCGCAAAGAAAAAGGCAAGCGACGACGACCTACGAAAGATTATCGTCAACGCCTACTACGTTCTCATGACGCGCGGCATGTTGGGAACGTATCTCTATGTGTGCAATACGGCGCTCAAGGAGTATTTGTCACGGTATATCCCGGTGATATAGACCTAACGACCGCCCTCCCCCATGTAACCATCCTGTAAATCATAGCGGCGCACTCGGGTTTTACCGTGATGCGGTCGCGCCCGGCGCTCCACTGTGCTAAAGTATCCCGAACGTTCAAACGACTACGAGGGGGAACTAGAAGATGGCACGTGTGCACAACTTCTCAGCTGGCCCGGCCGCGCTGCCTACCAGCGTGCTCGCCGAGATCGCCGACGAGATGATGGACTACCGCGGTTGCGGCATGTCCGTGCTCGAGATGAGCCATCGATCTAGCATGTACCAGCAGATCATCGACGACGCCGAGACTACCCTGCGCCGCCTGATGAGCATCCCCGACAACTACCGTGTCCTGTTTTTGCAGGGCGGCGCCACGCTGCAGTTTGCGGGCATCCCCATGAACCTCATGCGCCGCGGCCGCGCCGGCTACGTCGTGACCGGCAACTTTGCCAACAAGGCGTACCAGGAGGCCGCCAAGTACGGCGAGACCGTGCTGCTCGCGAGCTCCGAAGACACCAATTTCGACCGCATTCCCACCATGACCGATATCAACACGCGCATTGCCGCCGAGGCCGCGGGCGATGGGCTCGACTACGTCTACATCTGCCAGAACAACACCATCTTTGGCACCATGTACCACGGGCTGCCCGATTGCGGCGATGTGCCGCTGGTCGCCGATGTCTCGAGCTGCTTTCTGTCGCAGCCGCTCGACGTCGAGCGATACGGGCTCATTTACGCCGGCGCGCAGAAAAACGCCGGCGCCGCGGGCGTGACCGTGGTCATCGTGCGCGACGACCTCATCGCCGAAGGCCCCGCCTTTGCGCAGACGCCGCAGTACCTGGACCTCAAGACCCAGGCCGCCAAGGGCTCCATGCTCAACACGCCCAACACCTTTGGCATCTACGTGTGCGGCAAGGTGTTCCATTGGGTGGAGCAGACCGGCGGACTCGCCGCCATGGCCGAGCGCAACTGGGCCAAGGCCAACCTGCTCTATGACCTGCTCGAGCACAGCGAACTGTTCCATAGCACCACGCAGGCCGACAGTCGCTCCATCGCCAACGTTACCTTCCGCACCGGCGACACCGAACTCGACGCGGCCTTTGTCGTAGGCGCTGCCGAGCACCAGATCCAAAACGTCAAGGGCCATCGCCTCGTCGGCGGCATGCGCGCCAGCGTGTACAACGCCGTAACCATGGAAGACGTGCAGGCCCTGGCCTCGTACATGAAGGACTTCGAAGCACAGCATAGTTTGAGCCCGCGATCTAACTAGCCCGCAACGCGCGGGCCGACCAGCCACTTCAAACCACCTGTTTAAACCAAACCTGCTAAGGAGTTTTTCCATGCGTAAGATTAAGACCATCGACGACATCACTAAAGACGGCAAAGTCGAGTTTGGCGAGGGCTACGAGTTTGTGGGCACCGCCGAGGAGGCCGACGCCATCCTGATGCGCTCGACCGACCTGCACGGCTACGAGCTGCCCGAGGGCATCCGCGCCATCGCCCGCTGCGGCGCCGGCGTCAATAACATCCCCGTCGAGGAGTACGCCAAAAAGGGCGTCGTCGTCTTTAACTCCCCCGGTGCCAACAGCAACGCCGTCAAGGAGCTCGTCCTGGGCATGCTGGTGCTCTCGAGCCGCGGCGTGGTGCAGTCGATGAATTGGGTGCGCGACAACGCCGACGACCCCGAGATTCAGGTCGACGCCGAAAAGGCCAAGAAGGCCTTTGTGGGACGCGAGCTCAAGGGCAAGCGCATCGGCGTCATCGGCCTGGGCAACGTGGGCTCCAAGGTCGCCAACGCCTGCGTCGATCTGGGCATGGATGTCTACGGCTACGATCCGTTCATTTCCGTCGAGCACGCGTGGGTGCTGAGCCGCGAGGTGCAGCGCGTGGGCACGCTCGAGGACCTCTGCCGCGGCTGCGACTACCTCACCGTGCACGTGCCCAGCAAGGCCGACACCATCGGCATGATCAGTACCGAGCAAATCAACCTGCTGGCACCCGACGCCGTGCTCATCAACTACGCGCGCGAGACCATCATTGACGAGGACGCCGTCGACGCCGCCCTGCGCGAGGGCAAGCTTAGCTGGTTTAGCTGCGACTTTGCCACGCCCAAGACCGTCAAGATGCCCAATACGTTTATCACCACGCACTCGGGCGCCGGCACCGGCGAGGCCGAGGCCAACTGCGCCGACATGGCGATCAGCGAGCTCAAGGATTACCTGGAAAACGGCAATATCGCGCACAGCGTCAACTACCCCGCCTGCAGCATGGGCAAGGCGCGCGCCGCGAGCCGCATCGCCTGCCTGCACGCCAACGTGCCCAACATGATCGGCCAGATCACGGCCATTCTCGCCAAGGACAACGCCAACGTGCAGCGTATGACCAACGAGTCCGCTGGCGAGAACGCCTACACCATGTTCGACACCGACGAGCACCTGAACAGCAGCACCATCGAGGCGCTCAAGCAGATTCCGTCGATGTATCGCGTGCGCGTGATCAAGTAGCGTCGGCGCCAAGCCTGCCAGACAGACCACGAAGTCCATTCGGCCCCCGTTTTCACGAAACGGGGGCCGATTTCGTTGCTCCGGCTGGTTTTGAAAATGCTACCCATAATAAGTTTTTTCGGATAATCGACAGTGAGGCCCTAGTCGCTAAGCACAACTGCTTTTACAAACAGCTTTATCAGGGGTTTTAGTAGGTAAAAATCGATCTCTATATGCCAAACTAAAGTTGACTGTCCATTTTCCGAAATAACTTGCTCTAGGTAGCACTTTTCAAGCCAATTCCAAGGAGCAATTGAAGGCTATTCGCAACTAAAACCCTAGCTTCCGCGACCATTTTCCACCCGCGCGGCTACATTCCCGCCCAATCGATAAAAATCTCCTCACGAAGCCGTCGTTCGAGCTTCTGCTGCCGCGGCGTCTTGTCTTTCAACGGCACATCGAGATAGGACATGATGAGTTCCATCACCACGCGGAAGGCATCGGAGTCGACCAGCTGACCATAGGTCATCAGAACGACAGGATATCCCATCGTCTGCAGGGCCGTCGTTCGATCGGAGTCCGAGATCTTGGATTCTATGGATCCGTGAATGGCTTTACCTTGACATTCAACCAGGCACTCTCGGCTGCCGTCCTTATTTGACAGCAAGATATCGGCGTAGCGCCTATCAAGCCCCGAAATCAGGCGGGCGCTGCGCGTCATGCGAATCTCAACATTATTGGTAAGGCGCAGCCCTTCGCCGCCGCGCAGCCTCGAAAGGCCAAACAGCATCGAAGCTTGGACCTCAAGCGGCGATGCCACAACCCCCGTAATGCATTTCGCGGCACGTGTGAATGATTTAGCACCGCGGAGTCCCTGGATCTTATTGGCGAACTCCGTAAGGTCAGAGAACTCGATCAAGGGAGGTCGTTTCCACAAGTCCGTTGGATTCCCCGAGGCATCCTTTACGTTTTCCCAGCCCAACCGTGCGTCACCCCACCGGCCCCCATATGCCTGTTCAAGTGCCAACTTTACCTGGGGCGCAATCTTGCACACGGCAAAGGTGCCACACATCTCATACATGCACATGATCAGACGCTCGTTTGAAACCGAGGAAGCCAGGGTCAGCAGGGTAAAGAGCGGGGACGCGACATCAAGGCCAAACTCTGTCTGCCGTACGGAGCCAAACGGCCTCTCCCCGTTCCAAACATGCCTGACAATGCGACCGCCTTTACGTCCGCAGCCGCCCTGTGCCAACACGTGTAATGGTGTGCCCAGGAAATGCTTGACGAGCGGATGCTCACAAAGACGCTCCCTGCGTGGATCGTCCACAGAATCGGGCAGGTCCGGCATTATTGCCAAAACCTGTGGAGGTATCCGGTGATACCGAAAGGCAGATATGTCGCACAGCATGTCGTCCATGAAAGGTACGTACCCACTACGTCGTTTGCGAGCCCGCCCGGACGGCAGACGCGATGGCTCGGCCTGCGAACGGTAAATACTGCTACAACATGCACGTCGCGAATCTTCCAGGTGGCTTACAATCGGTTTGGAAAGCAGGCTGATTGTGAAGTTGCATATGGTTGATGAGGACTTTGCCTGGCGGCTTGCGCAGGAGCTTGTGAAGATTGACAGCTCAGACCCCGGCGCGTATGAGCTCGAGATCGAACAACATATCAAAGACCTGGTCGAGACATATGTTGCCAAACTCGATTCGCCCGTGCTGGACACCGCAGAGATACGCGAGCTCGAAGTGTTCCCCGGGCGCTGCAACCTTATGATTACCGTGCCGGGCGCGAGCGGCGAGGCGCGGCTCGTCTACATCTGCCATATGGATACCGTCACCCTAGGCGATGGCTAGAACGCGGACACGACCGTCGGCTTCTTTACCGGCTGCACCGATACCGCCGTCATTGCCGGCAAGACGGGTAACCGCAATTGCATGAGCTACGGCCCCGGCTCGTTAGCGCTCGCGCACAAGCCCAACGAGTATGTGCCCCATGCCGATATCGTTCGCTGCCAGAACGTACTCATCGCGTTTGTTGACAACACGCTCTGGGACGCAAGCGTCCAAGTTGGGGCATAATAAGCCGCGAACAAACCGACTCGCGCGTTAGGACCGCCCATGAAAGCACTTCCGTTTCCCTGCATCCGCCCAGCTCAGGACCGCGTGCTCGAAGCGCTGCCGCAGATGGGCGGTATCCTGAGCAGCAACGACGCCCTGCGCGACGCCATCGCCGACGGGCTTATGCTCAAAGATCCGGGCGCGGCGTATTACGTGTACGAGTGCTCGGGCGAACCGGGTCGCGTGACGGGTGTCGTGGCGATTTGCCCGGTCGGCGTACTGGCGGGCGACGGCGCGACCCCCGCAGGTGCGACCGCAGCCGCCCGCGCAATCGCCGAGCTTAAGGTCCAGCCGCACCCCGTGTCGCTTACCTACGAGGCGTCGCCCGTCATGGATATCATCCTGGGCGCCGCCAAAGAGGGTGCGTCGCTCTATGCCGTCACCGACCCCGCCGGCATTACGCACCGCGTGTGGGAGGTCAAGCGCGAGGACGCCGTTGCCGCCATCCGAGCCATGCTCGACCAGGCACCAGAGCCGGCGCCGGCTGACGACCCCACCTATGCCGCCGCGCTGACAGGGGCGGCGCAGCTCCTGGCGGACGAGGCCCGCACAGCCGGCACCTACACGGGCAAAGAGCCGTTCAACTTTACCGTTGCCGCGTTATTCCCCGCCGCGCAGGTCACCGGCGGCGCACCGCAGGTTCCAACGGGCCTGCTCACCCACCAGATCGCACGGTTCTAACAGGGCGTAAACGCCCAGTACAAAGACTCGGCCGCTCAACAAACAAGGGGCGGGGATACATGCGCATGCATCCCCGCCCCTTTCACATCGAGCAATGATGTCGGCAATCCACGTCGCCACGCCCAGGCTACCCGCGCTGCGGACCCGTTGCCGCCACGAGCGGCTCAAGACCCAGCTCGCGCGCATAATCTTCCTGCGTAAAGACTTCGACCAGGTCAAACGTATCGGTTGCATCGTCAAACGCAAAATGCAGCACCGAGCAGTTGCCCGGCACACGGTCGCGCTCGTCTGCCGCCGTGCCCTTCACGTGATCCATAAACTCCTTGATAGCCGAGCCATGGCTTACCGCGAGCACGCACGAATGATCCGGGCGTCGCATAAGATCGGTCAACGTCGCCACCATGCGCTCGCGCACCTGCATCTGCCCCTCGCCGCCGAACTGGCGGTAAAAGTCACGCCACGGACGCCCAGGCATCAGCATCACGCGCTCGGCCTCGAAGTCACCAAAGAACCACTCACGCAGGCCATCAAGGCGCTCGTAGACAAGGCCCGGCCACAGGCTGGCGATAGTCTGCTCGGTGCGGTGCAGCGTCGAGGTGTAGGCATGGTCGGGCTCAATGCCGCGCGCACGCAAGAACATGCCGGCGCGCGCCGCCTGGTCGCATCCCAGCTGCGTGAGAGGAGAGTCGCTCCAGCCCTGAATAATGCGCTTAAGGTTGAATATCGTCTGTCCATGACGGACCAGATACAGGTCTTTATTCATAGGGGGTCCTTTCGTTTGCTACCAACCCAAGAGCGAAAACGCCCCATCGAAATAACCAAAATGAAGCACGGCGCCGTTGTCGGGCTGTTCTCCCCCGCCGGCCACGCATCTAAGAAACTCCTGGCAGGCCGAGCCGTGGGAAACGGCCAGCACGCAGTCGTGCCGAGGCCGGGCCATGATGCGGGACAGCGCCGCGACCATACGTGCGCGAAGCTCACTTTCCGACTCGCCACCAAAGGCGACCGGATAATCGCCCCAGGGTTGCGCCGGCATCTCGCGGTTTGATGTGCCCTCCAACGATCCCAAATGCCACTCGCGCAGGTCATCGACCAGCTCTATGGAACGGCCCTCGCCAACGATCAGCTCTGCCGTACACCGTGCCCGACCCAACGGAGACGAATACGCATGGTCAAAGGAGATGCCGCGCGCCTCAAACGCCGCGCGCGTCGCCAGTGCCTGCTCGCGCCCGCGCACCGTAAGCGGCGAATCGTGCCAGCCCTGCAAAATGTTCTGCACATTGAGCTCGGTCTGCCCATGCCGCGCCAAATACAGATCGGCCACATGCCCTCCCCTCGTACCACCACAAAGGGGACGGGCACCTTTGTGGTGGTTTACCGCCGGATCACGCCGGGGCGACGCTCAACTACACCAGTACGTCGGCGAGTGGACGCTTGGGTACGTGGTGTACCTGTGCCTCGTCACGCCAGTAATTAATAGAGCCGTCGGGGTTGGAATCAATTGCATCGATCACCTGTGTCTCGGCGGGAACGCCAAAGACCATGATCAGCTTGACCTCGTACTTGTCGCCGTCAAGTCCCATGACATCAATCGCACGAGGCGGAAAAGCCTTGAACATGCACGCCGCCACCTCGGGCGTAGCGCTGCGGGCGGCGAGCATCATCGTCTGCGCGGCGATACCAGCGTCTGCCTCGGTGATTGGCGCGGCAGGCTTGCCCGGAGCGGGACGCTCGGCAAGGATCGCGATATAGCCGGTCGGGCGCTCGCCCTCGACAGGACCCGACCAATCCTTGAGCGCACCAGCCCATGTGAGCTTTTCAAATAAGCTCGAACACTCCTCGGCGTCGCTCACCACATGAAAACGCAGACGCTGAGCATTAGCGCCGCAGGGAGCCAGGTGCGCCAGCTCTGCCAGCTCAAGCAAAAACTCGCGCGGTACGCGCATGGACTCGTCAAATCGACGGCATGTGCGGGCACGACGGACCAGCGCGTCAAACGATTCCAGACCGAGCTTTTCGCAACCTTGCTTTGCCATCAACTCCACGCTCGACGGCGCCGCGGGAACAGCTTCGTTCATAGAGACCCCCAATACAAGGCAATTGTTCTTAGAAAAATCTAACCTAAAACGCAGGCAATAACGAACAGGGCCGCAATGTTCTACACCTGTTGAATAGAAAAACGCGACATGGGGAACAACGAGAACAAATCGGGACCTTTGGGTTACACTTCGCCCTCCCCAACCCATACGCCGGTGCCTTTAGGCGATACTTGTTGTAGCAACTGCGGCATACGCCGCAAAAACAACAATGACGGCAAACGCCGTGCGGAAAGGAGACCTCATGGGCATCTTTAAGAACGACGACCAGCAGTCGAATCTGTTTGGATTTGACGAGAAAAGCATGGCAGGCAAGGCAATCAAGGCCGTGCGCTGGATCTACGCCGTCACGGGCGTCATCGCACTGCTTGCCGGCATCGCGCTGCTGTTTGCGCCCGCCAAGTCCCTCATCTTCCTGACGACCGTCCTGGGCTTCTACTTTGTGATCACGGCTGGCGTCAGGCTGTTCACCGCCATTTTTGAGCCGCTGCTGCCCGCCGGCTGGCGCGTCACGAGCATCATCTCCAACCTGCTCATCATTCTGGGCGGCGTCATAATCCTGCGCAATCAGGCCTTCTCGACCGCGACGCTCACCACGCTCGTGGTGGTCGTGGCTGGCTTTGGCTGGATCGTCGAAGGAGTCATGTCCATTCTGGAATCCGAGCTTTCGTCTAACCGCGCCCTCGCCATCCTGAGCGGCGCGCTCTCCATCATCGCTGGCATGTTCGTGTTTGTCTATCCGCTGTGGTCGGCAAAGATGCTCGTCATCTTTAGCGGCGCCGCACTCCTGGTGTTTGGCGTGACGCTCATTGTCCGCGCCATTCAGTTTGGAAAACTGGTGCACTAGATGCCAAGAACGCTCTTTATTGATGCCGACGCCTGCCCGGTTACGCGCGAGTCGATCGACTGCGCGCGGCGGGCGGGCGTTGCCGTGGTTATCGCCGGAAACAGCACGCAAAACCTGGAACGCCACATTCGCCGCGACGACCCGCGCGATGCCGAGCACGCGCGACGCGGCTTTTGGGTCACCACGCTCGATGTGAGCGTGGGCGCCGATAGTGCCGACTTTGCCATCGTCGAACGTCTGCAGGCGGGCGACGTGGTCGTGACTCAGGACATAGGCCTGGCGAGCATGGTGCTCGGCCGCGATGCCGCCGCCATCGGCGTGCGCGGGCGCGTGTACGACAAAGCCACCATCGACATGCAGCTGTTTATTCGTCACGAGGAAAAGAAGGTGCGCCGCGCTGGCGGTCGCACCCGCGGGCCGGCAGCCTTCACTAGCGAAGACCGCGCCCGCTTTAAGCGCAACCTCACCGAGCAGCTCCGCTAACCAAGGTAGATTTTTAGGACATGCCTAAAAATCTACCTTTTTGTTTTGGGCGGTGTGAGCGCTCAGGATCCATGGCTCAACAAGAAACGGGCTTCAAAATGCCATGCGTCGCCGCATTGTGCAGGCGCCGTGCATGGCTATTTTGAAGCCCGTTTTGTTAGGCCTACTTAGAGACCAAAGGCGGAAAGGATAAGGCCCCAGCCGGCGCCGATGACGTACATCATTACCAGGAACACGGCGTTTTCGCGGGCGCTGCGATTGGTGCGGAACAGGACCAGGTAGCCCACGCCGGCGGAAATGAGCGTGCCGGCGAGCATCGGTGCCAGTTGCAGCGCGCCTTCCAGATACAGCTGCGTAATGACCACACTCGCCGAGCAGTTGGGGATCAGGCCGACAAGCGCCGAACCCAGGACGGCGAGCGTCTCGTTGCCACGCAGGAACTGCTCGAATGCAGATTCGCCAAAGGTCTCGAGCACGGCGACCAGAACCAGCGTCACCAGGAAAATGAATACCGATACCTGCACGGTATGCGAGATGGCGCTGCGGACAATCGACAGGACGGGTGCGCCTTCATGGGAGTGGGAGCGCCCGTGGCCATGATGGTGTTCATGCTCCCCCTCATGACCGTGATCGTGGTCATGTCCATGTTCGTGCCCCTGCCCGTTCTCGTCCTCATCCTCGTCTTCATCACAACCGCAATGGTCGCGCTCACACAGCTCATGGATGTGGTCGGCGCTCACGCCCGCCTCGGCCACCTCGTCGATGATGTCACCGCCGCTGTGATCGTCATGCGCGCAGTTAACATGCGCCGGATTGGCAGCGGTTCCCAACACGGTACGGCGAATCGCCGCATGTGCACGGGCGTTGCGACGCAGGCCGCGAATGGCGGCATCCACGATAAAGCCCGTGACCAGCGCGATCAGCGCTTTCGAAGCCAGAAGCATCGCCATGGTCTGCACGGGAACCTGCTCGGCAAGTAGCAGCGGCAGCATCTCATCGGAGGTCGAGAGAAACACCGCCACCAGGGTCCCAAGCGTCACGACGCGACCGGCGTACAGCGTTGCCGCCATTGCCGAAAAGCCGCACTGCGGCACTATGCCCAGCAGCGAGCCAACCACGGGGCCAGCGGCGCCGGCACGCTTAATGGCGCCGTTAACGCGGTCGCCCGCAACATGCTCAAGCGTCTCGAGGACCAGATATGTCACCAACAAGAACGGCACCAGCGAGAGCGTGTCCTTGCCGGCGTCGAGCAGAATATCAATCAGCAAATCCATGACGGATGGAACCTTTCGTGTCTTTCGGCAGCATTGTAAAAGTCCTAGCGGTCAACTAGGGTATTGTAGTTGTCCTAGGCGCGATGCCAATAGTTGCCCATGGTAAACTATCATCTCGCCATAACTCGACAAACCCGAGCCGCACGACGCGGCCCGTCCAAGGAGCAGCATATGAACGTATCGCAAGCACTCGAATACGAGCGCCAGCCGTTTATCCCCATGTTTATCTATGGCGATCATGGCGCCATGGAATCCGAGCGCCAGAAAGGCGAAGAGGCCCTCAAGGTGCTCGAGACCGAGTACTTTACCGCGGAGGACGACCCCGGCTTCGACTTTGCCACCGTGCGCGACCTGGCCGACCGCAACCGCGACCTGTGCGACCAGATTGGCGAGGCGCGTCTGCGCAACGTGACGCCCGCGACGCTTTCGCGCGGCCTATCCGATGCCGACACCTGTGCCGCCATCGGCAAGATGCAAAAGCGCACCGCCGCGTCCGTTATGCGCGAGATCCGCGGCGACCGCGACGCGCTCGGTGTCGCCTATGCTCGCAAGCCCATCCAGGGCACGGTGCTCGGTATCGACATCGAGACCACCGGCCGTGCACCCGAGCGCGGCTATATCATCAACGTGGGCTGGGAGATCATGGAGCTCACCAGCGATGCCGTCCCGCACGACGCCGAGGCGCACTACTGCGGTCTGCCCGATATCTATCGCGGCGAGGATGTGCCGCTGTCGAATATCCACCACATCACCTGGGATGACATTGACGGCAAAACACCCTTCCGTGAGAACAAGGAGCTGCAAAAGCAGCTGCTCAAGCTCATGAAGAAATATCCGTACATGGCGCACAACGCCGCCTTTGAGGACAGCTGGTTCAAGATTCACTTGGACGGCTACGCCGAGGCACGCCGCGCGGGCAAGATTATCGTCATCGACTCGCGCCAGATCTGCCGCAGCCTAGACGCCGACGTGCGCTCGCTCCCCCGCGAGTCCGCGCCCGCCGCGCTCGAGAACTGGGCGCGCCGCCGTGGCACCCTCGCCGCCGACGCCAACGAGCAGCACCTGGGCCTCGACGACACCGACCTCATGCTCCGCACCGTCCAGGCCGAGTTCAACCTCAAGAACCTGTTTGCCAAGTAGATTGCCAAGCAGAGGTGCCATTCGCGAGCAATGCTCGTCGGGCCATAACGCCCCGCGCAAAAGCGACACGCCGAGGCGTCCCTCTCAAGCGATGCAATGCGGGCCGATATTCAAGTGGATATCGGCCCGTTTTTTCGCACCGCACAACGCAGCTCCCGGCCCTCGGAGCCTAGCCGCCGCACAACCAAGTACTTCGTTTGCGCATGTTCAAGCCAAATTACACATCATTTTTGACGCCGTCTTTGCATCAAAACGGCGCTGACCGGCATCAGTTGTGGAGGTCTGTGTAGCCAACGAACTGCGAAAATGCTCCAAGCGACATCTTTCTCCATCATTGGCGTCAAGCTCTTGGACAGCTTTCGTTATGTCGCAAGATTTTACCTTGGCGTTTATCGCAAACACCGCCGCTCCATCTGCCATGCTATCTGTATGAGCATCGTGCTTTCACATAACACGGCAAAAGCGGTCTACCAAGCCGCATACTCGGTATCCGCAATTGGAACCGAGCCCTGCAGTCCCGCCGAAATCTACGGGGCGCGCCCCAGCAAGGAACTGCTTGACTCTGCCGCCGGCTGGCTCGCCAGGCACAATATCGCCCTCGATAACGACGCCCAGCTCGATACGACGGTGTTCGAGCGCGCAAACGTGCGCAACATACTGGGCTGCAAATGCCACGTATCGTCTAAGCGTTTCTCGGGCTCGCGCTTTATCCGGATCGCCGATGACATCTATATTGTCAGCGTCGAACTCTGTGCGCTTCAGGCCGCAACCTATCTTCCCTTTCGCGAACTTGTGGAGTACTACTTCGAACTGTGTGGCGCCTATTCCCTTGGACGCGATGCCTCGGCAGCCTATACCGAGCGTTTCGCGCTCACCTCGACTTCGAGCCTCAAGCACTTCTTTAACTCCCTCACCGACTGCAAGGGACTCGAACTTGCCCGAAAAGCCGTCCGTTGTGTGCGAGACAGATGCCGCTCGCCAATGGAAACAGCGTTTGTCATGATGCTCACGCTACCCAGACGTGAGGGTGGGCTGGGCATTAGCGAGATCGAGACCGACTACGAAGTAAAGGTCACAGCTGCCGCAAAAGACCTCACGCGGCGCGAAACGTTCTATATGGATGCATATCTTAAGCGGTCCCGAACCGACATCGAATACAACGGATTTCGGCACGATGCCGAAGAAGACCGCGCCATTGACGAAGAGCGCAAGAACGCGCTGGCGTCCATGGGCTATGGGATCATTACCGTCAGTCGCTATTCCTTTATGCACGCCAGCGCCTTCGCCAGGGTCATGGAGGCGATCCAGCGAAAGGAGGGCATTCGTCCATCGCGCCTGCCCAAAGATTTCGCAATTAAGCAGGAAGAGCTGCGACAATTTGTGCTCAGGAGATTTATCGAGGAAAAGAAGCACATTGAGGAGCTCCTCCGTCAAGACGCAGCGCAGCGTAGTACACTTGAGCTCGAACACGCCGTGCTCGAAGGCATCTCGCTGGACGACCCGACAATCAACGATGCCCCAGTCATCGACGACATGCAAGTCATCGAGCTGGATTGCCCGGAGTTCGCTCAAACGAGTACCTCCACGCCCGAAGGCAGGGTGTACGGGGCCAGAACAGAGGCGGACTGACAGGGTGGGTACCCCGGCGACGTGCAAAAACGGGAGTTTTCAGCAAAGCCGGGTATCCAAGGAGTTTCGAATTGATCTCTTAGGCACGAATGTCGCTGATTTCGATGCATGTTAGGCAACAACTGGGGAACATCAGTCGACATTTACACTCAAGTAAAGCCCTGCGGCGGCAAATGCCGCCGCATTATGCAATAAATAACCCCTCGTCGATGCTGAAAACTCCCGTTTTTGCACGTCGCTAAGGTACCCACGTTGGCATCGGCGGCCTTATCAGCATCAACCAGCGCCTTTAACCGCCTCTAGGGCCATTCGATAGCAAAATATTTCACGAATTATATTGACATATGAACATGCGCTCATATACTCGGAAGTAAGTTATATGAGCGCATGTTCATATGAAAGGATATTGCAATGAGCGATCCCGCTGATGAAATAAAGTCCAGCGTCGACACCACCATCGTGCCCGACATCCCCACCACCTGCTCGCCCGAGGACCTTCCCGACGAGGAGCTGCTGTACGACCTTGCCGACCTGTTCAAGGTCTTTAGCGACACCACGCGCATCAAGATCCTCTACGCTCTCATGGGCCGCGAGCTCTGCGTGGCAGACATCGCCGAAGCGACCGAAACCTCGCAGTCGGCAGTATCGCACCAGCTGCGCACACTCAAGCAGTCGCACCTGGTTAAATTCCGGCGCGACGGGCGCAATATCCTCTACTCGCTCGCCGACGACCACGTCTACACCATGCTCAACCAAGGCATGAGCCACATCTGCGAATAGCAACCAACCATGGTACCAGCGCGGCCTGCACCCAAGCCGCAAGACAGGGAAAGGAACCCACCATGAAAAAGCAGTTCAAGCTCGACGAGATCGACTGCGCCAACTGTGCGCGCGAGCTTCAGGACGAGCTGGCCAAGCTCGAGGGCGTCAAATCCGTGTCCGTTAACTTTATGACCCAGAAGCTGACGCTCGAGGCCGATGACGCCGAGTTCGACGAGGTGCTCGACCGCGTCGTGGAGTTTACGGCCGACGCCGAGCCGGACTGCGAGATCATTCTCTAGCCCAGGTTAACGCCAACCCAAAAGGCCGCGCTTGCCGCGGCCTTTGCTCGCGAAATTATATGAGCGAGTGTTCATACATTCAAATGGGAGGTTTGAATCATGGCAGCCGCCGATCCCACAAAGAAAAAGAAGAAGCGCAAGAAGAAAGAGTCCCTTGAGCATAAGCGCAATCGTATCCTGGTAGCGCTAGGCATTTTTGCGGTGGTGTACGCCCTCGAGGAGCTCGGTACCCCTGTCTCTTATACACATCTCCGAGCCCACGAGACGGACTCCTATCTCGT
>UROO01000035.1 GCA_900549555.1 uncultured Collinsella sp. | reverse complement strand
ACGAGATAGGAGTCCGTCTCGTGGGCTCGGAGATGTGTATAAGAGACAGGGTGGCGAGGATACCGCCGGCGTGCCCGATCGCATCGATATCGACTGTGCGGCGGCCACCGGTTCCGAGTTCGGCCGCGTGGGCATCCTGCGCCTGGACGACGGGGCGGAGTTCTACGCAAACATTCTCCCTGGCGAATAACTTTGTTCCGCCGTTCTACCGAACGGCGGCCACGTTGACGCTGCGCAGCCCCGAAGCACCCCATCTTGTCGCTCAAACCGTCGCTCGCGTACGGAAGTACGCGTCGCTCCTCTTTCGCGCCAACCTGGGGCACTTCGAGACTGCTCGCTGTCGGTGCCAAAACATCGACGTTTTTTTCTTCAAATTGATTCGAATTAGGCGCCGTACGGGTTGCGGTCTCGTTCTATGCGTTGGCGAATGTGGGCGTATTCGACAATCAACAGCACCAGCAGTAGGGCCATGATAGCCAGGTAGCTCACGACGGCACCCATCAGGCCCAGCAGGTTGATCAGGATCACCGGGAGCACTACGCTCACGGCAAAGCAGATCAGGTAGATCTTGGTGACGTCTCCAGCGTGGCGCAGCACCGTGATAATGGCGTAGATAAAATCGATGGCCGCGGTTACGCCTCCGGCGACGACCATCAGCAGCGCCAATGTGCGGTAGCGCTCAAAGTTGAGGCCGTACATAAAGCTCATGAGGGGAATGCCGGGGCCGGCCATAAATGCGGCGCATACGCCGGTGATGGCCACGATCAGCGCCATAACGGCAATAATAATCAAGTCAAAACGGCGGCGTTTGCGCGGGTTCGCCCAAATGCTCGACAGACGCAAAAGCTGCGGTTTATAGACAAATCCGATGCTCAGCAAAATAGCCTGCGCCGGAAAGAACAGGGCATTAAAGTACAGCTGGTATTTGTAAGCCAGCGTGCCTTCCATAACAAACTTGGGCATGCTCTCGATAAGGTTGAACATAAAGAGCGCGCCAAAGAGCGGAGCGCACTGGACAAACAGGTGGCCGACCTCGCGCAGGCTCACGCGGCGTGATTTTTCGGTCTCGAGCAGGGCGAGCGGCGCGGTGACCAGCACGAGCGAGGCGATGGCGGTGACACCCATGGCCATGGCCGCGATGGGCATGCTGCGCGTAAGGAACAGCGCCACGCTAAAGACCGCGATGACGCCGGCGGAGCGTAGCGTTTGGCTCATGCCGGCCAGGTAGAGTTTATCGGCCTGCTGCAGGCGGCCCTCGTACACGTCCGCCACACCGTCGATCGCCTTATAGAGGTAGACGCCCAGACCGATCGTCGCCATATGCGCGTCATAGCCGCGTGCGCTGCTGTATGCAAGGCCGCAGGCCAGCGCGAGCGCTCCGCAAAGCCAGCGATTGAGCTGGTAGGAGGCAAAGGATGTCTTCTCGTCGATATCCGAGACTTGGAAATTGCGCACGCCGTAGTTGCACGCGATCATGATGAGCGTGCCGGTGACAAAGGCGATGGAGAATTTACCTGCTTCCTCGGCGCCCACAAGCTGCGTGGACACGATGGTGAGCAGCGGAAACGCGAAGCCCCACACGGCGGTGCCCAGGGTATTCCAGAGATAGTCGCGGCGGGTGGCGTGTTCCTCGTATTCGGCTTCCTGCGTGGAGAAGCCGCCGCCGTAGACAGCGCCGAGCAGGCGGTTCCACCAGGCGTTCACCATGCGGCGGACGGGGCCGGGCTCGCGATCGCCCTCGCGCCGGCGACGTGTGGCTCGGCCGCTATTGGGCCCGCCGGCGTTGCGCTGGCTCAGCTCCTGGATGCGTGCGAGCTCCTCGGCCGTGTGGGAGGCAGGGAAGAGGCCGTTCTCGATGCGTCCGCCTTGGGCCTTTGCAGTGTCGCTGCTCGCTACGGCGGGGTCGGCGACGCCATTGCGGCGGGCGATGGCGCGGCGAATACTATCGAGAGGCGAGATGCTCAAGGCGGAGTCCTTTCTATTGCTGCGCTCTAGTATAGACACGACGGCGTTTGCTCGTGTTTTTGAACAGGTTGTTCAATATTGTAGGCGGTGCCATTCAGTAGTCGGCACTTAGGGACGCTCCTTATGTGCCGACACTTTGGGAGCGTCCCTAAGTGCCGGCATCTGGGGACACTCCTTGGTTGTTGCCTGTTCAAGAGTGTCCCCAATGGCTAGGCCGCTTGCCTGTGATTTTTGACCGTTGGGCGGGCGCTTCGCCGTTGCCGCAAAAACGTTTTTGCATATCGGGTACAACGGGCTTTACGTGAGTAAAGTGCGTGCCGCGTCCGCGTGTCGCGTTTTTAAAGGAGGCCCCATGCCTGGTGTTACCCCTGCAGAAGTTTTGTCCAACTTTGGTATTACGCTCGTTGAAGATCCCGCCGAGAATCAGCCCCGTCTGCTGGTCGATCTACCCGCCGCGGAGCTCGTCGAACACGCTATCCGCCGCGAAGAAGGCCGCATGGCATCCAATGGCGCGCTGGTGATCGAGACAGGGGAGCGCACTGGCCGTTCGCCCAACGACCGCTTTATCGTCGACACGCCCGACGTGCACGACAAAATCGCCTGGGGCGCGGTCAACCGCCCGCTGTCCGTCGAGAGCTATGAGGCCATCAAGGCCGGCATCGTCGACTATCTCAACGAGCGCGACGTGTTCGTCACCCGCGGCATGGCGGGCGCCGACCGCAACCACACGCGTCGCCTGCTCGTTGCCTGCGAGCGTGCCAGCCAGGCACTCTTTATTAAGCAGATGCTCGCCCGCCCGCTTGCCCGCGAAATCGCGCGCACCGGCGAACCCGACTTCTGCGTGCTCGCAGCGCCCGGTTACCAGTGCGATCCCGCCATCAAGGGCCTCAACTCCAGCGCCGCCGTGGTCATCAACTTCCAGGAGCGCGTGATTTTGGTCGCGGGTACCGGCTACTCCGGCGAAATCAAAAAGTCCATCTTCAGTGTCATGAACTACCTGCTGCCTGTCGAGGACGACGTGCTGCCCATGCATTGCTCGGCCAGCATGGATCCCGTCACGCACGAGACCGCCGTGTTCTTTGGCCTGTCCGGCACCGGCAAGACCACGCTTTCGGCCAATCCCACGCGCCTGCTGATCGGCGACGACGAGCACGGTTGGTCCGACATGGGCATCTTCAACATCGAGGGTGGCTGCTACGCCAAATGCGAGGGCCTGGACGCCTTCCACGAGCCCGAGATCTTCAACGCCGTCCGTTTTGGCGCCATTTGCGAAAACGTGGTGCTCGACGAGAACCGCAAGCCCAACTACGACGACATCTCGATCACGCACAACACGCGCGTGGCCTATCCCGTCGAGCATATCCCCAACGCGTGGACCAAGGGCATGGGCACCACTCCCAGCGTCGTGCTGTTCCTGACCTGCGATGCCTTTGGCGTGCTGCCGCCTATCTCGCGCCTGACGGCCGACGCCGCCATGTATCACTTTGTGACGGGCTTTACGGCCAAGATCCCCGGCACCGAGGTTGGCGTCACCGAGCCCACGCCCACGTTCTCCTCGCTGTTTGGCGAGCCGTTTATGCCGCTCGACCCCATGGTCTACGCTAAGATGCTCGGCGAGCGCATCGCCGACGGCCGCACGCGCGTCTACCTGGTCAACACCGGTTGGATTGGCGGCGGTTATGGCGTGGGCCATCGCATCGAGCTGGCTTACACGCGCGCCCTGGTCGCTCGCGCCCTCGACGGTACCATCGAGGACAGCGAGTTTGTGCACGACGATATCTTTAATGTCGACATTCCCACTACGTGCCACGGTGTGCCCGACGGCATCCTGGTGCCGCGCCAGTACTGGCAGAGCACCGCGCGCTACGACGAGGCAGCGCACAATCTGGCGGTGATGTTCGAGGAGAACTTCGAGAAGAAGTACTCGCACCTTCCCGAGTCCGTCAAGGCCGCCGGCCCGCACGCCCAGGTGTCCGCCGAGGCCCGTCATCGCGGCCGCGGCTTGCTGGGACTCCGCCACTAGCGTCGCCGCAAGTCCATAACCACCACAAAGGGGACAGTTACCTTTGTGGTGGTTTTGCTTGGGCGGATGACTCAGGTTACAATACGCCTGACATATCGCCCCCTTCTCCGGATGGGGGCAGCGCAAGCGCTCTTGTGGCGGCACCGTAGGACTTTGAAGGTGGCCGCTGTGAGGGCGCTTTTTGTTTAGGCGCCCTCACTCGGGCGCGCACAATGAAGGGAGAGCGTATGAAGGGCTTTGTTGCCGAGAATTCGTTTTGGGAGCTGTTTCCACAGGCGACGGTCGGCGTCGTGGTCGTAAAGGGCATGAAGCCCGCGGCTCAGATTCCCCAGGAGGACGTGGATGTCATTGCCGCGTTGCTCGACCGCGCCAATATCGATGCGGAGCGTCACCTGACGAGCGATACCATCAGCGAGAACGCGCCGGTGAAGGCTTGGCGTGACGCGTACCGGCTGTTCAAGACTAAAAAGGGCGCCCGCTGCTCGATCGAGAACTTGCTCAAGCGCGTGCTCAAGGGCAAGCCGGTCGGTCATATCACACCGGCGGTGGATATTTACAACACGGTGTCGTTGACCTATGCGCTGCCCGTGGGAGGCGAGGATCTGCATGCGATCGAGGGAGACCTTCGCTTGAAGGTGACCGACGGCGGCGACGCGTTCTTGCCACTTGGCGAGGAGGCGGATGATCCGACGCTGCCCGGTGAGCTTGCTTATATCGATGATGCGGGCGCCGTGTGCCGTTGCTGGAACTGGCGCGATGGCGTTCGCACGGCGCTGTCCGACGATTCGGCGGACGCATTTCTGGCGATTGAGTGCGTGGAGCCCGAGCGGATGGGGGATTGCCAGGCCGCCATCGATCGCTTGGCCGAGCTGCTCGAGCGCTATCTGGGAGCGACGGTTGTCGTTAAGACGCTTGTGACCCGCGACAATCCCTGTGTGGAGCTGTAGCGGCGCCTAGAACCTATTGATGCCCCAGACCACCACAAAGGTGCCTGTCCCCTTTGTGGTGGTTTTTATGTTGATAGGTTAACAATTGGGTCGCGTGGAGGCGGCAGTCGCTGACTACGGCTAAGATGTTTACCCGTTAGCATCATGCAAGCGAAAGGCGGTCGTCTCCCATGCAGCAGAACGACGAGACACGTTTCGAGGATTTTGTCGGACTGATTAGCGGGCTGTACAAGGAGATTCAGCGTATCAAGACGTCCGAGGGCGCAAGGCTGGGCCTCAAGGGCTCCGACGTTATGTGCCTGTACTACCTGGAGCGCAGCAAGGACGGCATGACCGGCGCCGATCTGGCTCGCGTGGCCGGCGTGACGCGCGCTGCCGTTTCGCGCACGCTGGCGCACCTGGAGGAGGGCGGCTTTGTCGAGGTTGATGACTCGGGCGATGCTGCCGTCAAGTACCGCGCACCGGTTCGCCTGACCACGCTGGGTGGCGAGAGCATGAACGAGGCCGACCGTATCATCCACGACGTGCTCGACACCACCGGTAAGGCCATGGGCGTGGAGCAGCGCGAGCAGATGTATGCGTCGCTGCGTACGATTCT
Organism: uncultured Collinsella sp.; assembly: GCA_900549555.1. GTDB lineage: Bacteria > Actinomycetota > Coriobacteriia > Coriobacteriales > Coriobacteriaceae > Collinsella. The sequence goes on along the minus strand of UROO01000035.1, from coordinate 11,633 downwards.
CAACACCCTGCGCGAGATCTAAGGCCGCCAAGGCATTTGCTTCCCATTAACAACTGCATAGTCCCGTTTGAGCGCGTATACCGTGCCGGGGCAATGCTGTCTAAATTCCCCGCGCGAGACCTGCGCAAGAAAGGATTTGTTATGTCCGTCCGCATTATTACCGATTCCGCAAGCGATATGTCGCCGGCGGAGCACCCCGCTCTGCGTGTTTTGCCGCTGTCCGTCACCTTTGGCACCGATGTGTACATGGATGGCGTCGACATCGATCACCAGCGCTTTTACGAGATGCTCGTGGAGCGCGATGAGCTGCCCAAGACCGGCCAGGTCAACCCGTATGCGTTTTCGCAGGCGATTGCCGAGGCGCGTGAGGCCGGCGACGAGGCGGTGATTATTACCGTGGGCGCCAAGCTTTCGGGCACCAATCAGAGTGCCCGTACCGCGCTTGCCGAGGCGCCGGGCGGCGACGTGTTCGTTGTGGACAGCAACAACGTCACCCTGGGCGAGCGCGTGCTGGTTGAGTATGCGCTGCGTCTGGTGGACGAGGGCCGTGGCGCTGCCGAGATCGCGGCGGCCGTCGAGGCCGTCCGTGACCGCGTGGTCGTCATCGGCCTGCTCGAGACGCTGGAGTACTTGGTGCGCGGCGGTCGCTTGTCTGCCGCTGCGGGCGCTGTGGGCACGCTGCTCAACGTTAAGCCCGTGGTGGCCGCCGAGGACGGCCTGATCGTGCAGCTGGGCAAGGCTCGTGGCTCCAAGAACGGCCGTAACCTGCTCAACCAGAAGGTCGAAAAGGCGGGCGGCGTCGACTTTTCCATGCCGCTGCCGCTCGGCTATACGGGCCTTTCGGACGCTGTGCTCAAGAAGTACATCGAGGACAGCGCCGCGCTGTGGGCCGGCCACGCCGAGGGCGATCTGCCCATCCATACCATTGGCGCTACCATCGGCACCCACGTAGGCCCCGGCGCCGTAGCCGTAGCCTTCTTCCGCCCCGCCAACTAGCTTACCTGCCAAAAAGGGACAGGTTTATTTTGGCAGGTTTTATCTGGGCAAACACTGCCTGCCATGCCATGTGATCCCTCGGCGACGGCGGGGTTGCGGACCATCGGCCGCACGGAGGCCACAAATGATCTGCAGCCTCGCCGCCCCCGAGGGGTCATTTGCTTTATGCTGTTGCGGGCGGAAAGGGGTAGGCGATGGCATCTGAGGGCTTTTTTGAGCGGGTGTACGAGGTGGTCGAGCAGATTCCCGAGGGGATGGTCGCCACGTACGGTCAGGTGGCGCTGCTCGCCGGTCGTCCGCGGAGCGCGCGCTATGTGGGCTATGCGCTGCATAGCAACCCCCGCCCTGGCCAAATTCCCTGCCACCGCGTGGTGTTTGCCGACGGTCGTATCTGTGAGGGCTTCGCCTTTGGCGGCCCCGATGCTCAGCGTGAGCTCTTGATGGGGGAGGGCGTGACGTTTACCGATCCCATGCACGTCGATTTGGGCACCTGTCGCTGGACTGCCGGACTCTAATAGCTCTGCCGTGGCCAAAGCCACCACAAAGGTGTCTGCTCCCATCGTGGTGGAACGCCGTTATCGTTGACATTTCCCCAGATAAAACCTGCCAAAATAAACCTGTCCCTTTTTGGTAGGTTTACCGTGGCTAACTTATGGAGAAGGTGTGAGGGCGTACTTTGCCGTCAGAAAGTAAACCACGGTGAACTATATTGTATTCAGCAACGGAGCGGGCAATAGGCGATGAAAAAGCCTGCCCTGTTGAGTTTGATTCGCATTCCTCCCCTCTGTGCGATTCAACGGTGTACTTCGGGAACGGGCCCGCTGGCAACTTTCTGTCAGCGGGCCCGTTTCCGTTTGTCGGGGGAGTGCAATGGGTAGAGCCGAGCCGGTCGGGCACCAAAAAAGGCGGACGCCGTGGCGCCCGCCCAAAAGCAATCGAAAGTTCTAGCCAGCAGATCGGTCTAGTACAACATGCCCATGGCGTCCCGAACCTCGGCCAGGGTCTGCTCGGCGATCTCGTTGGCACGGCGGTTGCCCTCGTGCAGTACGTCCTTCACATAGTCCAGATCGTTCTCATAGCGCTGGCGACGTTCGCGGATCGGTGCGAAGTACTCGTTGACAGCCTCGGTCACGTACTTCTTGAGCTGGCCGGAGCCGCCCATGCCAATCTCCTCGGCAATCTCAACCTCGGAACGGCCGGTGCAGATGGCGGCCGTCGAAAGCAGGCCGGACACGCCGGGACGGTTCTCGGGATCGAACGTGATCATGCGCTCGGAGTCGGTCTGACTCTTCTTGATGCGCTTGGCCGTCTCCTCGGCAGTCATCGAGATATTGATGGCGTTGCCGTAGCTCTTGCTCATCTTGCGGCCGTCCAGGCCGGGCAGCAGCGGGGTCTCGGACAGCAGCGCCTCGACCTCGGGGAACACCTTGCCGTAGCGGTTGTTAAAGCGGCGGGCGATGGTGCGGGTGAGCTCGATGTGCGGCAGCTGGTCGCGACCGACCGGCACCACGTTGCCCTTGCAGAACAGGATGTCGCAGGCCTGGTGCACCGGGTAGGTGAGCAGAAGGCCGGTAAGCTCATGGCCCGAGGCCTCCATCTCGGCCTTAACCGTGGGGTTGCGCGCCAGCTCGGCCTCGGACACCAGCGACAGGAACGGCAGCATGAGCTGGTTGGCGGCGGGCACGGCGGAGTGCGCGTAGATCATGGTCTTGTCGGGGTCGATACCGCAGGCAAGGTAGTCCATGACCATGTTGTACACGTTGTCCTGGATGTGCTCGGTGGTGTCGCGGTCGGTGATGACCTGGTAGTCGGCGATGAGCACGTTGGTCTTGGCACCCATGTTCTGCAACTCAACGCGGCCCTTGAGGGTGCCAAAGTAGTGGCCCAGGTGCAGACGGCCGGTGGGGCGGTCACCGGTAAGCATGGTGAACTTCTCGGGCGTCTTGGCCAGGCCCTCGCGAATGGCGTTGCTCTTTTGCAGCGCGACTTCGTAGCTGTTCTCGTTTGGCATGATTGCTCCTAACGTATGTTCATGGGTCAAGATGATAACGCGTTTATTGGAGGGGCGGGGTGTTAGCAGGAGAGGGGCGGGAGAGAGGCGGCTTGGGCGATGGGTGCGGCGCGGCTGCGCTTGGCCAACGGTGCCTAGGCACATCCTCGGCAGCTTACCCTAGAGCTTGTGGTGGCGCTCTTCCTTACGTTCCTCGGCTGCCTGCTCCTCCTGCTTAAAGGCGGGGTCGTCGGGGGTTACCAGCTCGTCTTCGTGCGTGCGCTTGTTGTAATGGTGGCGCAGCACGGGCTCAAACAGGTGCAGGTGCTTGGCGAAGGCCGCCGAGCCAATGGCGAGCACGGTAAAGATGAGCACGCGCATGGGAACCTCGACCTGATTGATGGCGGCGGCGCCGGCCGAAAGCATGATGCACCAGGCGTAGATGAGCAGCACGGCCTGCTTTTGGTTGTAACCCTCTTGAATCAGGCGGTGGTGAATGTGGCCCTTGTCGGCCTGCCCAATGCTAATGTGGGCGCGCTTGCGGCGTACGATGGCGCTAAACGTGTCGATGATGGGCACGCCGGCCACGATGAGCGGGATGATGAGCGATGTGAGCGCGGCGGTGCGGCTCACGTTGAGCAGCGATATGGAGCCGAGCGCAAAGCCCAGCAGCAGCGAACCCGAGTCGCCCAAGAAGATACTCGCGGGGTTGAAGTTGTACCGCAAAAAGGCCAAGCAGGCGCCAAACAACGCGATGGAGAGCGCGGCGGCATCGATGCGGCCCGAGAGAACGGCCATCGAGAACATCGTGAACGATGCGATGCCACAGATACCCGTCGCCAGGCCGTCAAGGCCGTCGATGAGGTTGATAATGTTGGTGAACGCCACCAGGTAGACCACGGTGATGGGGTAAGCGAGCCAGCCGAGCATGATCTCGCCGGGGGCAAACGGGTTGACGATGACGCCGATTTTTAGGCCGCCGATACAGGCGATAAGCGCGGCGAGGACTTGTCCGGCCAGCTTTTGCTTGGGCTTGAGCTGGAGGACGTCGTCGATGGCGCCGGTCGCAAAGATGACGGTAAAAGAAAGCGCAAGTATGGGGTAGCTGATGTGCAGACGGGGGTGGGGCACCAAAACGGGCGGCCAGCCCAAGTACCAGGTGCCTAGGATCTGTACGGTGCAGGCGACGACGAGGCCCAAAAAGACCGCCGTGCCGCCCATGCGCGGGATGGGCTTAGTGTTGATACGGCGCTTGGAAGGATAGTCGACGGCGTCGAGCTTGATTGCCAGGCGCTTGACCAGGGGCACCGTAAGAAAGGTCGTGATAAAAGCCGCGACCGCCACGCAAAGGTACGGTATGAAGCTCGTGGAGGAAACCATGAATCGATAAACCGCCAAGCGTCGAAGGAAAGGTCAAAGGGTGCCACGCCGCAAAGGGTATAGCTGATTCATGATACTCGACCAAGGAGGGTGTGAGGAATTGCACGGGGCGATAATCACGTGCTTACCAGATATTCGAGTGATGGTGAGGTTCTGCCTGGTGCCTTTTGGAGATCTTGGCAGGATTTGCAATGTCGATTTTAGGCAAAAGAAAACCACCCCCCACGTTACGAAAATGAACCCACCTAAAACAGGTGGGTGCCCTCATCGACTGTTCCAGCGTCCTTAACAACGAAGGATACCTGTACTAGGTACGACTGTGTGGGCTCCCTAAATAAACGCGACGGTTCACCCAGTTGCTCCGCGGGGGGCGGAATACCTACATCATAAAGCCGCACTTTGTGGATTCCAGTCTTGACATTACAAAAATCGTGTCGGACGATTACGGCGCCTTGGGCTCGAGCCGTCTGTGTGGTTGGCCCTTTTGCGTTTGAGCTGCTGAATCGTTGTTTTGGAGCATGTTTTTATGCCGACGTCGTTGACCGAACTTTTTTCGCCCGCCTGCCATTTGTGTCCGCGACGTTGCGGTGCGGCGCGCGATGAGGGTGCGCACGGCGTATGCGGTGCTAACGACACGCTCAAGGTGGCCCGCGCGGCGCTTCATATGTGGGAGGAGCCGCCTATCTCGGGCGAGGCCGGTTCGGGCACGATCTTCTTTAGCGGCTGCTCGCTCAAATGCGTCTATTGTCAGAACCACGAGATCTCGACGGGCAATTTTGGGCTTGAGATTTCGCCCGAGCGCCTGGTCGAGATTATGTTGGAGCTGCAGGACCAGGGTGCGAACAATATTAACCTGGTGACGGCGACACACTACGCGCACCTGCTGCCGGCTGCGATTGCCGCGGCACGGGCGCGCGGGCTGTCCATTCCAATCGTCTACAACACGAGCGGTTATGAGCGCGCGAGTGCCGTGGCGGCGCTCGGCGATTTGGTCGACGTGTGGCTTACCGACTTTAAATATGCCGATGCGGGGCTTGCGCAGTCGCTCTCCCACATTAAGGACTACCCGCGTGTGGCCGTGTCGGGCTTGGCGCAAATGGCACGCGAGATCGAACGCCGCGGGGGAGAGCTGGTGGACGAGGACGGGCTCATGAAGCGCGGCATGATCGTGCGTCACCTGGTGCTGCCGGGGCATGCGGACGATTCGTGTCGCGTACTGGACCTTGTGTGGCAGACGGTGGGCGATGTGCCGATCTCGGTCATGAACCAGTACACGCCCAATGCGCTCATGCGCGAGCAGGGCGGCGACCTGGCGCGTGCCGTGACGCGCGATGAGTACGAGCGGGTACTCGATCATGCTGACGACCTGGGCTTTACGACGATGTTCTGGCAAGAGGGCGGCGCGGTTGACGAGAGCTTCACCCCAGCGTTTGATACCACCGGCGTCCTCACCAGCGCAAAGTAGCGCGCACGCGGATGATTTTTCTGGGACGGGGATTAAAGAATCATCGAGAGGATTGTCTGCTCGAAAAGTAGTCAAAATGGCTTCGTCCCAAAAAGACTGGGTATTGGGCGTTGACAGTTGGCGAGCCGTAGGTAAAATATCGACTTGTCCTGGGGACGTAGCTCAGTTGGGAGAGCGCTGCCGTCGCATGGCAGAGGCCGAGGGTTCGACTCCCTTCGTCTCCACCCTTGGATTTGATAAGCCGCTGACATTGTGTCGGCGGCTTTTTTTAAAAAGAAAGGGCGGTACTATGGCCGAGCTTGAGTCCCAACCATTGTCCGACGAGGAGCGCGCCGAGTTGGAAGAGCTCCGCGCCGAGAAGGCCCGCCGCGAGGCTCAGGAAGAGGCTCGTCGCGAGCGTGAGGAGCTGGCTGCCCTGCGTGCCGAGCGCGCAAAGGCCGAGGAAGCCGCCACGAGGGCCGCATCCGAGCGCAAGCCCGCGCCCGCGCCCAAGCCCGCCACTGCGAAGCCTGCGCCTGCCGCACCCAAACCTCAACCTAAAAAGGTGGCTCATCCCAAGCCCGCCGAGCCCAAGCCGAGTCGTGACGAGATGACCTTTGCCCAGCGCATGGTCACCTCCAAGGAGCCTACAGCCGAGGGCGAGATTCCCGGCATGGCTCCGGCTCAAAAAATCATCATCGTGCTCGCCCTCATCGCGTTTATCGTCTTTATGGTCTACACGATCACCGGCAGCATGGGCCTGCACTAACCTGTTCGCGCCGGGCTCCATGCCCGCACGTCCGCCTCGTCCAACCCTCAAATTCTGTACCACGCATCCGAAAGGTCGCCCCATGGCTTTGACCGACATCTCGCATCCCACCGACATTGCAATGCTCACCGATCTGTACGAGCTCACTATGGCCCAGGGCCTGTGGGAGAGCGGCAAGGCCAACGAGCAGGGTTGTTTTACCGCGTTTTACCGCGACCATCCCTTTGGTAGCGCCTACGCCGTCATGTGCGGTACCGCCGAGCTGCCCGAGCTGGTCGAGAACCTGCGCTTTACGCCCGAGGACATCGACTACCTCGCCTCGCTCCAGGCCCCGGCCGGCGGCGCGATGTTCAAGCCTGGATTCCTCGACTACCTGCGCGATTTTCGTGCGCATGTAAACATCGACGCCGTCCCCGAGGGCGAGCTCGTCTTTCCGCGCGAGCCCATGGTGCGCGTCACCGGCCCCGCGTTGGAGTGCCAGCTGCTCGAGACGGCGCTGCTCAACATCGTCGGCTTCCAGACACTTGTCGCCACCAAGACGGCGCGCGTGGTGTTGGCGGCGGACGGCCGTCCCGTGGCCGAGTTTGGCCTGCGCCGCGCCCAGGGTCCCGATGGCGGCCTGGCCGTCGCGCGCGCGAGCTACGTTGCCGGCTGCTCCTCTACGTCCAATGTACTCGCCGGTCGCCGCTACGGTATTCCCGTCTTTGGCACGCATGCGCACAGCTGGGTGATGAGCTTCGATTCCGAGCTCGAGGCCTTCCGCGCCTTTGCCAAGTCGAGCCCCAAGAACTGTACGCTGCTCATCGACACCTACGATGTGCGTGAGGGCTGCGAGCATGCCATTACGGTTGCCAAGGAGATGGAGGCGGTGGGCGAGCGCCTGTCGGCTATTCGCATTGACTCGGGCGACCTCGCCAAGCTCTCCAAGTATGTGCGCGGCCGTTTTGATGCCGAGGGCCTGCCCTATGTGGGGATCTCGGTTTCCAACGATCTTGACGAGTACACGATTCAGTCACTGCTCGACCAGGGTGCGCCTATCGATAGCTTTGGCGTGGGCACCAAGCTCGCGACCTGCTATGACCAGCCGGCGCTGGGCGGCGTGTACAAGCTTTCCGCCCGCCGTGCGAGCGAGACGGACCCGTGGACGCCGGTGGTTAAGCTCTCCGAGCAGCCCTACAAGCGCACGATCCCGGGCGTGCAGCGCGTGCGCCGCTATTACGACGGCTTTGGCGGCCCGATCTGCGACATGATCTATGACGAGGATCATCTGGCGGGGGAGGGCGCCGCGCGTGGCAATACCCTCGTGGCCGTGAACGATGCCGCCCTGGTGACCGACGTTTCCGAGCTTGAGTATCGCGAGCTGCTGGCGCCGATCGTGCGCGATGGCAGTGCCGTTGCCCCGCGCGAGAGCATTGAGGACGCACGCGAGCGTTGCACCTGGGCACTGGACCATCTGGATCCGGTCTACAAGCGCTTCCTGTACCCGCAGACTTATGTGGTGGGCATGGAGCAGGGCCTGGCACAGGTGCGCGACGAGCTCGTGCGCAAGAACATGGCCGCGGCTTCCGCCTTTCCCTGGGCAAAATGATCCGAAGGGGACGGAGGAAAGCGGATCAGTTGGCCTTGCGGCTTCTCCGGTGATCCGCATGCGACGGAGGAAAACGGATCATTTTCTCGCCCGCCTGCTCAACATTCGATTGGTTTGACGTATGACGACTTCTTATAAAACGATGGTGGTAAAGATTGGTTCGTCCACGGTGGTGGGTGCCGACGGCAAGGTCAACCGCGCCTTTATCGGCGGGCTTGCCGACCAGGCCGCAGACCTGCGCAAGCTCGGCTGGCGTCTGGTCGTGGTGAGCTCGGGCGCTATCGCCTGTGGCTATCCCGTGCTGGGCTTCGACCGCAAGCCGGTCGGTGACCTGCCGAGCCTGCAGGCCTGCGCCTCGGCCGGTCAGTGTATCATCTCGTCGGCCTACGACGAGGAGTTTCATGCGCGCGACCTGCTCACCTCGCTCGTGCTGCTCACGCGCCACGATACGGCCCGCCGCACGTCCTACCTGCACGCACGTGACGCCCTGCTGCGCCTGGTGGAGCTTGGCGTGGTGCCTGTTGTCAACGAGAACGATACCGTTACTGTCGACGAGATCAAGTTTGGCGACAACGACACGCTGGCGGCGCTCGTAAGCTGCTTGGTTTCTGCCGATCTGTGCGTGACGCTCTCGGACATCGATGGGCTCTATACCGCCAATCCGCACGAGGACCCAACGGCCGAGTTTGTCCCGGTCGTGCATAAGATCGATGCCAAGATCATCGCCTCGGCGGGCGATTCTTCCACATCGGTGGGCACGGGCGGCATGATTACCAAGATCCGCGCGAGCCGCATTCTGATGACGGCGGGCATTCAGAGCGTGATATGCTCGGGCGAGGAGCCCGATGCGCTCGTGCGCCTCGCTCGCGGCGAGAGTGTGGGCACGCTGTTCGATCCGCCGGCGGAGCGTCTGGACATTGCGCCCCGCAAGCTGTGGATCGCGCTGGGAGACAAGGCGCATGGCTCGGTGACGGTCGATGACGGCGCCGCGAAAGCGCTGGTCAGCCGTGGCTCTTCCTTGCTCGCGGTGGGTATTCGCGAGGTCGATGGCACGTTTGCCGAGGGCGATGTGCTCGATGTGTGCGACCCGAGCGGTATGGTTGTCGCCCGCGGTATCGCCGAGGCCGATTCGGACGTGCTGGAGCTTGCAGCCGGACGCCGCCAGGACCAGATTGCCGGCAACCGCCTGCTGGCAGACCTGGCCGAGAAGCCCGCGATTCATCGAGATAATTTGATCGTCTTCGCCTAACGGGTCGACGCTGCGCGCCGCCCAGAGCGACAATTTGTCATTCAAAAGGCGAGGCATGACCATCAGGTCTATGCCTCGCCTTTTTCATGCCAACTTGTTCGCTCTGGGCGGCGCTCGCTTCTTTTCTTCGACCTGCGACTTAAAGCCACTCGCTTAGGGGCGTTTTCGCTTTCCGACCTCTACCTGCGGCATTGTTGTTGCCGGCACTTATTCTGCACTAGGGGACGCTCTTTTTGTGCCGGTGGACGGGGACACTCCTTTGCTAGAAGATCTGGCGCAGGTCTCCGCGGTTGAGGGCTTCGTCGAAGAGGTGCTTGAACACCACGCTGCCGTGCAGGCCATCGTGCTCAAACTCGTTGGTCACCCAGGCGTGCGAGTTGCCAATGCGGCTGAGCGTGTCGAGCTGCAGGCTCGAATCGACGTACATGTCGTCGAAGTACACCGCAGCCTGGAGTGGTACTTCGTTGCAGGCCAGGCGCTGCGGGTCGTAGATCTTGTCCCAGCTGGTGTCTTCCATCAGCAGATCCATGGCAGGCTTGAAGGGCTTAAGCTCGGGCATCTGCTCAAACATCCACGGGAACATGGCCTCGCCGGTAAACATGAGCGGGCGCGTGAGCGTGTCGAACTCGGCGCGGTGTGCCTTCTCTTCTGCCGCGGCCCAGCGGATGGGCATGGTGTCGCCATCGGCGTAGATGAACTCCTGCAGCGTCCAGTACAGCGGATTCGTGCGTGTGTTGGTGCGCTCGAAGGCGTGCATCAAAAAGCTGTCGGATACCGAGGAACCGCAGCTCAACGTACCGTCGCCATCAACAAACGCGTGTTCGATAATCCAGTGCATGCGCTCAAAGCTCGGCTTCATGCCAAAGTCGCTGCCCATGAGCTGCAGGCGCTCGACCGTCATCGGCGAGCCGTCGGGCAGTGCGGGCTTTTGCTCCTCGAAGGCATCTGCCAGGGCCGCCACGCGTTCGACGTCGGCGGGGTAGCGGTCATAATACTGCTGGGTCTTGGCCGCCATGCGCGGGAAGGTGTGCGCGTAGACCTCGCTGGCGCTCGCCGGCACGTGCGGAATGCCGCCGCAGGTAAAGCTTGCCGCTATGCCCTCGGGGAAAAGCGATAGATAGCTCAACGTCAAAAAGCCGCCGTAGCTCTGCCCGAGTGTGACCCAGGGCTTGCCGCCAAAGCCCACCAGGCGCAGGTACTCAAAGTCGCGCACGATGGAACTGGCGAGGTGGCGCTTGAGAAAGTCCGCCTGCGAGCGTGCGGCATCGGCTCCTGCTGCCTCGGCGCGATCGCCCAGAGCCGCGATCGTACGCCCGTCTACGCAGCTGCTGCGCCCGGTACCGCGCTGGTCGGGCAGCACGACGCGGAAATGCTTGACGGCCTCCTCGATCCAGCCATCGCTTGTGGGCGACAGCGGACGCGGGCTCTCGCCGCCGGGGCCGCCCTGCAAAAAGAGGAGGAGCGGCAAGTCGTCGTTAATGCGGTCGGGCGCGCAAACCACGCGGTAGAAGAGCTTGATGCTTTCGGGTGCACCGGCGATGGGCGCCGGCATTGCGCCGCGGCGCATGGTACTGCCGACGGCCAAAAGCATGGGCTCCAGGCCGCGCCAGTCGAGGGGGACGTCGATGCTGTGGTCCTCGACGTAGAGGCCGGGGACGTGGTACGAAGTGATGAGCGCCATGTGATGCTTCCATTCGTTGCGGTGTTTCGGGTTGACCAATTCTACCGCCGTCTGCGAGGATGCGTGCAAATCGGCTACCATGGTTGGCAAACATCTAAGAGAAAGGGCCGTTCATGTCGGTCGATATAGCCACCTACGTTCACGATCTTGCCGTTGAGGCCAAGGCCGCTTCGGGCGCGCTTGCCACGGCGAGCGATGTCCAGCGCCAGGAGGCCGTGCGCGCCATGGCCGCGGCGCTGCGCGACGGCGTCGATTCCATCGTTGCCGCCAATGAGCTCGATATGTCCGCGGCGCGTGATGCGGGCACCTCGGCGGGGCTTCTCGACCGTCTGCTGCTGACGCCCGAGCGCGTCGAGGGCATGGCCGCCGGCCTGGAGAAGCTCGCTGAGCTGCCCGATCCTGTCGGCCGCGTACTAGACCACCGCGTGCTTGCAAGCGGTGTGGATCTGACCCGCGTGAGCGTGCCGCTGGGCTTGGTCGCCATGGTGTATGACTGTCTCTTATACACATCTCCGAGCCCACGAGACGGACTCCTA
>UROO01000034.1 GCA_900549555.1 uncultured Collinsella sp. | reverse complement strand
TCCGCACATGTGCGGATGAATGTGGGAGGTGTTCGGATAAAGTTGATAATCAAGGAACGATATGTTGCTCAACGCGCCCCAAAACGTATGGGCCACCTGCTGTGCTATGATAACTAACGTTACATGGGTTCAACTATGCTCACGGCTCCAGCAAGTCGCAAAGCGCAGGGTCGATCGGCATCCGGCCGTAACGGCGGTGTCAGAAAGACCACGAGCTCCAATAGCGTCGTCATGCGTATCGCATTGAATGATTTTGTTCTTGTCTATGTGCAAGTTCATTTGATTCGGTATTTCATGACTAATCGCAGCTGTCCTGCAGCTGTTTGCGTGCGGTCCAGTTTTGTTCCCGCTTGACTGGGCCGCACGCAGCCAGCTGGGGACGCGGTCTTTTTTGCGATACACGTCCGCGTCTCTAGCCACTGCACTCATACATACCGTTCACGGTGGGGCAGAGCCACGTGCTTGTCTAACTGGGCTCAGGGTTTGAATATGGAGCGCCTTCGCGCACAAGCGCCCTGGCGAAGCCATACCCAAACCCCGTGAGCCACACGTAAGACAGCAAGGGGGTGGTGCTCGTGTGGTATGTGATCCAGGTCATTAACGGTCGCGAAGACGTAATGCGCGAGCGCATTGAGCGTGTGGTGCCGGCTGGTGCCATGCAGGAGCTCTTTTATCCCCAATTTCAAACCGAGATCAAAGTACACGGCGAATGGGTCAACACGACCAAGCCGCTCTTTCCCGGTTATCTTGTCTGCGATACGGCAGATCCTCGCACGGTGCAACAGTATCTGCTGCGCATGGACGACTTTGCCCGGGTGCTTTCCCAGGATGGTCAGTTTGTGCCGCTGGCAAAAGAAGAGACCCAGCTCATTGGCAGCTTTACGCATAGGGGAGACCGCGTAGTTCCCATGAGCGAGGCCCTAAAGGACGGCGACCAGGTCGTAGTGACGGCAGGCCCACTGCTGGGCCACGAAGGCCTTATCAAAACCATTAACAGACGCAAGAGCACTGCTTATTTGGAGCTCGACCTGTGCGGCCGACGCGTAACTACGCGCGTTGGCCTTGCCGTGCTTTCAGCCGAGCAGCGCGCAATGCGAAACCTTAAAAAGGCGATCGCCTAGCTGCGGGCGACTGTTTAACGGGACAGGGAGGATCCCCGGGGGCGGGGACGTTGACTTGAAGGAAATAGTGTCAGACAAAACTGAAAATTCAGTAGAAGCGCCGGTAGGGGCCGCGCTTGTTGCCCAAGCCATGAGCGGCGGCGACTCGAGCATGCGCTACAAGGCCATGCAGGCCGTGAAGGACTGGGACCGCACGCGCCTTGCCTACCGCACAGCCAAGCGCGCCTTCGACATCGTGTTTAGCGGCTGCGTGCTGGCCGTCATCGCCATACCCAGCCTTGTGCTCGCCGCCGCCATCCGCCTGGAGAGCGAGGGCAACCCGTTCTACAGCCAGATCCGCGTGGGCCAGACCCACCGCGACGGCAGCCTTTCCACCTTCCGCATGTGGAAGTTCCGCAGCATGTTCAAAGACGCCGACGAGCGCCTCGTCGAGCTCAAGGGGCAGAACGAGATCGCCGGCGCCATGTTCAAGATGAGGGAGGACCCCCGCGTCACCAGGATCGGCAAGTTCATCCGCAAGCATTCCATCGACGAGTTCCCGCAGTTCCTGAACGTGTTCCTGGGCCAGATGTCCGTCGTGGGCCCGCGTCCGCCGCTGCCGAACGAGGTGGCGGAGTACACCGAGTACGACCTGCAGCGCCTGGCCGTTAAGCCCGGGATCACCGGCTGGTGGCAGGTCACCGACCGTAACTCGACTGGCTTCGACGGAATGGTCCAGCGCGACCTGGAGTATATCGCCAACCGAGGCGTCATCACCGACCTCAAGATCGTCGTCCTCACGGTTATTGAGGTCATCACCGGTAAGGGTGCGTGCTAATGCTCGGGGACTATTCGAAATACTCTGAGTTGAATCGCGTTCCCGTGATCGATGTTCCGATCACGGGAACAAACATGTCAGATTGCATCAATTTTCTAGCTGAACATATCGATGAACTCCATGGCGAGTACATTTGCGTCTCAAATGCCCATACGTCTGTTTTGGCTCATGATGACCCCTCATATTGGGATTGCCAGGCGGAATCAGTCATGTCCGTTCCCGACGGCAAGCCCTTATCAGTTGTAGGCCGTAAGTCATTGGAATCGATGGACCGCGTTACCGGTCCGGATTTGATGCGCGAGATTTTTGAGATTTCCAGTCAATACGGGTGGAGTCACTATTTCTACGGAAATGAACAGAAGAATCTTGACGCCCTCAGAGAATCGCTCAACAGGGATTTCCCCGGTTTAAAAATTGTGGGAATGGAACCGTCCGTTTTCCGTCCTTTGTCCGAAAACGAAAAGCATGAGCTTTCTAATCGCATCGCCAACTCAGGAGCTAACTTCGCATGGATTGCTCTTGGCGCGCCCCGTCAAGAAGTTCTTATGCACGAGCTCAAGGGAGGGCCACAACCGTTGATGATCGGTGTTGGCGGAGCGTTCAACGTTCTCGCCGGCGTGGTGCCAGAGGCGCCGATGTGGATGCAAAACCTGAGTCTCGAGTGGCTATACAGACTTATTCAAGAGCCGAAGCGGCTTTTCAAACGATACCTCGTAACTAATACGAAATTTCTCTTTTACCAGTTTACAAAAGCCAAACGTAAGGAAGGCAAATAGATGAACGATTCGACCACCTTTAAAGACAAGACCCTGATGATCACGGGCGGCACCGGCTCGTTCGGCAACACCGTGCTCAAGCACTTCATGAACACCGACCTGGCCGAGATCCGCATCTTCTCGCGCGACGAGAAGAAGCAGGACGACATGCGCCACCGCCTGCAGGAGAAGTCCCCGGAGCTCGCCTCCAAGGTGCGCTTCTTCATCGGAGACGTCCGCAACGCCCAGAGCGTGCGCGACGCCATGCACGGCGTGGACTACATCTTCCACGCCGCCGCCCTCAAGCAGGTGCCCTCCTGCGAGTTCTTCCCCATGGAGGCCGTGCGAACCAACGTCATCGGCACGGACAACGTCCTGCACGCCGCGATCGAGGAGGGCGTCGACCGCGTCGTGTGCCTGTCCACCGACAAGGCGGCCTACCCCATCAACGCCATGGGCAAGTCCAAGGCCATGATGGAGTCCATCATCTACGCCAACGCCCGCAACGGCGCCGGCCGCACCACCATCTGCTGCACCCGCTACGGCAACGTCATGTGCTCTCGCGGCAGCGTCATCCCGCTGTTCATCGACCGCATCCGAAAGGGCGAGCCGCTGACGGTCACCGACCCGAACATGACCCGCTTCCTCATGAACCTGGACGAGGCGGTCGACCTGGTGCAGTTCGCCTTCGAGCACGCCAACCCCGGCGACCTGTTCATCCAGAAGGCGCCGGCGTCGACCATCGGCGACCTCGCCGAGGCCGTGCAGGAGGTCTTCGGCCGCGTGGGCACCCAGGTCATCGGCACCCGCCACGGCGAGAAGCTCTTCGAGACCCTCATGACCCGCGAGGAGCGCCTGAGGTCCGAGGACATGGGCGGCTACTACCGCGTGGCCTGCGACTCGCGCGACCTGAACTACGACAAGTTCGTCGTCGACGGCGAGGTGGAGACCCAGGCCGACGAGTCCTACACCTCCCACAACACCGAGAGGCTCGACGTGGAGGGCACCATCGCCAAGATCAAGACCGCCGAGTACGTGCAGCTGGCCCTCGAGGGCCGCGAGCACGAGGCGGTGCAGTAGGGTGCGCGTCCTCGTCACCGGCGCGAGGGGCTTCGTCGGGAGGAACCTCTGCTGCGCCCTCAAGAACATAAGGGACGGCAAGGACCGCCGCGCCAAATTCCAGCAACTCCTTCCCCTCGAGGTCATGGAGTACGACCTCGACTCGGCGCCCGCCGAGCTCGACGACTATTGCTCCCGCGCCGACTTCGTCTTCAACCTGGCCGGCGTCAACCGCCCCAAGGACCAGGCGGAGTTCATGGAGGGCAACTTCGGGTTCGCCTCGACGCTGCTGGACGCCCTCGAGCGCCACGGCAACAGGTGCCCCGTCATGCTCTCCAGCTCCGCGCAGGCGAGCCTGTCCGGCCGCTTCGAGGGCTCGGCCTACGGGGAGTCCAAGCTCGCGGGGGAGGGCCTGTTCCGCGAATACTCCGAGCGTACCGGCGCCCCCGTGCTCATCTACCGCTTCCCGAACCTCTACGGCAAGTGGTGCCGCCCGCGCTACAACTCCGCCGTGGCGACCTTCTGCGACGCCATCGCCAACGGCCGCCCCTACACCGTGAACGACCCCTCCGTGGAGCTGGAGCTCCTCTACATCGACGACCTGGTCGGCGAGATGCTGGGCGCCCTGCTGGGGCGTGAGCACCGCTGCGGCTACGAGGGACTGGAGCGCGTGGAGGGCGAGGAGTTCTGCTACGTCCCCGACACCGACGTGAAGACCCTGGGCGAGATCGTCTACCTGCTGGGCACTTTCCGAGACAGCCGCGAGACGCTCTCGGTGCCCGACCTCGCGGAGGGCTCCTTCTCCAAGAAGCTCTGGAGCACGTTCCTGTCCTACTACGAGCCGGGGCACTTCGCCTATAGCCTCAAGCCCAACGTGGACGACCGCGGCTCTTTCACGGAGTTCCTGCGCACGCCGGAGCGCGGCCAGGTCTCAATCAATGTTTCCAAGCCTGGCATCACCAAGGGCAACCACTGGCACATGAGCAAGTGGGAGAGGTTCCTGGTGGTCTCCGGCACCGCGTCGATCAAGCTGAGGAAGGTGGGGGAGGACGCCGAGGGTAACCCGTTCCCCGTCGACGAGTACACCGTCTCGGGTTCCGACATGCGAGCCGTGGAGATGATCCCCGGCTACACGCACTCCATCACCAACCTGTCCGACACCGAGGACCTCGTGACGGTCATGTGGGCCAACGAGCCCTTCGACCCCGAGAACCCCGACACCTACTACGAGGAGGTCTAGCCGCATGGGCAAGGACTATTCCGATATCGCATTCAGGGACGACGGCCGCCTGAAGCTCCTGATCATCGTGGGCACCCGCCCCGAGGTCATCCGCCTGTCCGAGGTCATCAAGAAGTGCCGCCGCCACTTCGACTGCCTGCTGGCGCACACCGGCCAGAACTACGACTACACGCTCAACGGCATCTTCTTCCGCGACCTGTCGCTGGACGACCCGGACGTCTACCTGGACGCCGTGGGCGCCGACCTGGGCGAGACCGTGGGCAACATCATCGCGGCCTCGTACAAGCTCATGGTGCAGGTGCAGCCCGACGCCCTTCTGATCCTGGGCGACACCAACAGCTGCCTGTCCGCCATCGCGGCAAAGCGCCTGCACATCCCCATCTTCCACATGGAGGCCGGCAACCGCTGCAAGGACGAGTGCCTGCCCGAGGAGACCAACCGCCGCATCGTCGACGTGATCTCCGACGTCAACCTGGCCTACTCCGAGCATGCCCGCCGCTACCTCAAGGACACCGGCTGCGCCCCGGAGCGCACCTACGTCACGGGCTCGCCCATGGCAGAGGTCCTGCGCGCCAACCTGGACAAGATCGAGGCGTCCGACGTCCTCACCGAGCTCGGCCTGGAGCCCAAGCGCTACATGCTGCTGTCCGCCCACCGCGAGGAGAACATCGACACCGAGGCGAACTTCACGAGCCTGTTCACCGCCATCAACGCCCTGGCCGAGAAGTACGACATGCCGATCCTGTACTCCTGCCACCCGCGCTCCCGCAAGCGCCTGGAGGCCACCGGCTTCGAGCTCGACCCGCGCGTGCGCATGCACGAGCCCATGGGCTTCCACGACTACAACTGCCTGCAGATGAACGCCTTCGCGGTGGTCTCCGATTCGGGCACGCTGCCCGAGGAGTCGAGCTTCTTCGCTAGCGTCGGCCGCCCGTTCCCGGCGGTGTGCATCCGCACCTCCACCGAGCGCCCCGAGGCGCTGGACAAGGCCTGCTTCACCCTCGCCGGCATCTCCGAGAGGGGCCTGCTGCAGGCCGTCCACACGGCCGTCGAGCTCGACGCGGAGGGGTCGCTGCCCGAGGCACCCGTTCCGGACTACGCCGACGAGACCGTGTCCACCAAGGTGGTCAAGATCATCCAGAGCTACACAGGCGTCGTGGACAAGATGGTGTGGAGGAAGAGCATTTAATGACTAGCTCATGCGCTGGTAAGAAAATACTTGTCGTGACGCAGCATTTTTACCCGGAGACTTTTCGAATCAGTGATATTGTCGATGGCTTTATTGAAGACGGTGCAAGCGTTGATGTCCTTTGCGGTATTCCAAATTATCCTTCAGGCGAATGGGCCGAAGGATATGGTTACTGCGGCCATCGTCACGATGATTACCACGGTGCGTCTGTCTTTCGGTCTGGTGAAATACGCCGAAAGGGAAACACTTCGGTCCGCATTTTCCTGAACTATATTAGCTGGCCGATTACTGCATCTTTCAAGGCGTTAAGGCTCAAAAACAATTACGACGTTGTATTTTGCTATAATACAAGTCCTATTTTGATGATAATTCCGGCTAGGTTTGCTGCATGGCGAAATAAATGCCCTCTTGTCACCTATGTCTTGGATATTTGGCCCGAAAATTTGTACACCGTTTTAAACGTCCAAAATAGCTTTCTGAGAGCTTTTGCCAAATCTTTTTGCGACAAGCAGTATGCTGCCTGTAATAAGCTGATTGCCTTGAGTGACTCTTTGGCCGACAACTTATTTCATAGGATTAAACCTTTGAATCCGGATATTTCGATAAGTGTAATACCTCAGCACTGTGAGGAGGTTTACGAACAAAAGAGTTTTTCACAGGAGCTGAGATCGCAATTTGGAAGTCAGTGTGTTTTCCTTTTTGCCGGATCAATAACTCCCGCACAGGGTCTTGATACAGTTATTGAGGCATTCTCGTATGCAATCAAAAATAGTTCTGTTGAGATGAGGCTGCTAATTCTTGGCGATGGCATGTCCAGAGCGGAATTGCAGAAGACCGTTGCAAATAAAGGGCTGAGCGAGTTCATTTTGTTTATTGGGCGCGTTGATCCTGAAGTTGTGCCCATGTATTCAGATATTGCAACGGCAATGATTGCACCATTCGCCGACAATCCCGAACTAGAGCTTACTATTCCGGCGAAGATTTCAAGTTGTATGGCGTCTTCGAAACCAATACTTGCTGTAATGCGCGGCGAAGGGGCCAATGCGGTTCGTTCTGCTGAATGCGGGTTTGTATCCAATCCCTCAGATGTTAATGCGCTTGCTGATAATATGGTAAAAATTGCTTCAATGAATAAAGATGCTATTGAAGCTTTAGGATCTAATGGCTTCAATTATTATCGTGAGCATTTCTCGAGATTGGTTTGTTTGGATAAAATTAAGCAGGTTTTATTTTCAATATAGGTCCGATATGGATCGTTGGGGTTTTAATGGATGAAATGTTGAGAGTGCTGGTAATCATTCCTGCCTATAATGAGCAAGCCAATATCGTACAGACTGTTTCATCGGTTGTTGAAGCTGGCTATGATTATGTAGTGGTGAATGATGGCTCAACCGATAAAACTCTATCCATCTGCCGTCAACATGGATTTAATGTCCTTGACCTTCCGCAAAATTTGGGCATTGGTGGTGCTGTTCAAGCCGGTCATAAATATGCGTTCAGGCATGGTTATGACATTGATGTTCAGGTTGATGGTGACGGCCAGCATGATCCTTCTTATATTGGGAACTTAATCGAGCCGATTATTGATGGTGCCGATTTGTCTATCGGTTCCAGATTTGCCGTTCCCACGGAAGGTTTTCAGTCTACATTTTTAAGGAGAGTAGGTATCCGATGGCTTTCTGGTTGGTTGAGATTATTTACCGGAAAGACGATTAAAGATCCTACTTCTGGATTTCGCGCGTGCGGCAAAAAAGCTATAGATTTGTTCTGTAGGGACTATCCAGATGATTATCCAGAGCCCGAATCTATTGCCGCAGCATTAAAAACTGGTCTTTCGGTGGTTGAGGTTCCTGTACTTATGCGCGAGAGGCAGGGCGGAGTGTCATCAATTTCTGGCTTTTCTTCAATTTATTACATGATTAAGGTTTCGCTTGCAATTTCCATGGCCTGTTTTGTTTATAGAAAGGCGGCTCACTGATGAGTATGATAATTCGCGTGGGCGCTGTAGTAATTTTTAGTGGCCTTTTCTTTTATGTCGTTTCCTTAGTCGGTAAAGGAAAGCTACTTTTAAAGTACTCGCTACTATGGCTTTGCCTGTGTGTTGTGGCACTATTTAGCGTTTGCTTTCCGGAGTTGATTTATCGAATTTCAGATTGTATTGGGTTTATTAGCCCATCGAATTTCGCTTTTCTTGTTGCTGTAGTACTTTTATTGATGATTTCTTTATCTCTCAGTATTGCGATTAGCAGACTCGTTACGGCTTGCAAGAACTTAACCCAACGTATTGCGATTCTTGAAAATGAGAATGATGTTTTGCGAAATCAGCAGGATTAATTAAAGACGGAGTTTAGATTAACTGTATGAATAACTATTTAGCAGCGGAAGCTCGAAACCATCGTGTGTGCAGCGGCTTGTATCGCCTTTACCATGTCGGTATTTTTGCCCTGCCGTTATCTTTTGCACTGATATATCTGTCTTTGTTCGTTAATTACATTGATGCTTTCTATGGCACGGTTGGCTTTACAATTGCCAACCCGATGCTTAATGACGATATGGCTGTTCTATTTGTTGCTGGATTGACTATTATATTTGTCATTTCTGTAATCAAATTGGTAGAGTATAAAAGCGATTTTTTGTATAAATATCGATGGCTAATCGGTATGACTGTTGCGATACTTGCCGTTGCTTTTAAAATCAGCGGTTCATCGCTTGGAATGTGGAGCATTATGCTCCCTGAAAACGCTGGTACTCCGTTTTGGGGTATACCGAGGTCCCTTCGAAGCGATGAGTTCTCAGTTGGAACTCTGTTTCAGCTTTCTCAATCCCATAATGGCTATGCTCCAATTTCGGAAATCCTGAGAGGAGATTTAACGGATGTCCGGATGGTTTATGGCGCTGCCTGCTGGAGCGTAATTACGTTATTTAGACCAGTGCTTTGGGGTTATTTGTTATTTGGTTTTGAATTCGGCCTAGCGTTTGCTTGGTCCGCGAAACTATGTCTAATGGTCCTTGTCTCTTTTGACTGTGCCTTTCTCATTATTAAGTCAAAGCCGCTCAGCTTGCTCTTTTCATGCTTGCTTTGTTTTTCGCCACTAATTCAATGGTGGGGCACGGGCGAGGTGATTCTTTATGGACAAGCCCTTGTCTTGTTGTTGGATAAGGCGCTCTTTACTCGAAAAAAGAATATCAGGGTTATTGCGATAGCTGCCATAGCATGGCTATGTGGTTGTTACATAATGCTCTTGTACCCTGCCTGGATGGTCCCATTTTTCTTCATTTTTGCCTTGATGGGTGTTTTTAGAACAATAGAGTATTATCAAACATTAAAAAATAACGCCCAACATTCAGTTCTTGCATGGTCGCTAAGTGATACTTTTGTTTTAGTATTCTGCCTGTTGATCTCAGCGGGACTAATATTCCTTTCATTCTTCCAGTCCTCTGAAGCAATGACATCTGTTATGAATACCGTTTATCCTGGTGCGCGTTTTGAAACAGGCGGAAGCGGACTTCCCGAACTTTTTTCTTATGCAATTCCACTCTTTTATGCCTTTGATTCACCGCTGGTTTCAAATGAATGCGAAATTGCAACCATTCTTTGTTTCTTCCCTCTTGGAACGCTTGCATCTCTGCTCTGTTTTATTAAAAGGCGAGATTGGCAGTTATTTGTGCTTACGGCACTTCAATTGTTTTTTCTAGTCTTTGCATTTATTGGTTTTCCGTCATTTCTATCTCGAATGACCTTAATGTATAACGTCCCTGTTCTGCGACTATTGTTTCCTATTGGTTACCTCGAACTTCTCCTTTTTTTGATTTCTGTCGAAAAGGCTAAAGAGTCCCAAGGGAATAACAGCTCCATTGGTTATTTGCCGATTATCTTAATAATTGGTCTTATTCTGAGTTCAGCATTCCAGGTTTTCATCCTTCTTTCTGCTAAATATCTTGTTGCAAGGATGCTGTATCTGTTGATGCTTATATTGTTCTGTCTTTTTTCGTGCCTTTCGTTTTGCTCCTTTATTCTTGGAAAAAAATGCACTGGTTTATTCGTTGCTTTTGCGATTTGCTTCGGAGTAATTCCAGGGCTCTGTATTAATCCAATTCAAATCGGCGCGGCTCCACTAACAGATACGAATTTAGAGTCTCTCGTTAATCAGTTTGTGGAAGAGAGTGATTATTCAGATAAATGGGTTGTCGATGGTTCTTGGACAGTTGCCAATCTTTGCGCTGCGTATGGAGCGCCTGTAATTAACTCCACCAATGCTTATCCCGATCTATCGCGTTGGAATTCTATCGATGATAATAACGAGAACGAGTACGCATACAACAGGTATGCTCATATCGTTGCTAATGTATTCGCTCCATCTACGTCATTTAATTCCACGCAGGATGATCTCTTCACAGTGAATTTGACTGAAGATGATTTAAGGCAGCTTAATGTGAAGTACGTTATGTCTAGTAGGGATTTGACAGAGTATTCATCTGTTGAATTGCAAATTACGCAATTAGGTTCAGCAAACGGGTTCTTTCTTTATAAATTAACCTATTAGGAATAAGGGGCTGTCGGTTTAACCGACAGCCCCTTATTCCTCCTTTACCTGCTCAGAATTAAAGTGTCATAAGCGTTTTTAAATTTGATAATACAAATTCCCGCTGACGATGTTGCTGTTTATATACGGATCACCCTTCACGTAATACTCTGGCCATAGGTAGTTGAGCAGTGAGTATTCCCTATGGAATCTCATTTTCTTTTCATCGCTGATTTCATAGCCTCGTGATAACGACTCGTAATGATACAGCTCGGTATCGGGTGTATATACAACTAGATAGTTGTGACTTCTCACTTTGAGGCAATAGTCAACATCATTAAAAGCAACAGCCAGTTCTTCTCTAAAGCCTCCGACTTCGTCGAAAACAGCTCTCTTAGTCATCAGGCATGCTGCGGTTACTGCGCTTAAATCTTGTGTGCGGTCGCATAGATTGAAGTAACCCCATTTTCCTCTGGGGTAGTCTTTTCCGAGGTGGCCGGCTCCAATTCCGCCGATGCCGACGCCAGCATGTTGCAGGGTATCATCGCTGTAAAAAAGTCTTGCGCCTACGATGCCAACTTCTTTTCGCGAACAAATGCCCAGCATGTTTTCAATCCAGTTTGGAGTTATAACTTCTGTATCGTTGTTTAACAAGAGAAGGTAATCGCCCTTTGCTTTGCTAGCGCCAAAGTTCATCAGTTTTGAAAAATTGAATTCTGCACCCCAATATTCGATGCGGATCGTATCGGGATAGCATTTCTCCAATTCAGAGTAGTACTCGAATGTTTCTGGGTTCTCGCTGTTGTTTTCGATAATGACGATTTCGTAGTTATCGTAGGTTGATCGTTCAATGATCGACTTAATGCACGTATCGAGAACAGAGGGATGGTCCTTTGTCGGAATAATGATTGATACAAGTGGATGACTATCTGGAACTGCGTAGGTAACTTTATATGTGAAGGGGTCGTTTCCGCGATAAACCTTTGCTGAAACGTCAAGTCTGTCCAAATGGGCCTGTACGGCTTTGACGCCAGCATCCCATGCATATAGCTTTGAGTTCGGGTCACCTGCAGTTGAGTTTTCGGTAATTCTCCAGTGGTACAGAATTTTGGCCACGTGTACCACATTCCGTGCGTTTTCTATCGCTTTAAGCGTCAAGTCGTGGTCTTGAGCTCCATCGTACTGCTCGTCGCCGTACTCCAGAGAATCGAATAGTGTTTTTCTGATTGCAAGAAAATGGCAAATATAATTAACGCTTCGCAGCAAGTCGATGCTTAAATCTGGTTTAAAGAACGGATCTCCATAGCTGCCATTGGCAAACAGCTTGTCTTCGTCGCAGTAAATAAGATCAGTATTGTTTTCAGCATTAATTGCACGCGCGTATTCATAAAGCGCCGAGGGCTCGAGAGTATCGTCGTGGTCCAAGAAGCAAATAAAATCTCCTTTCGCTTCTTTTGTCCCGGCAAGAGTGTTTTTGGAAATGCCGGAATTGTTTGCCAGCTCTATCACCTTAATGCGCACGTCTTTATTCTTAGCAGTTTCGACCATATCTACAAGCGCGCTGTTATCTGGGCTTGCATTGACTAGCACGAGCTCCCAGTTTGAATAGCTCTGCTTAAGAACCGATTCCACCATTTCCTTGAACAGTTTTTCGGGTGTGTTGAATAGGGGGACGACGATGCTAAACAATGGCATTTCTTTGAAGGTGACCATCGATTGTTTTTCGAGCATTGCCGAGCTTGCCTTGTGTTGATCGAGCCATTTTGGATATGCAGATGGGTCAATTGAAATAGGCTTCATTTTCGATGTGGTTAAAATGCGCAGCTTTTCAAGCTCTTCGTTATCCGCAACAGCAAAGCTGTTGAAGCTCGGATGGTTGTCGTCTTCGATTGTGAAGATTAACCTATTTGTGCTATTAGGAATCCGAATTGAGTATTGAATTTCACGGCGTTTTTTATCTGGGGCAAACCACAGTGGAATCGTAATGTCATCGGTGGTAATCGGCTCAATCTGAATGCGAGTCATTGAAATGTCGAAGCACTTGATGGCTATCTTGTTGTCGTTGCGCTGAGGGAGTTTAACTGAGCAGCGAAGAATGGCCTCGTCTCCATCTTCGATAAACTCGTGAAAACGCATGCTTGCTACATCCAAGTCATGCTTATCATCATAGTTCCTAATGGAGTGGGACAATTCATTCTTAATTTTGTAGTTTAATCTTGACGCCCATTTTGCCTTGCTAAAGCAGATTTTAATGGCAGCGTAGGCATATTGCGCACTCAAATCTTTAATCTGAATATCGCAATCACCAGTTCCCAGGTCGGGAAGAACTACGACGTATTGATTATCATTTGATTCGTATGGATAGATTGAGCTCGGTATCGTTGTCCCGTCGCTCTTTGATGCAGTCACCTGAATACTTGATGCATCTACCTCTACATTTTTTAGGAGAATATACATCTTTCCGCTTCCACGGCAAATGCAATCCGCGTTAATTTTCATTTCAATTTACCTTTCCGTAGCACTAAAGATACATTTACTACTTCACTCAGATTTCAAGTAGTTTCTTTCGTTGAATTAACCCAGTACAGGTAGCCTTTCGATTCTTTCCTGGTATCGAATGCGCGCTGCTGCAATTCGACGTTCATGCCATGTAGCCATAGTTGAATTGCTTTGCTCGTCTAGCAGATGAATGTTTTCATATCCAATTGGATGCTCATACGCTTTAGGGTCCGCTATATACATTTGCACCGCTTCGAGATTTTTGCTGCACCTTTTTCGTAAATCGGGGTTTCCGTTTAAAAGAGAGCCAATAGAAAAATGAGGATGTGCAACTCGATGCTCATTAATGCCAATTGCAATGAAATGTTCCAAAGCTCCTAGAGGGTCGTTCTTATATCTATCGAAGAGATCTTCGTAATGATTTACATAAAAGGAATAATTAAATACCGATGAATAGTCCACCCCGTTAAATATGGCCTTAGCGGAGGAATCACATGTAAGCTGGGGTCTTGTCCGAGGCCACGTGCATCGATCGATTGTGAGAGCATCTTTATTTGCTGGGTTAAAGATGCGGCATTCATAGCATTTTAAGTCATGCTTTCTAAGGAAAACGTTGAGCAGTCGTTCTGAGATAAAGCCAGGCATCCTTTGTTGATATCTATCGCGACCACTTATATAGTCAATCCGCTTATCAAGTTGTTTTTCAATTTTGAAAAGCCACTTACAATATCTGTCCATCAGTTCCTTTTTGCAAATAATCATATTGCAGGGTGAAAAAGAGTGCCCCTCGCAAATTGCTTCATCAAAAGCGTCCAAGTAGTCAGGGCGTTTCGTCCTGATAATTTCCCTTGCATGTAGCAGATCTGTCGAAGAATGGATCATTCTATACTGCTCGGCAACAGTGATTAAGTTGCACCCGATTGAGCTTGTGCAGGGTTCTTTGGCTGCAACAATACAGTCATAATTAGCAAGAATATTCTCAATTTCATAGTCTCTGAGCATCTGCTTCGAGTTGCTGGGCGACTCAAACGCCCTTCGATAATGCGTGAGCCCAACTATTGACTCGGGAGAATTCTTCCATATCCAATAGAGGCCGGTAAGCTCGCAGTAGTGTTTGTTTTTCTGGGAAATATTGTCGCCTTGATCGTCGTACTGCCATCCAGCTCGACGGTTTTCTTCTGGAATGAAGCTTGCCCCGACGAAGAGCGGCTGGTAAGGCACCTCTGCATCAATGTTAAAGTGCTTATGCGCTGCGATATAAATCTTCACGTTATGGTCGCTCTTTCCGTGCCGAGGCAATTAGATGCCCTGTTCAATGGGTACCGCTCATATATTTTTAATTAATATGACCGATAGAGCTTATTATATAAGTCGTAACTAAATGAGTTAAATGACACGGAGGACTACATGAAAGGCATTATCCTCGCCGGCGGGTCCGGCACCCGCCTGTACCCGCTCACGCTCGTGACCTCCAAGCAGCTGCTGCCGGTCTACGACAAGCCCATGATCTACTACCCGCTGTCCACCCTCATGCTGGCGGGCATCCGGGACATCCTGGTCATCTCCACGCCGACCGACCTGCCCAACTTCGAGCGCCTGCTCGGGGACGGCTCGCGCTACGGCGTGAACCTGTCCTACGCCGAGCAGCCGAGCCCCGACGGCCTGGCGCAGGCCTTCACCATCGGCGAGGAGTTCATCGCCGGCGAGCCGTGCGCCCTGGTGCTGGGCGACAACATCTTCTACGGCAACGGCCTGTCGCGCCACCTGACGCGCGCCGTCCAGAACGCCGTGTCGGGCCGCGCCACGGTCTTCGGCTACCATGTGGACGACCCCGAGCGCTTCGGCGTCGTGGAGTTCGACGGGGAGGGCCGTGCCGTCTCCATCGAGGAGAAGCCCGAGCGCCCCAAGAGCTCCTACGCAGTCACCGGACTCTACTTCTACCCGGGCGACGTGGCCGCCAAGGCGCACGAGGTGAGGCCCTCGGCCCGCGGCGAGCTGGAGATCACCACGCTCAACCAGATGTACCTGGAGGAGGGGACGCTGTCCGTCGTCACCCTGGGCCGCGGCTACGCGTGGCTGGACACCGGCACCATGGAGAGCCTGCACGAGGCCGCGGAGTTCGTCCGCGCCGTGGAGCACTCCCAGGACCTGCCGGTCTCGGTCCCCGAGGAGATCGCCTGGGAGAACGGCTGGATCACGACCGCCGAGCTGGAGGAGGCCGCGAAGGCCTACGGCAAGTCGGTCTACGGCCAGCACCTCAAGAAGGTCGCCGCCGGCGAGATCGTCAACAGCCCGCGCGAGTACTAGGGTATATTGGGTAGAATCTTCCTAGGCGTTATGGAGAAGGGAGTTATCAATGGCTACATCTAGTATTAAAGCGCCTATTCGGGTTACCTCTGTTGAAGGCGCCAGGGCCTTATGCGAAGCATATGAAAAAGGATTAGCGATGGATGCCTCGATTAAATCCCCGAAGCGCTTAACCGGCGGACGGCTATCAGTTGAGAAGCAAAAAGCAATCGATAAATTGTTCGCCAAAATGGGTATTTAGACATGGCTCTGGTCGCATATTCGTTATTTGATCTTTGCGAAGCTCAATCGGAGGAGAAGGTCGAATCGGTCCTCTCCTCCTTTTCGTGCGAGCGGAATTCTGACATTGAGCTTTTCGTGCGTTGTAAGGCTCTTGAATTTAACAGGCGCGGGGCTGCATCTTCATATTTGGTATTTGATGTCGACAGCGCCTCGTTTGTTGGTTTTTATGCACTTGCGCTAAAAGTTGCTAGTATTCCCGCGATCAATGTGAGTCGGTCGTTTCGAAAGAAATTCGAATATTTCGGTGAGTACGACTCGGCTTCTGATTCTATTGAGCTTCCTGTTGTGCTGCTTGCCCAATTTGGCAAAAATGATCGTTATGCTGATCTCGTGAGTGGCGAGCAGTTAATGTCTCTTGCAGAGGATTCTGTGCGCGAGGTTCATCGTCTAGCAGGCGGTAGATTTGTCGTTCTTGACGCTGTTGATGCGCGAGGTCTGTTGAACTTTTATACTAATTTGGGCTTTAGGAAGTACGGTAACCGCGAGAATAGCGAGGACGTTTCTTCTGACAGCGCATCATTTGTTCAGATGTTTAAGTACGTTCATCCAAACGGGTAGATTTAATTTGGAGCATTATGTCTGAGATTTTTGAACCCAAGAACATCATCGTCACGGGCGGCTGCGGCTTCATCGGCAGCAACTTCGTGCACTACGTGGTCGACAACCACCCCGGGGTGCACGTCACCGTCCTGGACAAGCTGACCTACGCCGGCAACCCCGAGAACATCGCCGGGCTGCCGGCGGATCGCGTCGAGCTCGTGGTGGGCGACATCTGCGACGCGGAGCTGCTGGACGAGCTGGTCCCCGGCCACGACGCGATCGTGCACTACGCCGCCGAGAGCCACAACGACAACTCCATCGCCGACCCGGAGCCGTTCCTGCGCACCAACGTCGAGGGCACCTTCCGCCTTCTGGAGGCCGTCCGCAAGTATGGCATCCGCTACCACCACGTCTCCACCGACGAGGTCTACGGCGACCTGGCGCTCGACGACCCCGCCAAGTTCACCGAGGAGACTCCGTACCACCCGTCGAGCCCCTACAGCTCGACCAAGGCGAGCTCCGACATGCTCGTGCGCGCCTGGACCCGCACCTACGGGCTTCGCGCCACGATCTCCAACTGCTCCAACAACTACGGCCCCTACCAGCACGTGGAGAAGTTCATCCCCAGGCAGATCACCAACATCATCGACGGGGTCAAGCCGAAGCTCTACGGCCGCGGCGAGAACGTCCGCGACTGGATCCACACCGAGGACCACTCCTCGGCCGTCTGGGACATCCTGACCCGCGGCCGCATGGGGGAGACCTACCTCATCGGGGCCGACGGCGAGAGGGACAACATCACCGTGCTCCGCATGATCCTCGAGGCCATGGGCCGCGACCCCGAGGACTTCGACTGGGTCGCCGACCGCCCCGGCCACGACCGCCGCTACGCCATCGACTCCACCAAGCTGCAGACCGAGCTCGGCCTGTCTCTTATACACATCTCCGAGCCCACGAGACGGACTCCTATCTCG
>UROO01000033.1 GCA_900549555.1 uncultured Collinsella sp. | reverse complement strand
GCCGAGGAGTCTGAGGCCGCCGAGGAGCCCGAGGTCGAGGCCGCTGAGGTTGCATCCGCCGAGACCGAGGTTGCGGCCGAGCCTGCACCCGCCGAGGAGGCCACGGAGACCGAGTCCGCGCCTGCCGCCGAAAAGCCCACTCCGGTCCTGCCCGAGGTCACCGTGCTCGACGCCTCTGCCACACAGGCCATTCTGGATAACGGCCGAGGCTACGCGCAGTTCTGTGACATGGCCGTGCTTGCCTTTGCCTCGTTCACCAACCCGGGCGGTGGCTACATCCAGGGCTATCTGGGCCAGGAGGCCACGCTCTGTGCCGATTCGTACCTGTACAACGTGCTCGATAAGCAGCGCAAATGGTACGGCGAGAACCGTCGTCGCAACATCAACTGCGAGCTTTACCGCAACCGTGCGCTGGTGGTGCCTGCGGTGCGCTTCGACCGCAACCACGTGCACGCATACGCCGACGTGATCGTTGCCGCCGCGCCCAACGCCAAGCGCGCTCGCCAGGAGTATCGCGTGGGTGACGATGCCCTGCTGGACGCCCTGCGCGATCGCATCCGCTTCGTGCTTGCCATCTGCGACGAGCTGGGTCGCGAGAAGCTCGTGCTGGGCGCTTGGGGCTGCGACAACAACGGCTTTGATGCCGAGACCGTGGCCGAGCTCTTCCGTAAGGAGCTCGCGTCGGGCGACTTTAAGGTCAAGCAGGCCTTCTTTGCCGTGCCCTCTACGCGCTGGGACGAGGATTTTGCCAAGTTCGAGCACGTGCTGGCAAACTTCCCCGAGCGCAACGAGGAGTCCTATGCCCAGGTTGCCGCACGCGCTGCGGCTGCTCGCGCCGCCGAGCAAGCCCAGGCTGCCGCCGAGGACGATGAGGACGATGACGATTGGCGCAAGTACCTGTAATCGGTGCACACTGACAGATAGGTCGAGCCGGCGGGAGAGGCTGCTCCCGTCGGCTTTTTACTAAAGGAAGGGCTTACGATGAAAAACGTTCTGTGCTTTGGCGACAGCAATACCTATGGCTATGATCCGGCGGGTATGCGCGACGGCACTGCGGTGCGCTATGCGCACGATGTGCGCTGGTGTGGCGTGGCCCAGCGCGATCTGGGCGAGGGCTGGCACGTGATTGAGGAAGGACTAAACGGCCGCACAACGGTGCGCGACGATATGTGCCATCTGGATACCAATCTCAACGGCATTCGCGCGTTGCCGATGCTGCTCGAGGCCCATAAGCCGCTGGATGCGATCGTGATTATGCTGGGCACCAACGACTGCAAGACGGTCTTTAGCGTGGGTGCTGCCGATATCGCTGACGGTGCCATGGCGCTGATTCGCACCGTCCGCGCGTTTCCCTGGACCGAAGCCGCGCCCTGCCCGCGTATTCTGCTGATGGCGCCTATCAAGATTAAACCGCAGATCGCCGATGTGTACATGACCGACTTTGACGAGCGCTCCGTCGAGGCCTCGGAGCATTTTGCCGAATACTATGCGTATGCTGCCAAACAGTTTGGCTGCGACTTTTTGAATGCCGCTGATTTTGCCGAGCCGGGCGATATCGACTATCTGCACATGATGCCCGAAAGCCACGAGAGCTTGGGGCACGCCGTGGCAGCCAAGCTCAAAGAGATGCTCGGAGCGTAGCGCGACCCCAAGCCACCACAATAGTTTCTTTTGCGGTGGCTTGTTTCGTTGGTTTGTCTTGATCTGTAACAGTTGTAAGGCCGAAAACGGGCTAGATGTTACAGATTGAGATTATTTAGGTCGATATCGGTCGTTTGTCTTGATCTGTAACATCTAGGGTCGATTTTGCCGAGCTCCTGTTACAGGTCGAGATCATCTTCTTAGCGGAATTTGAATGTCTCAATCTGTAACAGGTGGGCCGAAAAATGGGCTCTAACTGTTACGGATCGAGATGTTTGTGGGAACCACCGCAAAGGTGCCTGTCCCCTTTGCGGTGGATTTGGGCTGCGAATCTTAATACTGCCACATATGGTTGACGGGGCCGGAGCCTTTGCCCATATCAAAGCCTGCGGCGAGAGCGCCCGTTAGGTAGGCCTTACCGGCGTTGACGGCATCGGCAAGATCCATGCCCTGGGCCAGCGCGCAGGCGATGGCGGACGAGAGCGTGCAGCCGGTGCCGTGCGTGTTATTGGTGTCGATACGCTTATGACGGAACCACGTGGTGAGCGGATCGCCCAGATGGTTGCCCTCGTCATCGAGCGGCGCGGGCTCTGCTAGCACATCGTTGGCCTCGTTGACAAAATGCCCACCTTTAACGAGAGACGCGCATCCAAAGCGGCGGGTGAGAAGCATGGCGGCATTTTGCTGCGTGCGCTCGGAATCGACCTCGTAATCGAGCAGTGCCATGGCCTCGGGAATATTGGGCGTGATGACGGTCGCCAGCGGGAACAGGCGGCGTGTGAGCGCTTCGGCGGCGTCCTCTGCGATCAGACGAGCGCCCGAGGTGGCGACCATGACGGGGTCGACGACGATATTTTTTGCGTCCCAGGCGCTCAGGCGGTCGGCGATAACCTCGATAATCTCGGCAGAGGAAACCATGCCGATCTTGACGGCGCTGGGGCGGATATCGTCAAAAACGGCATCGATCTGCGCCGCGACAATATCCGGAGAGATGTTCTGCACGGCGGTGACACCGAGCGTGTTCTGTGCGGTTATGGCCGTGATGGCCGTCTCGGCATACAGACGGTGCGCCGTGATGGTCTTGATGTCGGCCTGAATGCCGGCACCACCGCTGGAATCGGATCCTGCGATGGATAGAACGGCGGGTACCTTACTGCGATCCATGTTCGCTCCCTTGTTCGGTCGGATTCAAATGGGTCTTCTGCCTGCATTATAAAGTGCCCGGGCCGGCTGTATGCCGATCCCGGGCGGGTGGTGCAATCTTTACGTAAATGTAAGAAAATGTTCACATGTCAACAATTGACGAACACCTTGTGGCCGTTTGTGGCTCCGGTGACGAGTTAGTCCTCCATGCCGAGGTCGATTGTCGTGCCTTCGAACACCTTGTTGACGGTGCGGACGGCGCACATCTTGCCACACATGGTGCAGGTGCCCTCGGTGGCGGCGGGGGATTCCTCGTAGCGCTTCTTGCCGGTGACCGGGTCGAGCGCGCACTTCCACATGGCGTCCCAGTCGAGCTTGCGGCGTGCCTGGCCCATCTTGTCGTCCATGTCGCGGGCGTGGGGCACCTTTTTGGCGATGTCGGCGGCGTGTGCGGCGATCTTGGTGGCCATGAGGCCGTCGAGCACGTCCTGGGCGTTGGGCAGGCACAGGTGCTCGGCCGGCGTCACGTAGCACAGGAAGTCGGCACCGGAGCTGGCGGAGATGGCGCCGCCGATGGCAGCGGTGATGTGGTCGTAGCCCACGCCGATATCGGTCACCAGCGGCCCGAGCACATAGAACGGGGCGTTGTGGCACAGGCGCTTCTGCAGTTTCATGTTGGCGGCGATCTCGTCGAGCGCCATGTGACCCGGGCCTTCGACCATAACCTGGACGCCGGCGGCCCAAGCGCGCTTGCACAGCTTGCCCAGCTCGATCATCTCGGCGGTCTCGGTTGCGTCGTTGGAGTCGTAGAGGCAGCCCGGGCGGCAGGAGTCGCCGAGCGAGATCGTCACGTCGTATTCGTGACAGATCTCGAGCACCTCGTCGTAGAACTCGTAGAAGGGGTTCTCGTTACCGGTGACTTCCATCCAGCCAAACAGCAGCGAGCCGCCGCGACTGACAATGTTCATGAGGCGGCCGGTCTCCTTAAAGGTTTTGATGACCGACTTGTTGATGCCGCAGTGGATGGTCATAAAGTCCACGCCGTCCTCGGCATGAGCGCGCACGACCTCGAGCAGATCGTCCTTGGTGAGCTTGACCAGCGGCTTTTCCATGTAGCCGATGGCGTCATACATGGGGACGGTGCCCACCATAAGCGGCGTCTCGTCGATGAGCTGCTGGCGGAACTGGCGCGTCTTGCCCGAGTTGGAGAGGTCCATGATGGCGTCGGCGCCAAAGTCCTCGGCGATCTTGACCTTCTTCCACTCCTCGGCGGCATCGGCCTTGTCGCCCGAGATGCCCAGGTTGACGTTGACCTTGGTGGACAGGCCCTCGCCGACACCAAAGGCGCGCATGCCCTTTTTGATATGCACGATGTTGGCGGGAATGGCGATGCGGCCGTCTGCCACGCGCTTGCGGATGTACTCGGGGTCGCGATGCTCGCACTCGGCAACCTCCTTCATCTGCGGCGTGATCTGCCCGGCGCGGGCGAAGTCGATTTGCGTGACGAGCTTGGGCTCGGTCTGTGTGCTCATTGGCACGGCTCCCTTCGTTGGCATTACCCATATCAGGTTTGCGGGTCAGGGCGGGCGCGCCCAATCTCAGCCTGCCGTCTTGTCCCGCAAGCTCCCCGTTTATGTCATGGGCTCAAGTATAGCCTGAATGGGTACGATTGGGCCAACGAGCGTGCCTGTGGGGAGGCGAACATGGAAGACAAGCATCTATATCGTGAGACGCAATGGGATGTATCGGCCGAGGAGAGCCGCGCGCACCATGGCCTTGTCGCGATTGGTTTTGCGGTGCTTGCCGTGCTGGTGATTGCCTTTTGTATCTGGACGTTTGGCGGTCGCGGCGGCGCTACATGGGAGTTCGAGGCGGACGATAGCCTGCCGATTATGACGGTGAGGAGCACCGGCGGTAATGCCAATACGCTCGCCGTTCCGGGCGATTATTGGTACCCGCGCGATGAGTTTGTGCAGTTGCAGCTGAGTGGTGGGTCCATTCCAGGTGAAGAAATCGAACGCGTGACGTTTGACGCGACGCTCAAAACGCTGACGGTGAAGCTCAAAGATCAAGGGGATGTGCCCACGACCATGGATATTGCCTTGACCGAATGGCGCCTGGAGCCTCCATCGGGTGTTGCGGTGCCCGAGGTTGAGCACGTCAAGATTGTCTATCAGGACGGTTCGACAAGCGGGATTGCAAAGGCCGACGGCCTAGCAGAATAGGTGTCGCACCTAGCCGGCCAAATCATAAAAGTTGCGGTGGAATAGTTCCCGTTTGTGCGATAAAAGGCTCAAATAGGAACTATTCCACCGCAAGTTATATAGAGAAGGCTGAGCGGGTCAGTTTTGGGTGGCGGCTCTAGAGCATCTGTTCGTTGATGAACACGAGGGTGCCTGGGTATGAGAGCTCGGGGGCGTGGCGATAGCCGATGTTGAACTCGGTGAGACGGCCGGCGTCCTCGAGCTTGTTTTCTGCCATCCAGCGGACCATCGAACCGCGTGCCTTTTTGCTGGCGGTCGACCGTTGGATGGGCTTCCCGTTGCGGATACCCTCGCCAAAGAGGCACGTGACGGCTGTGGCGTCGCCCGCGAGGTGGGGCAGAACGGCTTTGGCATACTCTACGCTGGCGAGGTTGACGATCGTGGTGTTTGAACCTGCCGGGGCGATAGCCCGCGCGAGCTTGTCGCTCCAAAACGCGTAGAGGTCTCGGGCATCGTCGACGGCAATCTTCGCGCCCATCTCCAGCCGATAGGGCTCAACGCCATGGAAAGGCCGCACGCATCCGTACAATCCGGAGAGGATCCAGAGATGGTCTTGCAGCCAGTCGAGCTGTGCGGCATCCATCACCTCGGGCGCCATGCTTTGGTATTGGATGCCGTGGTAGGACATGGCGGCGGGGGAGATTCGACGTGCGATATCGGGATCGGCGAGGTCGGCATCGCTCAGGACGGGCATAAATTCGTGAAGCGTATCCAGACACGTTGTAAGTAGCCTGTCGCTCACGTTCCAAAGGGCCTGAAGGCCTGCCGCGCCATCCTCGCGTTCGATGCCCAACAGTGCCTGATGGAGCCGGGTCGTCTGATGTGCAAAAGGCGGTATGCCCCAAACGTCAAAGGCATCTTGAGCTGTCCGCATCTGTTTGGCGGGCGAAATGATGACCTGCAGCATGGACTCTCCTCTGCCAAAAAAGGAAGTTGCGGTGGAATAATTCCTGCTTTGCCTGTTAAAAGGCATGTCTGGGAACTATTTCACCGCAAGTTATAAAGGGCTGGTTGGGCTCGTTTTACGAGGGTTGGTTAGGCGCGCTCGAGGAAGGCCTTGTAGCCGCGATAGGCCTCGTAGATATCGGCCTTGTTAGCGACCTCCCACAGGGCGTGCATGGACAGGACGGCAACGCCGGAGTCGATGACGTTCATGCCGTACTTGGCCATGATGTAGGCGATGGTGCCGCCGCCGCCCGCGTTGACGCGGCCGAGCTCGCAGGTCTGGAAGTCCACGCCGGCCTCGTCCATGATGTCGCGGACGAGGGCCACGTACTCGGCGTCGGCGTCGTTTGAACCGCCCTTGCCGCGGCTGCCCGTGTACTTGTTAAAGCACAGGCCACGACCCATAAAGGCGGCGTTCTTGGTTTCGAACTTGCCGGCATAGCCCGGGTCGAAGCCGGCAGACACGTCGGAGGAGAGCATGCGGCTGCGGGCGAGTGCGCGGCGTAGGGTCAGCGGGCTATCCTCGCCGGCGAGCGTCATGATCTCGGCGACGGTGTTCTCGAAGAAACGGCTCGTCATGCCGGTGGCACCTACGGAGCCGATCTCCTCCTTATCGACGATGAGCGTGATGCTCGTGCGCTCGACATTGGCCACATTGATCTGGGCGAGCATGGAGGGGTAGGCGCAGACGCGGTCGTCGTGGCCATAGCCCAAAATCATGGAGCGGTCGAGGCCCATGTCGCGGGCGGGGCCGGCGGGCACGACCTCGATCTCGGCGGAGAGGAAGTCCTCCTCCTCGACGTCGTACTGCTCCTTGAGGATGTCCAGGAACATCTGCTTGACGGGCTCCTTGGGGGCGTCCTTGTCGTCCTCGTCAAACTTGATGGGACGGCCGCCCACGATCACGTCGAGGATCTCTGCGTCGACGGCGTCCTTGGCGGGCTTGGACATCTGCTCGCTCGAGAGGTGGATCAGCAGGTCGGAGATGGTAAAGACCGGGTCGTCCGCCTTGTCGCCGATGTTGATGTCGACGGTGGTGCCGTCCTTTTTGCAGATGACGCCTACAAGTGCAAGCGGGGAGGCCACCCAGTGGTAGCTCTTGACGCCGCCGTAGTAGTGCGTGTCGAGGTAGGCCATGTCGCCGACCTCGAAGGCGGGATTTTGCTTGAGGTCCAGGCGCGGCGAGTCCACGTGGGCGCCCAGGATGTTAAAGCCCTGCTCGAGCGGGGTGGTTCCCAGGTTGACGAGCATAAGGTCCTTGCCGTGGTTGGCGGCGTACACCTTGTCGCCGGCCTTGAGCGCGCGGCCCTCGGCGATCACGGTCTCCAGATTGACGTAGCCCGCCTCCTCGGCCATCTTGATACCGGTCTTGACGCACAGGCGCTCGGTCTTGTTTTCGCTCAAAAACTGCTTATAGCCGCGGCAAAGCTCCTCGAGCTCCTCGACTTGCTGTGGCGTGTACTTTTTCCATGCGCAGGGACGCTCCATGACGCAGGCTCCTTTCGGATCGATCGTGCTGGTTGATGTACCGTGAGCCATCGTATCACGCGCGGGCTCACGGTGGCAGGGGAGCTTGATGTGCTGTGGCCGCGGGGCAGGGAGCGTGTAAACTGGTGTGAGCAAACCGTGCCCAGCCCAAAGCGAGGTATTCAATATGTCTGACAAGCGCCGCACCTTTGCCGTTATTGACGGCAACTCGCTCATGCACCGCGCCTTCCACGCCGTGCCGCCGACCATGAACGCGCCGGACGGTCGCCCCACCAACGCGATCTTTGGCTTTCTGAACATGTTTCTCAAGATGATCGATGCCTTTAACCCCGACGGTGTGGTCGTGGCGTTTGACAAGGGCAAGCCACGCGTGCGCATGGAGATGCTGCCGCAGTATAAGGCGCAACGCCCGCCCATGGACCCCGATCTGCACGCGCAGTTTCCGATGATCAAGGAGCTGCTCACGGCGCTCAACGTGCCGATTCTGCAGTCCGAGGGCTGGGAAGGCGACGATATTCTGGGAACCATGGCGCGCCTGGGTGAGGAGGCAGGCTGCGACATGCTGCTGGTGACCGGCGACCGCGACATGTATCAGCTTGTGACCGAGCACGTCAACGTGGTCTCGACCCGCAAGGGCCTGTCCGACGTAGCGATTATGACGCCCGAGAGCGTGGATGACCTGTATCACGGCATTACGCCGGCGCTCGTGCCCGATTTTTACGGACTAAAGGGCGATACGTCGGACAACATTCCCGGCGTACCGGGCATCGGCCCCAAAAAGGCGAGCGCGCTTATTGCGCAGTACGGCAGCTTGGACGAGGTCATCGCGCATGCTGACGAGGTCAAGGGCAAGATGGGCGAGAACTTGCGTGCGCACATCGACGATGCGCTACTGAGCCGCAAGGTCGCAACCATTCGCACCGATGCGCCTGTCGAGCTCGACTTTGACGAAACGTCCTTCCCGGCGTTTTCTGCCGACGAAGTGTCCGCGGCGCTGGGCACGCTCGGCATTACGGCCATGCAGAACCGTTTCTTGGCATTGATCGGTGGCGAGGGTGGGGCTGCGGCCGCTGCAAGCACGTTTGAGATTCCCCCCGTTATGCGCGCTGCTGCCGGCGATGCCGAGGCGCTCGCTGCCGCTGCCGCCGAGATCGCTCGCGCGATCGAGGCAGGCGAGTGGATTGCCGCCGTGGTGGACGATGACAAGGAGGAGGGCGCGCTTTTTGGCCTGACACGCACGCTGTGGCTGGCGACGCCCAAGGGACTGCTTGCGCTTGAGGAGGGCGACGGCGGTGCGACTGCCGTGGCCGATGGCTTCAACTTCGCCCACGGCGTGATCGCCGGCGTGCTTGCGCGCCTGTTTATGGAGGGCCGCGTGGCGAGCCCGGATACGAAGGCGCTGCTGCATGAGCTTTCGCCCATCGACTCTTCCGAGCTTGAGCTCATGGATCCGCTGGCAGTCGACTCCACGCGCATCTTCGATACCGTTGTTGCCGCCTACCTGTTGGATTCCGACCGCTCCGAGTTTGACGAGGCGTATCTGGCCGATACCTATCTGCAGATGTCGCTGCCTGCGGCGCGCGGTGCGGAGGGTGCCGGCGAGGACGCTCCTGCGCCCGCCGCCCGCACGGCGGCCTTGACGCTGGCGCTGGTCGCACCACTGCGCGACCGCATGGCCCGTGAGAACGCCGCCAACGTGTTCGATGGCATTGAGATGCCGCTCGTGCCGGTGCTTGCCAAGATGGAGCGTGCGGGCATGCTCGTGGATCCCGACCGCCTGCGTAATCTGTCCGAGGGCCTGGCGACCCAGATCACCGAGGTCGAGCGCAGCATTCGTGACCTGGCGGGTGATGAGACGTTTAACATCGGCAGTCCCATGCAGCTCTCGCATGTGCTATTTGACGTTATGGGGCTTCCGACCAAGGGCCTCAAAAAGACTAAGCGCGGCTACTATTCGACCAACGCCAAGGTGCTGAGAGACCTTGCCCGCGACCACGAAATCGTGCGTCTGATCTTGGATTGGCGTGAGAAGTCCAAGATCAAGTCCACCTATCTGGACACGCTGGGCCCGCTGCGCCGCGGTGACGGTCGCGTGCATACCACGTACAACCAGACCATCACGGCAACGGGTCGCCTGTCCTCGAGCGACCCGAACCTGCAGAACATCCCGACGCGCTCGGAGCTGGGGCGTACCGTCAAGACAGCGTTTTCGGCAGGCGAGGGAAGCGTCTTTTTGGCGGTGGACTACTCGCAGATCGAGCTGCGTCTGCTGGCACATCTCTCAGGTGACGAGCACCTGGTACGCGCCTTTAACGAGGGCGAGGACTTCCATGCCGAGACGGCGGCACGCGTGTTTGGCGTGCCGGTGTCCGAGGTAACGCCCGACTTGCGCAGTCGCGCCAAGGCCGTGAACTTTGGCATTGTGTATGGTCAGCAGGCCTACGGCCTGTCGCAGTCGCTGCATATCTCGATGGCCGAGGCGCGCGACATGATCGACCGCTACTACGAGGCCTACCCGGGCGTGCGCACGTTCCTCGACAACGTGGTGGCGCGTGCCAAGCAGACAGGTTACGCCGAGACCATGTACGGCCGCCGTCGCCACATTCCGGAGCTCAAGGCCAAAAATCCGCAACTCCGCGGCTTTGGCGAGCGCACGGCCATGAACCACCCCATGCAGGGCACCGCCGCCGACATCATCAAGATCGCCATGGCCCGCGTAAGCCGCCGTCTGGAAGAAGAAGGCTTTGCCGCCCATATGATCTTGCAGGTCCACGACGAACTGGACTTTGAGTGCCCGGTCGAAGAAGTCGAACGCCTGACCGCCATGGTCCAAGACGTCATGGAACACGTCGTAGACCTACGCGTACCCCTAATCGCCGAAGCTTCGACTGGAGTGACCTGGGCAGACGCCAAATAAGGGCACACCCACAATCCCAAAGTAATCAAAACCAGAAGGGGGCTCCTTGCCAACAAGGAGCCCCCTTCATTCCAAACTATCAGCCAAGTATCTAGACGCCAAGACGCCATCTAGGCGACAAGCAAGTAAACCTAGGGCCTGGCCGGGCGGCACGGGTTAACTTTTCGTAGATTCCGCACGCAAAGAAAGCCACTTAATGTGGCTTTCGTCTTGCGCAGGACCTGACCGAGCGAAAAATTAACCCGTGCCGCCCGGCCAGGCCCGATGGGACGGCTACCGAGCCGCCAAGATGGCGTCGATGAGCGTCAGTACGCCCCCGTCGTTGTTGCTCGGAATGCGCCACTTGGCGTGTGCATTCATGTGCTCCTCGGCATTGTCCACGATAAAGCTGTGACCGACGCGCTCGAGCATGGGGATGTCGTTGTAGGTATCGCCCACGGCGGCGGCGTCGGCAATATCGATGTCCAGGTGCTCGCATAGGTGCGCGACGCCGGCGCCCTTGTCGACGCCCAAGTTCATGAAGTCGATCCACTCGCGCCCGGCATTGGTGACGTAGAGCTTGTCCGAGAACTCGGGGCTATAGGTCTCGCGGAATGCGGGCTCGGCATCGTAGGCGGGGAAGAAGATCGAGATCTTGTTGGACTCGATATCAATGCCCTCAAAGCTGTCGACGTAGTTGATTGTGTTGTAGTAGACGCTGATCTCGTCGTGGTATTGATGGTCGCGGGCAAGCACGTAGAACTCGTCGAAGCAGCACAGGACGGGGACAGCGCGAGGATCCTCCGAGGCGCGGCTCAAGACCTGCTGGTACAGCTCCACGTCGATAATGCTCTTATAGATATAGCTGCCACGATAGATCACGCATGCGCCGTTGTCGGGACAAAAGGCGAGGCGGTTCTTGATGCCCTCGAACATCTCTTCGAGCTTGGGGGCGGGACGTCCGCTGGCGGGGCAGAATACGATGCCGGCTTCGGCGAGCTTGTCCAGGCGTTCGTCAAGGCCTTGCGGCAGCACGCGCTCGTCGGTCAGCAGTGTCTTGTCCATGTCGACGGCGATGAGCTTAATGTTTCCGATATTGGCGTCCGATTCGTAAGTTTGCATAAAAGCGAGCCTTTCGTTTCGAGATTGTTTCAGACGTTATAGCCATCAACTCGTAGTCAGGCGTATTTTCGCAGGATTGGCGCGCGTTTGCATCTTCATTCACAAAGTAATGAAAAAACTTTTCAGAAATATGAATTTGTCGCTTGTGCCGCGGGCACTTTAGCGTAATATAGCGACCATCGAAAACGGAGACGGAAAAACAACCGCTTACCGAGGAAAAGGTACCGTTTACGATATTAGAATTGCGCCCGGCGATAGGTGAAAGGAGAGGCAGATGCAGTTCGTAAAGATCATCACTACTGCAGACAATGCCATCCGACGCCAGCGCGCAATTTCCCGACGACGATAACAATCGTCTCTGTCCGCATGGGGAGAATTGCCTCAACAGAGTCATTTTGAGGTCGTTGGGTTTTAGCACGACATTGCTGCATGTTTCTAGGGCATGTATGTGCTGATTATTGCTATTTAACCTGATAGTGCACGGTATTCGACCTTGAAATGACTTGCAACTGACCGATGTTCTAACTAGCTACCAAGGGCGAAAGGAAACAGCCATGAGCAAGGAAAAAGTCGTTCTCGCATATTCTGGTGGTCTTGATACATCCGTATGTGTCAAGTGGCTCCAGGACGAGAAGAATCTCGATGTCGTTTGCGTCTGCGGCAACGTGGGCCAGGAGGAGACCGGCCTGGATGCCAAGAAACAGAAGGCGCTTGACCTGGGCGTTCTCGATTGCCAGGTGCTCGACCTGCGCGATGAGTTCTCCGACGAGTTCTTAACTAAGGCCATCGCCGCAAACTCCATGTACGAGAACAAGTATCCGCTGCTCTCCGCCCTGTCTCGACCGCTGCTCGCCAAGAAGCTTGTCGAGGTCGCTCACGAGTTTGGCGCGACCTGCGTCGCCCACGGCTGCACCGGCAAGGGTAACGACCAGGTCCGCTTCGA
This sequence comes from uncultured Collinsella sp., assembly GCA_900549555.1. Lineage (GTDB taxonomy): Bacteria > Actinomycetota > Coriobacteriia > Coriobacteriales > Coriobacteriaceae > Collinsella. The sequence goes on along the minus strand of UROO01000033.1, from coordinate 4,887 downwards.
GGCTGCCGTCAAGGCCCTCGACCCCGAGCTTAAGGTTATCGCCCCGGTTCGCGAGTGGGATCTGAAGTGCCGTCCCGATGAGGTCGCCTATGCTCACGCCCACAACGTGCCGGTTCCCGAGGGTGCCAACGACAACCCCTATTCCATCGACGACAACCTGTGGGGTCGTGCCATTGAGTGCGGCCACTTGGAGGACCCCTGGAACGAGCCGCTCGACGACGCCTGGGTTATGACCAAGAATCCCGAGGACACGCCCGACACTCCGACGTATACCGAGATTGAGTTTGAGGCCGGCAAGCCCGTCGCCGTCGACGGTAAGAAGATGAAGCTCTCCGAGATCGTCATCGCCCTCAACAAGATTTCGGGAGACAACGGCTTTGGCCGTCTCGACCTGGTTGAGGATCGTCTGGTGGGCCTCAAGAGCCGCGAGTGCTATGAGGTTCCCGGAGCCCTGACGCTCATCACCGCCCACAAGGCGCTCGAGGACATTTGCGTCGAGGGCGACCTGCTCAAGACTAAGATTAAGCTCGAGCAGGATTGGGCCACCGCCGTGTACAACGGCCAGTGGTACAGCCCGCTCAAAAATGCGCTCGACGCCTTTATGGCCGACACCCAGAAGTTCGTGACCGGCACCGTCCGTCTGAAGTTCTTTAAGGGCAACTGTCATGTCGTCGGCCGCAAGAGCCCCTTCAGCCTCTACGACTACGGCCTGGCCACCTACGACCGCGACACCACGTTTGACGAGAAGGCCAGCGCCGGCTTTATCGAGATCGATACGCTGTCGCTCAAGACGTGGGCTAAGGTCCAGGGCCCCAGCTCCGCCGCCGCCCAGGCTTAAGCCTTCCTTTCCTTGGTATCCGCGCGGCCCATCCGCGTGATACATAACGGGCGCACGGGGTCCCTACCTTTCGTTATGCTTGCTGACACTTCTTAACATCGGTGGCCCCTACGTTCCGCCCGCATATATGATGCCGCGTCTGCGGCTGAGTCCGAGCCCCGCCGGGGTTGTCCGGTGGGGCTCCTTCTATCAATTTGGCGGCTCTGCACCTATATATGAGGAGTATCCATTATGTTCAATGCTATCGCGCATGCTTTACTTGCCCTCGCGCCCGAGTTCGATGCTGCAAGGGTCGAGGACGTCCCTATGAGCCTGAAGGCCTGGATCGATGGTTCGCAGGGCAACATCCGGAGGGAGACGTTGGGCGCCAAGTGCATGGCGCGTCACTTCTTTGCAAATTAGCAACATGTCCCCGCGCGCGGTGGGGAATGTGTAAAACTAGCGGTTGAAAAATCACTTTAGCGATATGGCGCATTGCTTTGGGCGCTTGTTTTGGTATTTGGAGAAAGGGGACGGTTCCATGGCTCTTTGGGGCGGTCGTTTTGAGGCGGGCGTGGCCGAGGTCACGCAGGAGTTTGGCGCGTCGTTGCCGGTCGACAAACATCTCTATAAGCAGGATATCGCCGGCTCTAAGGCGCATGCCAAGATGCTGGCGGCCCAGGGCATCATCAGTGCCGAGGATGAGCAGGCGATTGCCAAGGGCCTGACCGGAATCGAGCAGGATATCGATGCCGGCAACTTCACCTTCGATATCAACGACGAGGACATTCATATGTCCATCGAGAGCGAACTGACGCGCCGCATCGGCGAGGCCGGTAAACGCTTGCATACCGGGCGTTCGCGTAACGACCAGGTGGCGACCGATACGCGCCTGGGCGTCAAGGCGCTGGCCAAGGAGCTCATGGAGGCCAATCTTGAGCTGCGCCATGTGCTGGTGGATGCGGCCAAGAAGTACGACAAGGTGATTCTGCCGGGCTACACGCACATGCAGCATGCTCAGCCCGTGCTGCTCTCGCATCATCTGCTGGCGTATTCCTGGATGTTCGCGCGCGACTTTACACGCCTGAAGGCCGCCTTTGATGCCGCCGACAACTGCCCGCTGGGTGCTGCCGCGCTTGCCGGCACGAGCTATCCGCTCGATCGTCAGATGACGGCTGCCGAACTTGGCTTTGCGGGCGTGATTCCCAACTCGCTCGATGCGGTTTCCGACCGTGATTTCCTGCTCGATCTGCATTACGCCGGCTCCGTCATGGCCATGCACCTCTCGCGTCTTTCCGAGGAGATCGTGCTATGGTCGAGCTCCGAATTTGGCTTTATCACGCTTTCCGACTCGTACTCCACCGGCTCGTCCATCATGCCGCAGAAGAAGAACCCCGACTTTGCCGAGCTTATCCGCGGCAAGAGCGGCCGAGTCTATGGCAATCTGGTGCAGCTGCTCGTGACCATGAAGGGCCTGCCGCTTGCTTATAACAAGGACTTGCAGGAGGACAAGGAGGGCGCGCTCGATACCGCTCACACGCTCATGCAGTGCCTGTCCGTTATGGCCGGTATGATTTCGACTTGGACTGTCAACGAGGATGCCATGGCGCGCGAGTGCGGCGTGGGGCACCTTGCCGCCACCGATGTTGCCGATTACCTGGCCAAACGTGGTCTGCCGTTCCGCGAGGCACATGCCGTGGTGGGCCATCTGGTCCTGATGTGTGAGAAGCGCGGCTGCAATCTTGAGGACCTTCCGTTTGAGGTGTTCCAGGAGGCAAGCCCGCTCTTTGAGCACGATATTACCGAGGCGCTCGACATCCCGTCGATTGTCGCCGCCCGCACGACCGAGGGCGGCACCGCCCCTGCCGCCGTTGCCGTGCAGCTGCAGCGTGCCGAGGCGCAGCTCGTGGCCGACGAGGGCGTATTTGGATCGCTGACTAAGGTCGTCGAGATGGGCCACGGGATAAAGTAGGGGTTTAGCTGAAGCCGTTTTGGCCATTTATTAATAAATCGTTTTTGCTTTACGGGTGTCTGCTGGTGCGGGCGCCCGTATTTTGTTGCTATGGGGGAGGGGCGTGTCGAGAACTTCTGTAGGACCTTTGGGCAGGTTGTGAAGGGGGTACGTTCACAGGCGGCAACCGACCGTCTGCTCGGTTCGATGCGGTTGATGGGCGTTCGGATGGTACTCTAGTCGGGCTTCGAAACAGAAGTGACACATATGGAGCGCTTTAATAAATTGTAGCGTTTCAATAAACAGCTTTTTGTTTAACTGCAGCTAAAACTCTGTTACGATGCAGTCCAGGCGGGTGCCGGAATGGGACTTGGGCACGCGCGAACCTACTTGAAAGGCTACTTTATGGCTATCGAGAAGACCTTCATCATGATTAAGCCCGACGCGGTGCGCGACCGCAAGATCGGCGAGATCGTTGCTCGCATTGAGCGCAGCGGCCTTGTCATCGAGCGCATGGAGATGACCACGCTCGAGCGCGCTACCGTCGAGGAGCACTACGCCCATCTGGCCGACAAACCCTTCTTTGGCGGTCTCTGTGACTTTATGACGAGCGGTCCGGTCGTCAAGATGGTCGTTTCCGGTCTCTCCGCTGTCTCCAAGATGCGCACCCTTATGGGTGCTACCAACCCGCTTGATGCTGCTCCCGGCACCATTCGCGGCGACTTCGCTGTCGATGTCAACGCCAACGTGATTCACGGCTCCGACTGCCTGGAGAACGCCGAGATCGAGATCAAGCGCTTCTTTGGCTAAACCAGCTTTGACTCCTTAAAGCTGTTAGCGTGTGGCTTGGGCGCCGCGGAATTCCATCCGCGGCGCCCTTTTTATTCCAGTAGATTTTTGGTAACCGCTTAGAAATCTACTAAAGAGCCCCCGTCCGGATGTTTCTTCCGGGCGGGGGCTGGCGTTAGCGTATGGCTTTGTAGGTCTTTAGGCCTCGTCGACGACCTTGAGGCCGCGCGTGTGGTCGATCTCGTTGAGGAGGTTAACGCGACGCTCGTGGCGGCCGCCCTCAAACTCGGCGTCGAGCCACTCGTCGACGATCATCTTGGCGAGCTCGGAGCCCACGACGCGGGCGCCAAAGGCGAGCACGTTGGTATTGTTGTGCGTGCGCGAGAGCTTAGCGCTGAAGGGTTCGGAGCACACGACGGCGCGTACGCCCTCGACCTTGTTGGCAGCCAGGCTAATTCCGACACCGGTGCCACAGATGAGGATGCCTAGGTCGACGTCGCCGTTGGCAACGGCCTTACCCACCTTGTAGCCGGCGATGGGGTAGTCAAAGCTCTCGGAGGTGTCGGTGCCAAAGTTCACGACCTCGTAGCCGCGCTCCTTCAGGTGCTCGGAGATGATGTTCTTGAGCTCGACGGCGGCATGGTCGTTGCCGATACCAATCTTCATGAGTGGTTCCTCTCTGGTCCGTGCGGCGGAATTGCTAAAGGTTTTACCGCGTTCGACTGCATGATAGCGCGACTTTTGCGTAAACGCTCGGGCGTTTTTTGGTCAAACGCTTTAGCATGCGACAAGACCGGCTTCGCATGAATGAATGCCGTCAGATTGCGCTTGAACGCCGTCCGTCGGAACCATGGTTGCGGTTTTTGATGCATTGTTATCAAATAAAAGAGCTTACTATTTTTGAGAGCCCAGCCCGTTATACAAGTAGGAGATACCTATGCCTGCCGATTCCCTTCGTGATACCGCGTTTTGCGATGTTTTGAACCGCGAGCTTGTCTGTGCACTCGGCTGCACCGAGCCCATTGCCGTTGCCTATGCAGCGGCGTTGGCGAGCCAGACGCTTGGTTGCGAACCCGATCATATGGATGTTGCCTGCTCGGGCAACATCATCAAGAACGTCAAGAGCGTGACTGTGCCCAACTCGGGCGGAATGCACGGTATTGAGGCTGCGGCCGTGCTGGGTGCCGTGGGCGGCGACGCCAAGAGCGCTCTCGAGGTGCTCGAGAGCGTTAACGATGAAGACCGTGCTCGCGTGGCTGAACTCCTCGCCGACGCCGGCTACTGCGATGTGTCGCTTGTCGAGGGCTGTCTCTTATACACATCTCCGAGC
>UROO01000032.1 GCA_900549555.1 uncultured Collinsella sp. | reverse complement strand
AGCGTCAGATGTGTATAAGAGACAGCTGCTGAGTATCGTCGTCCTGGGCGTAATGACTGTGGCGCTCATCGTTTTCCAGTTCATCGACTGGAACGCGTTACTCAACATTCCTGAGGCGCTCTACGGCAACGCCGAACCCGTTATAGCAGTCAGCTTCGCGCTCATGTGTATCGGCTTCGTGTTCTCCATCTGCAAAAGCCTCTTCTTTGCGGTGCAAGAGGCGCACTTCGTTAGCCTGCTCGGCGTGGCCCAGCAGGCGTGCATGCTCATGAGCGTCCTCACGCTCGGCTTTTTTGACTCCGACAGGCTCATGTCGGTTGCCATTGCCTACGGCATCTCTGCACTCGTTATCGAGCTTGCGTTCACGTTTGCCTTCTTCAGGAAGCGTCACCCCTGGGTGCCGACCCCGATGGCGTACGACAAGAGCATGGCTAGGGATGTCACCGGGCTCGGTGTCCAGTTCTTCATCATCCAGATGGCATCACTGGTCCTCTCGAGCACTGATAATGTCATAGTCTCCAACATCTTCGGGCCCGAGGCGGTCACGCCGTACGCCACTGCCTTCAAACTGTTTACCGTCCCCGTCAGCCTGTACGCTACCATGATTTCGCCGTACTGGTCCTCCATAACGGCGCGCTATGCGCGGGGTGACGTTTCGGGCATCAAAGGCAACGTTCGGCACATGGAAAAGTTGCTCGCCTTGCCCGCGGCCTGCTGCCTCGTGCTCGCCCTTGCCTACACGCCCATCACGGACATTTGGCTAGGGCAACACCTCGATACCTCGACTGACCTTGTCTGGCTCATGTTCGCATATTGCCTGGTGTACAGCTGGAACGCCATCTGGTCGCAGGTGTCAAACGGTATGGCGTGCATGAAGATGATGATGGCGCTGGCCGTGGGACAGGCGATTGCGAACATTCCGCTTTCGTACCTGTTTGCAAACATGCTCGGGTCGAGCTCAGGCGTCCTGCTTGGCACCATCGTTACTATGCTCAGCTCCTCGGTCGTATACCCGGTCTACCTCAACAGAAAGCTAGCGAAGGAGTCGGCCATTGAGCAGTAGCAACCGCATCCTCTACGTTGTCCAAGGCATTCCTGGCAGCAATGCACCCACCAAGCATGCCTTCGCCATCGCCGATCTTCTCTCCATGTGCGGCTACGAATCCCATTTCATGGTTGCAGGCATAGCTGACCCGAAGCTGCCTGCCCTCGTCGAGGAATTCGACTACCCAGTCGAGTTTCCCAAGGGTCTGACCCTCAGCGGTCGCCAGCTGGCCGCGAAGTACGCCGAGCGTCTTGTATCGCGTGTGAGCATCCCCGCCTTCAAGGAGGCCATGGCCCGCGTAAATCCCGCTGTCGTCATCTACTACGCAATCCAGAACCGCCTCGCCAAGGCCATTGAGCGTGTGTGCCGCAGCGCGGGCGTACCAGTCCTCGTCGACGAGACTGACTGGTTCGAGACTCACTTCGACGGCGACCTCGCCAAATGGATCGTAGCCAAGTCGCGGGAGAGACGCGTCACCGACGCCGACGAATCGGTCGATGGGGTGCTAGCTATATCTCCCTTCTTCAAGGAGCACTTCGAGGAACTCAAAAAGGCCCAGGGCGCCCCACGCGTTATGTTTCTCCCGCCGCTCAACCGCTCGGGCGACGCACTAGACGAAGTTCCGCCACTCGAGTTCGCCAAGAGGAAATCAACCCGCTTCTTTTACGCAGGGTCTCCCGCAGGCAAGGACTACATCGACTGCTTCGTTGAGGCCATGGCCTCCTGCGCAGGGTCCTTTGAGACTGAGCCAGAGCTCGACGTTGTGGGCCTGAGCCAGAGGGAGGGCGAGATCCTACTGCACGGCCGTGGAGCGGGCGCTGCAGTCAGGTTCCACGGCAGGCTCCCGCATGCTGCCGTCATTGAGATGCTCCGAAGGGCGGACTTCGGCATCCTGTTCCGGCAGCCCGCGCTCTACGCCCGCGCTGGCTTCTCCACCAAATTCGCGGAATGCATGTCCAACGGAGTGCCCATGCTTTGTAATGCCGTAGGCGGCGCCGATCTCGTGCTCTCGCCCGGGGTCGACGGCATCGTCGTTCCCGACCTCAAACTAGCCTCGCTCGTCGAGGGCGTCAGGAGCGCCTGCTGCATGTCAGACGACGAATTGATCGATATGAAGCGCGCCACGCTTGCTAAATCCAAGGAGCTCTTCCAGCCCGAGAATTACGTGGTGCAGATGACTGAGTTCTTGGGGTCTTTGCGGGGGGCGTGCAGCCGATGACGGTACTCGAGTTCAGTATCCAGCGCCTCCGCGAGAGGCGGACTTTGGTTATGGGCATAGCGGCCCTCATGATCTATTTTGCTCACGTGTACTCCTACGCCGACTTGGGCACCTTCGGTGCGTTTTTCACCTACGCAAACTGGGGCGTTGACGTCTTCCTGCTCGTGAGCGGCTTCGGCATATGCCACTCCATGGCTAAGTGCCCCATCGCCCGCGAATTTTATTGGAAGAGGCTCGTCAGGGTGGGCGTTCCGTACCTCGTACTCGCCGTCCCGTTCTATTTTGCTTCTGACATCCTCGTTGCCAAGCAGGGCGACTGGGGGTTGTTCGTGCTCGACGTCTCTACGCTGTCGTATTGGCTGTTCCACCGGGGGGCTTGGTATGTGGCCATGCTCGTGCCGCTTTACCTCTTGGTCCCACTGTTGGATGGCTTCTGCCGCCGCCTTGGCGCGCCTGTCGTCTGCATCGTGGCGACCGTTCTGAGTGCCGCCGTCGCGCTATTCCTGAAGCCCGCCTTTACGGATGCCGGCCTCGCGCTCAACGTCGCGAATGTCTTCCAGCGGATCCCGTCCTTCTTCACGGGCTATTTACTCGCCGACCGCTTGATATCCGGAAAGTCTCGGGGGGGTATCTGTCAAAGCCGCTGCACTTGGGAGCGTTCTCGCATTGCTCGGCTGGTTCCTCTCTAGGAACACGGGGTGCACGTCCTTCATTCCCGCCCTTGTTATTGCTTTCTGGGTTTCTGCTCCGCAAAGGCTTCCCTTTGAGCGCTTCCTCGAATTGCTCGGCAAGGCCAGTCTGGAGTCCTATCTGCTGAATATCTATGTCCTGGCTCTCATGCGTGACGCCTTTGGGTGGGCGGGAATTGTGGATTACCTCCTTGTTACCGTGATATCGATAGTCGGCGCGTTGCTTTTGCACCATGCACTTGAGATGCCGCTCAAGCACCTAGTCGCTATGATCCCTGCGAGAAGAGCAGCTGTATAGAAAGGGATGTGATATGGGATTGCTATCCACGCTGAAATGGAAACTCACCCCCGCCGATAAGAAGCTCGCCATTCTCAAGAAGCGCGGCCTCACCATCGGGGAGGGGTGCGAGATTCTCAATGGTTATGAACTGGGCTCCGAGCCATGGCTCGTCTCCATCGGGGACAACGTTCGCATAACGGGGGGCGTTAAGATAACTACCCACGATGGAGGCTGCTGGGTGCTGCGCCATAGGTACCCTGAGCTTGCGGACTGCGATCGGTTTGGCCGCGTGACCATCGGCGACAACTGTCACATCGGTATGAACGCCATGATTCTGCCGGGGGTCACCATCGGCCGTGACTGCATCGTCGGGGCATGCGCTGTCGTCACTCACGACGTCCCTGACGGCACTGTGGTCGCTGGCATCCCGGCCCGCCCTATCTGTACGGTAGAGGAGTATCGCGACAAGCACGCAAATGAATTACTTATGACCAAGCATATGTCCTGCGACGAGAAGCGTACCTACGTCGAGACTCGCCTGCGCAAATGATCGAACAACAAGATGGAACACGCCAATGCAAGCTGTAACCGAGAAAGTAATGCACAAGGCTGCACGTGCCGCTGCTCTCCCGCGCCCTCATGTGCGACATCCTTGCGTCGGTGTCTGAATTCGAGGACATACAGACCACCATGCAAGGCGAGCTGGCCCGACGTCCAGCTCGCCTTGCGAACTCGCAACTACAAACTCTGGAACCTGCCTGCTACTTCCTCTAGTGGGCGCAAGCGCTCTTCCCTATTTAACACATTGACAACGAAAGAGGAGAAATGGCAAGAAAGGTATTGGTAACTGGAGCAGCCGGCTTTATCGGTGCGTTCCTCGTCAAGAAGCTGCTCGAAGAGACCGATGACGTTGTCGTCGGTCTCGACAACCTCAACAGCTACTACGACCCCGGCATCAAGGACACGCGCCTCCGCATGCTGGCCGAGGCCGACACAGACGGCCGCTTCACCTTCGTGCGCGGCGACCTGTGCGACGCCGCCCTCATCGAGCGCCTGTTCGCCGAGAACGGCTTCGATGTAGTGGTGAACCTCGCCGCACAGGCGGGCGTCCGCTACTCCATCGAGAACCCGCGCGCCTATCTGGAGAGCAACCTCGTCGGCTTCTTCAACGTGCTCGAGGCCTGCCGCCACCACCCGGTGAAGCACCTGGTCTACGCCAGCTCCAGCTCGGTCTACGGCGGCAACAAGAAGGTGCCGTTCTCCGAGGAGGACCGCGTGGACTCGCCGGTGTCGCTCTACGCCGCCACCAAGAAGTCCAACGAGCTCATGGCCGCCGCCTACTCTAAGCTCTACTCCATCCCCGCGACAGGCCTGCGCTTCTTCACGGTGTACGGCCCCATGGGCAGGCCCGACATGGCCTACTTCGGCTTCACCGAGAAGCTGCGCCGCGGCGACACCATCAAGATCTTCAACATGGGCGACTGCCGCCGCGACTTCACCTACGTCGACGACATCGTCGAGGGCGTTAGGCGTGTAATGGGCGCCGCGCCCGAGGTGGAGATGGGCGAGGACGGGCTGCCGCTCGCCGCGCACCGCGTCTACAACATCGGCAACTCGCACCCCGAGAACCTGCTCGACTTCGTCGACACGCTGCAGCGCGTGCTGGTGGAGGAGGGCGTGCTCCCCGCCGACTACGACTTCGAGGCCCACAAGCAGCTCGTGCCCATGCAGCCCGGCGACGTGCCCGTCACCTACGCCGACACCACGGCGCTCCAGCGCGACCTGGGCTACAAGCCCGCGACTCCGCTCGAGGACGGCCTGAGGGCCTTCGCCAAATGGTATAAGCGCTACTACAACATTTAGGAATTCATGGCCCTGTAACAGGGGCCATTTTTAATGCGGATTATTGTTCTTTGACAATTGGAGAATGACATGAAGATCGCTGTCGCCGGTACCGGCTACGTCGGCCTGTCCCTCGCCGTCCTGCTCTCGCAGCACAACGAGGTGCACGCGCTGGACATCGTGCCCGAGAAGGTCGAGAAGATCAACAACTATCAGTCGCCCATCCAGGACGACGAGATCGAGCGGTTCCTGTCGGAGGCCAAGGCGGGGGAGCGCGAGCTCGACCTGCACGCCACCGTCGACGTGGCCGAGGCCTATACGGGCGCCGACTACGCCGTCATCGCCACGCCGACGAACTACGATTCCGACAAGAACTTCTTCGACACGAGCTCCGTCGAGGCCGCCATCGCCGCTGTTCGCTCGGTGAACCCGGACGCCTGGATCGTCATCAAGTCGACCATCCCCGTCGGCTACACCGCGGGCCTTCGCGAGAGGCTGGGCGACAGCAAGATCTTCTTCAGCCCGGAGTTCCTGCGCGAGAGCAAGGCTCTCTACGACAACCTGCACCCCAGCCGCATCGTGGTGGGCGCGCCTAAAGACGACGCTAACGCCGTCGCGGCTGCCGAGCGTTTCGCACGCCTGCTTGCCCAAGGGGCGGACCCTGCGGAGCTCGAGCGCGTAAACGCCGACGGTACCGTGGGCATCCCCGAGCTCGTCCTGGGCACCACCGAGGCCGAGGCCGTCAAGCTCTTCGCCAACACCTACCTGGCGCTGCGCGTGGCCTACTTCAACGAGCTCGACACCTACTGCGAGGTGCGAGGCCTCAACACCCGCGACGTCATCGACGGCGTGTGCCTGGAGCCGCGCATCGGATCGCATTACAACAACCCCAGCTTCGGCTACGGCGGCTACTGCCTGCCCAAGGACACCAAGCAGCTGCTGGCGAACTACAAGGACGTACCCCAGAACCTGATCGAGGCCATCGTGGACGCCAACCGCACCCGCAAGGACTTCGTCGCCGACGAGGTACTGCAGATGGTGTGGGACCGCGTGTACGAGGGCAAGCCGAAGCCAGTCGTGGGCGTGTACCGCCTGACGATGAAGTCCAACTCCGACAACTTCCGCGCGAGCTCCATCCAAGGCGTAATGAAGCGCGTGAAGGCCAAGGGCGTGCCCGTGGTGGTCTACGAGCCCACGCTGGACGCGCCGGAGTTCTTCGGCTCCGAGGTCACGCACGACCTGGAGGCCTTCAAGGCCGGCTGCGACGTGATCGTGGCCAACCGCTGGAGCGACGAGCTCGCGGACGTGGCGGACAAGGTGTACACGAGGGATCTATTTAAGCGGGACTAGGGGAGAGAGCAGAACCAGGCTGAACGGCTTCAATCATTCGCTAGTTTAACCGCGTCGAGGGCGGGGTGTATCGGCTAATACCGATACACCCCGCCCTTCGTTGTTCTTTGCAATTAAAACTCGCCTAATTCGAGCGAGCGTAGGCCATCATTTATTGGAATGCGGGTGTTGATAACGCATTGGGACCGTTGGCCCCGTGTTCTGCGCGGAAACATATACTGCTAATGGCAGGAAGTAATCATCCCTAAATAGAATCCGTTTGATTAAACTAATAGTGTGAAATGAAGCTAATTATTTAAGGTCAGTAATGGTGCTCCAATCCTATGACAAGCTTTTCGCTCCTTCCAAGGCCTACTGGGCTTATTGGCAAGAGCTTACGGAGGATGCTGTTTACAACGGACTAATTATTGAAGGATGGTTTGCTGACAAACTACCTCCTATTTTTACGGCTGATAAATTTCTTTCGTATTGCAATGATCGCAAAACGGCAAGTAACGCTTCGCCCTCAGATTGGATTCGATTTAATTACATACGTTGCAATGGTCAATATCGAGAGTTTGGCATTCCGACCCCCTTTACATATGAGCGCTTGGCTCGCGGTATAGCCAATTGCTGGAACGATATAGTTTGTCACGTTAAAAAACACACTTTATTGCAGTCTTATTCGGTTAGCAGAATTCATCCTCGCGTGATTCCTGATTCCCAGGCTATTTTCCAAATGAACTATTCAAACTGGATGAATGACCCTAGCCCAGAACCTGCCATTCTTATTGGGAAGCAATATGTTGTCAAATGCGACATATCCACCTGTTTTCCAAGTATATATACGCATTCTTTGCCCTGGGCGATTATGGGTAGGGATAGGGCGAAACAAGACAGGAAAGTTCGTCCAGATAACTGGGCGAATAAAATTGACAAATTGCTTCAAATAGTGTCCGACGGTGAGACCCATGGGCTATTGATTGGACCACATTCTTCGAATGTGGTCTCAGAACTAATTCTTACAGTCATCGATGCCAATTTATACAATAAAGGCTATCGATTTATTCGTAATATTGATGATTACAGCTGTTACGTCGCTTCACAACAAGAGGGCGAGGGTTTTATCCTCTCGTTACAAGAAGAACTATCCAAGTTTCGACTGACACTGAATCAAAAGAAAACTGAGGTACTGGAATTACCCATGGCGCTCTCACAAAGCTGGGTGAATTCTTTAAGGCGTAATGAGCCAATTAAGTCGGATCCGCTCGGATACAAGGACGTGTCATCCTTTTTGGAATATGCGATCAGCCTACTTCCCTCTTATCAAAATAATGCCTCAATATTGTTGTATGCATTTAAAATGCTCGCATCGCATTCGTTGAAGCCTTCGGCAAAAGCCTATTTTCGAGATTTTGCTATACACCTCGCAATCGTATATCCATACCTTCTGCCGACATTTGAGGAAACGGTAATTGAGCCGTTGAACATGAGCGAGGAATATATCGAGTGCCTCTCGAACAGCATCATCTATGAGTGCCTTAATCGTGGCGACTATCTTTCGGTTTGCTACGGACTTTACTACGCAATTAAGTATGACTTTGAAATTGATGTACCCGAATTTGAGGATATCGAAAAGTCCAATGACTGCCTGCTGTATTTATTCGTCTATTTATACGCCAAGCACTTTAAAAATAAAGCTTTGCTTGATCGGCTAAACGATCTTGCAGAGGAATTTCCTGAAGAAGGTCGCGAATTTGAAGAGATGTGGCTTTTTCTCTACCATATACGATCAAAAGAGTGCTTACCGTCTGATGAGTGGAAGGCCATTAAAAAGAGGGGAATCAAGTTCATTAAACCCGAATATTTACAATAATGACTGGATGTAATTATTTTCGTCTGCAGAGGTGCAGCTATGACTGGGCGTATTCCTTGGACGCGATATTCAGGTGAAGATGTAGAATCGGTTCTAGCGACGTTAATTTCTCTTGAAGAGCGTGACACCATTAAAATTCGACCTTCTAGGGGCGATGGTGGAATTGATCTTATCGTTTACCTTGATGCCGAAACGGTCAATGTATATCAAATTAAGAAATTTGCTGAAAACCTAAAGAGCAGTCAGAAGGCTCAGATTGAGAATTCGTGGAAAGAATTATTGACAACTACTGCTGATTTGCATGTAAAAATCAATAGCTGGCATCTTGTGATGCCATTAGATCCCACAAACGAGAATCTAAGATGGGCTAAGGAACTGGTTGAACCTTCTGGTACAAAATTCATCTGGGATGGCCTTTCAAGAGTTGATGGCTGGGCGTCCAAACATCCGGAAGTAATTGATTATTACTTTTCAAATGGAAAAGAAGAGGTCTCTGAGTATGCTGCGAAACTGCTCTCCTTGGCCAATCTTCCAGACTGCAGCGATCCAGCCACTCTCGAGAATAGGCTGCGCGACCTTTGTTCCAATCTAGATAAACTGGATCCATACTATGCATATTCGGTTCACGTGCTCTCAGAATACGACAAACGCGATGATCTTTGCCCACGTGTCCCTGGTGTTGTAATGTCCCAAATTCTAGTAACCCCTGGAAAAGGCCGAATCGCTGTCGATGTGATCGAAAAGACGCCAATTGCTTCAATGCTGCATCCAATGACGTTTGCATTGAAAATCACTGCAGGGACGGACGATGAGAAAGAACAGGCTAAAAATTTTATTGAATATGGTATGCCCTTCACTTCGTTGCCGGCGGAAGTAATTGATCAATCCTACCAATTACCCGTTGGACGTTCCTGCGATGGCATTCGAAAGGGAACCATTAAGACCCTTGACCTGCCCGCATCAAATTGGGTAAGGTCGGCTTCGTTGTTCTGGGAGGGCCGCGGTGAACTAAATCTAATAGTTGATAAGGCCACTCATGGAACGAAGGGAGCTTTCTTTTCTGCCCATGACGCGACGGAAACCTTTCGATTGAACTTTAAATGGATCGGCAGCAAGTCCGGCGGAACGATTAACTATGAGTTTTCATTTAATAAATTACTCAATAAGCGTTCTCGAGATGTAGCAAGAACTTATCGATTCTTAAGCGAAGCCAAAGATGAAAAAGTGGAGCTTCGAATCGATGGCGCGAGTGCTCTCTATTTTCATCTTGGCCTCAGGGATGATGTGGTTGCCGAAGTAAATGCTATATACAGTCTTGCGGTTGCGTTAGAAACTGTTAACAAGGTTGCTGACGGTGAAGTGCCCTTCCCAGATTATTTTGAAATCACTAAAGGAGAAATAGCAAAACTTAAAGATGCGGCAAGACTGCTCGATGGCGAAACGCTTGTATATAGCTGGGAATCGCATTGGTTCATTTCAAATGGGAACGACGTTCATAATCTTGAATGTCCCTCTTTAATCTTCTGGATAAAGCCTTTAAAAGTTAGGCTTGGAGATAAAGAGGCATTCTGTGGTTTTGTACAGACTAATCTAGTAGCTGGTTCTTTGGAACGCTTGACAGACCAAATGAATGGTTCTGAGCGTAAGCTAGTCTTAATTCCAGATGATCAGTACGGTAACAAAGCCATACGTGTAATGGTTCCACCAAATGAAGAGGTGCTGAAGGGCCGAAATGCTTTATGGACCATTCGTCCTCCAAAAGTAGACGATTGGTTAACAATGGTTGAGACTGCGGAATCATCAGCTCAGGATTTAAAGCAGTTGCCAAAGTAGAATCGTTTTGCGATTATTACCGCACATTCTTTTGGTGCGGACTACTGATTTCATGAGCGTCCATCATCGTTGGACCTTTCCTTTCACCGACTGACAAAACGATTTACACCTAATTTCGGGAATCAATCACGGGCTGTTTCCCCGCTCGTAGTCTGATCTCGCTACACTAATAACTGCTGCTATCAGGGCATTTTCTGGCGCAGTTTTCATTGGCTCTTGCGAAGATCGGAGCGGTTATGTTTGCTACCGCGTTCCACACCAGCCGTCACTACATCCTGTTTACTGTCATGGCCTGCCTATGCGTTTTGCTGGGCGGGCCTTCTTATGCCGCGGGCGCGGAAAGCCTGTTCATTGCAGGCGCCACGTACTACGAGCCGGGTGTATCGGGTCCCGGGTGGGCCTGGACCGATGCCGACCATCTGGAGCTTAACGGCTACACTGGCGAGGCCATCGGCGCCGACGACGACCTGGTGGTGACGCTTGCGGGGCAAAACTCCGTGGTCGAGACGCATGCGCCCGATGCGGACATTTCCATGAGCGGCATGGAGGTGTGGGGAAACCTTACGCTTCGCGGCTCGGGCTCGCTCACGGCGACGGGTTCGCAATGCGGGATCCATGTGTCCCAGGCACTGGTGGTGGACGGCTGCACGGTCGATGCCAGGGCCGACGGGGCAGGCGTTCTTGACCAGACTGTTGCCGGCATTGCCGCAGGCAGCTTGACCGTACGTGGCGGCGGGCACGTTACTGCCGCGGGCGCGGGATTCGATACGGGCTTGCGCTTTTATGGCGTGCGCTTGCTCGACGAGGGGTTTGGTGCTGACATTGCGAGCGAGACACTTGTCGTGGATGCGTCCTGGCTGGATGCAATCGGTACGGATGCCGGCGTTGCCTGCGATCGCGGATCGCTCGTGGCTGCGCACTTTGTGACGCCTGCAGGCGGAGCCTTTGGTGCTGCCAGCGTGGCGGATGCCGATGGGACCGTGGCACCGCATGTGGCGATTGTGCCCGATGGCGCCACCGCCCCGGCGGGGGAGACCGTTACACCCGGCGGCGAGGTGCCGGGGGATGGCACGGGCGAGCCTACTGGTGGCGCCGACCCTGCTGCGGGGCAACCCGGTGCGGGACCGGCAACGGATCCTGCGGTGAAACCCGTGGCTACGTCGACCAAGACAACGGCCACCAAGACCACAGTCACCAAGACGACCAAGTCCAAATCCACTATGGCAACAACATCGGCGCTTCCCAAGACCGGCGACAACCACTGGATAGCTGCCTCCTTAACGCTATTCCTGCTGGGGACAGTGTTTCTGAGTGCCGCATATCGCTGCTGATGCGGTGCGAAGCACTTGATTGCGATACAAGAGCTCTTTATGAGCTTTAAGGGCAACGCTTTCGGCAAGGGAGCGTTGCTTTTTTCATGCATGCAATGTCTAACGTGCAGCCATATGCGTTTCCGCAACAAGGACTTTCGCTTGTGGCAATACGCAAACATATGTTCTATACTTATAAATAGGAGTTGGTGAAAGGCGGTTATATATAAGTCAGAAGAGATGAACTCGCGAGCAGCGTTGTTCGTTTAATTAATAAAGCGGGGCGCAGCCCCTATTTATTCGTTGGCTCGGGCGTTTTTCGTAGACATATGGGCGCTGTCGATTGAGACGGCCTACGCAACCAGCCGGCAGGGTTCGGGTCTTATTGGATTAATTCAATTCACCTCGTGTTAAATCCACTCCGTTCTTTATACTCAAATGCAAACACTAAGGAGGTAGTCATGTTTTGGAGCTATGTTCAGCTTGATGATGGCACCCAGTTTGCCTACTCAGAGACAAGAGAAGACGGAACCGTTCGCGTGGCCGTCGAGCGCCCGGTTGACTTTGGCTTTGACCATGCGGAATGCTTCTTGCCTGCAGTCAAATGGTTCAACGTCGAAGGATTTACTGCTGATGACCTCAATTTCTTGACAGAATTTGTTAGATCAAACGCCCCGTTTATCTTCGAGCTCGCCGAACGCCAAAAAGCCGGACCGGCGGTGGCATAATGCCTCGAGTTCTTATTTTCGGGCAGTACGTTCTATTCTTTTGGATTGCGGAAAACGGAGAACCAATTCACATCCACGTAGGCGTAAAGAGGGCGGCTGCTAATTCGACTAAGTTTTGGCTGACGAAAGACGGCGGATGCAAGCTTGCGAACAACGAGAGCAAGATTCCGGCTAAGGATCTCAGAGATCTTTCAAAACTAATAACCATGAACCATCAATTCATATGTGACAAGTGGTGCGAAACCTTTGGCGATGATTCACTGACGTTCTACTGTTAAGCATCGAGCGGGAAGATGCGCTTGTCTATGAAGTGCTGTAAACAGGACGAGGAGCTTGTGAATACCAGCCCGCGTCCTTTTCCTTTCAATGAACCCAACCCGGAGACCTTCCAGGCCACTCTCGAAGGTGATGCATTCTTAGCGACGGGGGAGTCCGGTCGCTTCGACAACGGCGCCGATCTTATCGATGCAGCTCTAGTCAACAAGTCTGAATTTCGCCGCATACTTCCGGACTCGTCGAGTCTTAGAAGCCAGTATTGAATATCGAGAGCTACTTGCCGAAAATCCATTTGAGGGAATCCGTATCGTCGATATCATTCGAGAAGGGATGACGGGCGATGACCCACGCCTACAGTGAGATGTATCTCGAGGATGCCATGAGAACGCTGGGCGAGGCGGTCGATTTTGCCCTCTGTGACCAAGGGCTGACTCCAGCCGAGTTGACGGCGATCCTGTCGAACGCTCTTGAGATGAAACAGTTTGAGCGCGGTATGCCACGCGTCGTCTGCGGCATGGCGGGCGACGAGCTCGCGCGCGATATTATCGCCCATGCGGGACTGACCCCCGTCGAATGCAGGAAGACCTATCCCTTCGACCGTTCACCTCAGTATTGGGCGGGCTGGGTTTTGGCCTATGCGCAATGGATGAGCAGCTTGTGTTTTAGCGACCTGTTTGAAGTCGCCCCGCTCGATTGGATAATCGGCTCGTACCATCCGCTTCATGAGGCCTCCGAAGACAAATTCGCCCAGATTGTCATTGATAAATGGAACAACTCCCAGGCAGACAAAAAGGGTCTCAAGGCGGCACGAAAGTCAGCCGGACTAACGCAAAAACAGCTCGCTGCCCAATCGGGGGTTAAGCTTCGCGCCATACAACTCTACGAGCAGAACCAACTCGACCTACGCCGCGCCTCGGTCTCATCGGCATTGGCGCTCGCAAACACCCTAAACTGCGCCATCGAAGACCTCGTCTGGCAGCCGGTTGCCCTGGAGTACGACTCGCAGGCTATTTCGTCTGTAAAGCTATAGAGGAGTCAGACATGCCTTGGAGCTATGATGTTCAACAAGATGACGGCGCTGATTGCGTTGCTCAAGAAGATCATTCAACTGCGCACGTGGCAAATTCAGCATCACCGATTTTGCTCGACGACGCCACGTCAATCGACGAAGCTGTTCGGCTGACCATTGCGGGCATGCCCAACGCGCTCAGGCTCTTGGAGAACTCATGACGGCGGTCGCGCCGCGCCGGGCACATCCGTTCGCGCCGCTCGTGCTCGATGATACCGGTTCGCTTGAAGCTATGGCCGAGGCCGTGATGCGTCTGCACAGCACGTTGATGAAGGTCGGGCGCTGCTATACGACCGACGCCACAGGTGACCGGGCCGCTCTCGAACTCGGACGCGTCGAGTCCGTGCTTGCGGGTGCATTCTGTACGATATTCGGTCAATCGCCGGCCGACCGCTTCGCAGACATCTTTGACCAGGTCACCTACATGGCCGAGCACATGGTCAAGGACCACATCTTTGAGGACGGCAACAAACGCACCAGCCTTGTCTTTGCGTTGTCCGTTCTAAGATTCGCAAGCACTCCGGTCGTGCTGTCCGACAGTCCCGAGCCCAAAGACAACCAGTACTACGTCTGGATCCAAGACCTCGTATCCGGAAACCGCTCTCGCGCCGATCTCGCGGAAGAGCTTAGGCGCAATTACGTTGTGTATCACGACTGCGCTTCGCCCGTTTAGAATCAAACCATCCGCACGCCGGTTATTGAATGGATTGGACACCACATGGAAATCCCCAGCACCCTGTGCAGCAATGTCTACGAGTTCGCGTTTTGCCCCGAGCCCTGTTACGACCGCCTGGTCGACCTCGCCGATCCCGAGGACTGGGGTCCTAGCAACCGCATCCTCAAAAACTACCTGTCGTTTTCGTTTAGCCGCGCGGTGTTCCTGACTGAGCGCGACGTTGACCAGACCGCACCGTCCAACCTGCCGCTAGTGTTCGACGACGACCGCTGTCTGTTTAACACCGGGCTGTACACACGCCGCTACAAGACCATCTACGGTCTGTTTGAGCCTAACACCAAGCCCGATGCGCGCCAGCGCTGGTTTTTGAAGGGCTTCTTTAAGGAAAGCGACCCCATGCTGGTCTCATTTGAGTACCTGCCATGCCGCGTACGCTTTGCCGAGGACCCCTCCGAGCTGGTCTTTGACTACCGCCTGCCCATTCGCTCCAACATCGACCATATTCTGGGCGACGAGGAGAACCTGACGCGCATCCCCGCCAGCCTGATGGGGGAGGACAACTCGCTGCTGCTGCGCCGCGCCTTTGAGGGCGCCGTCGTCGAGGCCGCCCGCCGCGCCGCAGCCAACTACACGCTCGCGGTGCCGCAGTTCTATGGCGGCCGGATCCAGCTGCTGCTGCCGCTGTGCCTAACCGGCGACAAGCCCGAGCTGGCGCTGACTATCCAGCGCGAGGACGGCTTTTACGCCGCGCGTACCTGCCTCACGCTCGACATGGCCTACAACAATGCGCGACTTATCTGCCGCCCCGAGACCTCGTGGATCAAGCGATAAAGGTTTATTTAGCTGCTGATTTGTCACGTGCCCTGATTGCGGTGACGCGATTTGCGCCCACGAATTTAAAATCGGGGGTAAAAAGTTCTTGGAAAACCTCGCACGGCTATGTTAGTATCTCATTTGCCGAAAGGCGACGGGCGATTGGCTCAGGGGTAGAGCATATCCTTCACACGGATGGGGTCACAAGTTCGAATCTTGTATCGCCCACCATCTAAAGCACAGGTCAGAGGTATTAAGCCTCTGGCCTTTTTCTTTTTGACACCAAGGGTGACACCAAAAGTGACACCAAAAACAAATCGTAGTCGTCTATGGCGCCATTTTCTATCGCACCCTTTTTGCTGACGCCATTACACGTTATGTATAAAACGCATACGAATTTTCATTGAATTACCCATGTGATTCGAGCACAAATGTGGAGACAGGGACCATATACCCAGAGCGCCTTCCAGCGGATTTCTATCTTACGAGGGTTTTTCGGCGGAACTCGTCAAGCTTTTGGTTTGCTTCCGGTACTTACCCGCATGATACCCCGGTAGATAATCGGCCATGTCCGTAATCCGCACGGCCTACGGCCGATACCAGGGGAGGCACAAATGGACGAAATCGTCTGCGCAAACACCGCATTCCGCTACTGGCGCTGTCCACCGCAAGTGCGCGACCTCTACCCACGCCTACCCAACGCCGAAGACGGCTGGCGAGCCCTAGCCCAAGCCCCTTTCGTAACCGACGTCCTCAAAACCCCGATCATTGCTGTTGCTTCGCCAGGTTGCTGTAATCATCACTCGGGATTGCGCTCCACTATTCGCTGGGAAGGGGTATCGGATACCGGCACCACAATCGACACTCATTTAGGCTTTAGTGTCACCAATCCGCTTAACACGTTATTTACTATGACACGCTTTGTGTCTCAAATCGATCTCGTGCTTGCTATGTACGAACTTTGCGGCTGGTTTTCTGTTTTCGAGCCGACTCCCGCGGCCGAAATGCAGTTAAAAAAGGCGGTAGAGGAGAATAGCAATTCCAGCACGCAGGATCTATTCGAGCTTGAAGAAGACGAAGACGAGGTACCTTGGAAACGAGTTTACGCCCGCGCAACCGTAAAGTCCCCAGATAATGAAGGCCAAACGAACAAGCGTGAGGATGGAAGAGGGGTCACAAAACTCAATGGTACTTCTCTTTGGATGAGAAAGCCGCTCATCGAATTGAGCGACCTGCATCGATTCGCCGACAAGGTCAAAAGTCAAATGTGGGGAAAGCAGTTTTATGATGCAGCTCAACAGGTTATCGGCATTGCTGCGTCTCCACTCGAGGTCGCGGGGGTCCTGCTTCTAAGCCGTTCCCGACGTCTAGGTGGTGCTGGATTCAGATACGTGTACCTTAACGATTTAACCCCTCTATCCGTGGCAGCCCAAAGCATTGCAGGTCAAAAGGTTTGCTATGGCGATATAGTGATCGTAAACCCAATCCTAATGAAGGCGGTAATTATCGAGATCCAAGGTGAAGTCATCCATGGATCAGGCGCGGTACTTGACCACGATGCGGAGCGTATGACTGCACTGCAGAGTATGGGTTTCGACGTGTTCCTGGTAACCCACGATATGCTAAACGACTCAAAGCAGCTAGACGCCATAGTCAGAAGTGTCTGTGACCGCTTGGGGGTTCGATATAAAGCCAAAACCGGGGCAATGAGGCGCGCCGAGACTCGACTGCGAGCAAATGTTTTGTGCAACTGGTTGGAAATCGGGAATTAGTCGGCGACAAGGCGTTAGAACGACCTAGTTTACCTGCCAGTGAATTAGTGACAATCCAAAACTGTGTCGGATTACGGGGCTGGACCCGGACCGGCCGTCCATACCCTGCATTTCGCGGAATGTGCGAGTCGTCTACCTGCGGTTTTGATTTTACCGATTGCGCTATGCTCGGGGGTTCCCGGCCTGGCCCCGTAAACCGGCATGGTTTTGGAATCGTCGGGTGTGCGGGGGCGCGGTTGGCCCCGATAACGGGCCCGGCGCCGGCGGGACAGCCGTTGGGCGGATGGCGGCCCGCGCCGCGGATGCGAGAAACGGCGGTCCGCGGGATTCGAGATGTCCCGAGGGCGCCGGAGAGGAGGGCGGCGGCCACGCCGTCGCCCGCGGGGCGCGCCCCGCGGGCGGATAAGGGCATCGCGGGGTCTCGCGGCCCGTTCCCACACCTGCGTCCGCGGCCTGGCTGCGCCCCCGCACCGCCGCCCGCAAAATATTTTCCGAAATTGTCCTTGCATCGCCGTCCGAGTTCCCGTATAGTACTTCTTCGCACGGGGGCGTAGCTCAGCTGGGAGAGCGCTTGACTGGCAGTCAAGAGGTCAGGGGTTCGATCCCCCTCGTCTCCACCCGAGCATTGAATGAGGTTCCAACGCAAGTTGGGGCCTTTTTTCATATAGGCACACAAGGTCAAAGGCGGCACCATGATCCTCCTGGTCGACAAGATCGAAAAAAGCTTCGGCGCGCGCGTCCTCTTTAGCGGCGCGTCCTTCCAGATCAACCCCGGCGAGCGCTTTGCGCTCGTGGGTCCCAACGGCGCCGGCAAAACCACCATGCTCAAGATCATCATGGGCATCGACAGCCCCGACGCCGGCCAAGTCCAGTACGCCAAGGACTGCCAGGTGGGCTACCTCGAGCAGGAAACCAACTTGGAGCAAAAGGACACCACCATCCTTGCCGAGGTTATGGCTGCCGCCAAGGAAATCCGCCGCATGGGCGAGCGCGCCAACGAGCTGCAGGCCCAGATCACCGAGCTCTCCGAGCAGGGCAAGGACGTCGACGCACTCCTTAACGAATATGGCCAGGTCCAGGACCGCTTTGAGCACCTGGGCGGCTATGAGCTCGAGAGCAACGCCCGCAAGATCCTGTCCGGCCTGGGCTTCAAGGTCACCGACTTTGAGCGCCCGTGCTCCGAGTTCTCCGGCGGCTGGCAGATGCGCATCGCGCTGGCCAAGCTCTTCCTTCGCCACCCCGACCTGCTGCTTCTTGACGAGCCCGCCGCCGGCATGAACCCGAGCGAGACGGCTGAGCTGATGGAAAACATCCGCTCCATCCGCGATACGTTCAAGATCGCGGTGCTGCTCATCGAGCACGACATGAACCTCGTCATGAACCTGTCTCTTATACACATCTGACGCTGCCGACGAACTCTAGGGTGTAG
>UROO01000031.1 GCA_900549555.1 uncultured Collinsella sp. | reverse complement strand
TGCGGCTGATCCGGTCCCACCGGGCCGCGCGGCAAGGAGATATATTGCCAGACCGGAGGGGCCCCGGGGGCGGGAATCTGGCACTCCATATTTTGTTCACAAATGAATTGATCCTTCAGTTGTTCCACTGAAGTCATGTCTGAAGCATCGGCTTCTGGTATTGGCGATGACCAGCTGGTTTATAGGTGTTGAGGCATCGGCCATCTCTGCTGGTCTACTTTACTCTAAAGACATTAGGTTTTGGTTTCCTGTCGGTAAAAGGCTGGTTTTGGCCGCCAGGCGTCCTTATATATAGAGAAGATCTGGTTCGAACCCGCGTCGCGACAACAAAATAGCGACCGGCATCCGCCAGTCGCTTTTCTATTCAATGGTGGGCCGTCAGGGGTTCGGGCCCGCTGCGCGGGCGGCCGCTGCGGCGCTTCGTGCCTTGCGCGCTGCGCTGGCAAACGCTCACGCGTTTCCTCAGCTCCGCGCCCTTTCGGGTTCGAACCCGTGCACCGATAACAAAAAAGCGACCAACCGGAGTCGATCGCTTTCTTTTCTATGGTGGGCCGTCAGGGGTTCGAACCCTGGACCTTGGGATTAAAAGTCCCCTGCTCTGCCAGCTGAGCTAACGGCCCGCGGGTGGCATTGTACCACGGTCTGGGACTATTCCCAACTCCATTGGCCGTTCTGGAAAATCAGAACTTCGCGTCCATCGGGCGTAATGCCCACAATATCGATGTCGTCCGTACCGATCATAAAGTCGACGTGCGTGCTCGAAACGTTGACGCCATGCTCAATGAGCTCCTCTTTGGACATATCATATCCACCCTCAATGCACTCGGGGAAGCCGACTCCCAGTGCAAGATGGCAGCTGGCATTCTCGTCATAGAGCGTGTCATAGAACAGGATGCCGCTTTCGCGAATCGGCGTGTTCTTGGAAATGAGCGCAACCTCTCCCAGATGAGCAGCGCCCTCGTCAGTATCGATGATACTTGCGAGTGTCGCCTTTCCCACACGGGCGTCGTAATCCACCACACGACCGTTCTCGAACTTGATCCAAAAATCGTCGACCTTGTTACCGTGATGGATAAGCGGCATTGCGGAATAGACGATTCCGTCAGCACGCATACGATCGGGCGAGGTGAAGACCTCCTCGGTGGGGATGTTAGGGAAGAAGGGGTGACCGTCGGGGGTCTCGCCCTTACCGCCGGCCCACTCATGCCCCTTCGTCATACCAATTAACAGGTCGGTTCCATTCGAAGCGGTATAGCGCAGACAGTCAAAACGATTGTCGTTCAGGAAGCGCAAGTTCTTTTCGAACGCCGCGTCATGAAGCTCCCAGTCGCTCTCCGGGTCTTGGCCATCGGCACGAGCGGTGTGCAGAATCGCAATCCATAGTTTATAGATTGCAACCTCATCGGCGTCTCCCGGGAACACCTCGCGCGCCCAAGCCACGACCGGAGCGCCGGCGATGCACCACGGATTGATGTTGTAATCCAGTCCACGGCGGAAAACTTTGCACTGCGTATTCCTCGCCTTGGATGCCGCGGCCGGCTTGGCTGGATCGATGCCCTTGAGGGCTGCAGGATCCGCACCCTCAATAAAGATAAAGCAGGCACCGTCCTGGGCCAGGGAATCCAGCTGCAGGCGCTTCCACTCGGGCGTCTGCTCAAAATAGCTTTTATCGACATGCTCGTACGCAAGCCTCGTCACGGCGTCGTCGGCCCAGATGACCGTCACGTGACCGGCACCGGCGTCATAAGCCTCCGCAACCACCACGCGCGCAAATGATGCGCACTCGACGGGAGACTGAACGACGACCTCCTGGCCGGGCTTAACGTTTACACCCTTGCGGACAACGAGACGCGCATAATTTTTAATCTTGGGCTCAAGGGTCTTCATGCCCTCAAGAGCTTCCTCGACCGTTAGGGCAGCTCGAATCATGTGCCACTCCATCTATCTGTAGGACAGTAAAAAGGCGCGCCGCAAAAAACGACGCGCCTTATATCTTAGCGATATCTATAGGTTGTAACGCTACTTCTTCTTAGAGGCCTTCTTGTCCTCCTCGGCAGCTGCGCGCTCGATAAGAGCGTTGAGCTTGTTCTCGGACATGCCCTCGGCCTGCGCGCGGTACATGTTGCGCAAGGGACGAATACGAGCGAAGTCGTAGATAAAGTCACCCAGGATGATGACATAGGACAAAACGATGCCGACCATCTGAACAGGACTGGACACCGTGCCGCCGGGAGCGAAGTAGAGCGAAGCCCAAATTGCCACGACGAGTACCATGCCGATGGCGAGCACAATCCACCAGATGCGACGGCGCTTGGTGTAGTCCTCGTCCTGCTTGAGGAGGATATTCGACACCGTATAGATGCGGTCCTCCTTGGCGCGCTGCTTAGCCTTGCGGGCGCGCTTCTCCTCTTTAGAGAGGTCCTCGAGGTTCTCGCCCTTCTCGAGCTCTTTGCGGCGTGCCTTAGACGAAGCCGGCACGACGCGAACGGAGCTCGCTGCTTGGCGGGCGGGCTTAGCAGATGCGGCAGACTTGCGCGCAACCCCGGTAACTTCGTGGGATTGCGTGCGCTTGTTCGTGGCGCTACGGGTACTCACTTATGCGTTCTCCTTCATGCTTGTGAACTGGGAGCCCGTGATGATCTGGAAGGCCTCGCGATAGCGCTCGGACGTGCCATCGATGACCTCGGCGGGCAGGTGCGGGGTCTCCCCCGTCATATCCCAGTTGGCCTTGAGCCAATTGCGGACGAATTGCTTGTCGTAGCTAGGCTGGATCTTGCCCTCCTCGTAGCTGGCAGCAGGCCAGAAACGGCTGGAGTCGGGCGTGAGGCACTCGTCGATCAGCGTGACCTTGCCATCAATAACACCAAACTCGAACTTGGTGTCGGCAATGATGATGCCGCGGGTCGCGGCGTACTCGGCAGCGGCCTTGTAAATCTTGAGGGACAGGTCGCGGATCTGCGTGGCGATGTCCTCACCCACGATTTCGCAGCAACGCTCGAACGAAATGTTCTCGTCGTGGTCGCCGATCTCGGCCTTCGTGGACGGCGTGAACAGCGGCTCGGGAAGCTTGGAGGCCTCGGTCAGACCCTCGGGCAGCTGGATGCCGCAGACGGTGCCGTTCTCGTCATAGGTCTTCTTGCCCGAACCGGTCAGATAACCGCGGACGATGCATTCGATGGGAATCGTCTGGGCCTTCTTGACCAGCATGGCGCGACCTGCGAGATAGTCACGATACTCGGCAAACTCCTCGGGGAAATCCGCCGGATCGATGGAGACGAGGTGGTTGGGGACGATATCGGCAAACTTGTCGAACCAGAATGCCGAGATGCGGTTGAGCACCTCTCCCTTAAACGGAATCTCGTCGGGGAGAATAAAGTCGAACGCAGAAATGCGGTCGGTGGCGACCATCAGCAGGTTTTCACCGGCATCGTAGATATCACGAACCTTGCCACGGGAATCCGGACGACGCTCCATCGTTGTCACGTGAGTCACTCCTTACCTAAATACGACAGAAATGCGGGTTCTTTCCCGCATGTTTTCGCAAACTCGGAGCGGCAGGAACGCGGCCCCTCCTTCACCGAATAGCGAAAAGCTAGTGCTCCATTGTAGTAGATGCCACGTCCGCCGTGTGCTCGCGAGGCAGATGAATCGTAAAAGTCGTACCCTTTCCAAGCTCCGACTCCACGGATATGTAGCCATGGTGACGCTCGACGATTTGCTTGGTCACGGCGAGGCCAACGCCCAGGCCGCCGGCTTCGCGGGCGCGGCTGGCATCTGCGCGCCAAAATCGCCCGAAGATGCGCGACAGGTCGTCCTTGGCAATACCGATACCGGTATCCGAAACGGCAATACTGACATGCTTGCGGTCACTGAGCACCGACACCACGACCCAACCGCCCTCGGGGGTGTAGCGCATGGCGTTGCTCATGAGGTTGATGACGCACTGCGTGATCATGTCGGGATCGGCCTCGACGACATCGTCGTGACCTTGGGTCTCGTCAGCAAAGCGCAAGCGCAGATCGCGGTCAACAAATAGGCGCTCCTGAGCGTTGACGATAGACCGCACAAAGGGAACCATGTCCACCGGTTCGAGATTGAGCGGCGCCGTGCTGTTTTCCATACGCGATAGGTCGAGCATCTGCTGCACCAAACGAGCCAGGCGGCGCGTCTCGGAAGCGACCGTCTCCAGATGCTCGTCGTCGGTGGGATACACGCCGTCCTGCATGGCCTCGACCGTTGCAAGCATGGCCATAAGCGGCGTGCGCAGCTCGTGTGCGACATCCGAGGTCAGGCGCTTTTCGTGCTTCATATCTTTCTCGAGCGAGGTGGCCATCTCGTCAAAGGTCTCACCCAGCTGATCGATTTCATCGTCGCCGCGCAAGCCCGTACGAGCGGACAGATCGCCGTCGCGAATTTGCTTGGCCGTGCTGGTAATACGGTGAATCGGCTTGGTGAGCATGCGCGACACGAGTGACCCGATAACGACCGAAATACAAACTGCAACAACCGCGGCAAGAGCCATGGCGTTAAAGGTCTTCTCCCTAAACGCAGAATCCGCCTTGGTGAGCAGAGCATCGGAGCCGATGGCCCATAGCTTTACCTGTCCGACATGCTCGCCAGAAGACGTTATGATTTCGACGTTGGCGACGCTATCGGAGTCGGTGGGCGCCGACGAGACCGGGCTATGCGAGGCCTTTTTACCGCTCGAGCTGCTCGACGGTGATTCACTCTCGCGCACATCGGCGGTCGCACTTGCCGAAGGCCATGAGTCATCATAGACGACAACGCCTTTCTTGTTGACGACCTGCATACTCAGGTCGTCGGACACCAAACTCGATGTCGCGACCGTGCGCAGCTCGCCCGCAGTCCAATTGCCGTTTTCCTCATACGACGTCGCAAGCTTTTCGGCAGCAGAATTGGCGATCTCGACGATATTAGAGCGCGTGTAATCCGAAAAGACGGTGCCCCACACAACGGAGACAACGCCCACCAGCACCAATACCGTCATGAGCGACGTCAGGGCAAAAGCCAATGCCATGCGCGAGGGATAGCTCATCGCTGGCCGTGAATCGGAACGAGGCGTGTTCCAACTCGCCTTGGAACCCGCCTCGTTCTCCTGCTTGTGCTTTTGTCCGATTTCAAAGCGCGCAGGTGTCATATGTGATTTCCCTATTTCTCGTCCGACTTATCGGTCTTGGCCGGAGCCTCAAAGCGATAGCCGACGCCGTGAACGGTGTAGAGCCACTTAGGCTTCTTGGGGTCATCACCCAGCTTGGCGCGAAGGTTCTTCACATGGCTGTCGATGGTGCGCTCATAGCCCTCAAAGTCGTAGCCGAGCACCTTCTCGACCAGCTCCATGCGGTTGTAGACGCGGCCGGGGTGACGGGCAAGCGTGGTGAGCAGCTTAAACTCGGAGGCCGTCAGGTCGACTTCCTTGCCCTCGACCAAAATCTTGTGGCCCGAGATGTCAATGACCAGATCGCCAAAGTCGAGCACCTCAACGGCGGGCTCATCGGCCTGGTGAGCACGGCGGAACAGGGCACGGACGCGGGCGACGAGCTCGCGAGGCGAGAACGGCTTGATCAGGTAGTCGTCGGCGCCAAGCTCGAGGCCGATGATGCGATCCTCGATCTCGCCCTTGGCGGTAAGCATGATAATGGGCACATCCGAGGTATCGCGAATAGTGCGGCAAACGCGCTCGCCGGGAATCTTGGGGAGCATAAGGTCGAGCACAACCAGGTCGAACTGGTGCTTCTCGAACTCCTCGATCGCAGACTGGCCGTCGCCGACGCCAACGACCCAGTAGCCCTCGCGCTCGAGATAGGCAGCGACAGCGTCACGGATTGCCTTCTCGTCCTCGACCAGCAGAATCTTTTTTGCATCTGAAGCCATAACACGGCCCCCCTGTCTCAATTAGCTAAGAACAAGCCCATTTTAACGCACCTATGCCCACCGAGCACCGCTACAGTGCGGCGGCTCGGCGGGCGGCACTCACAATTACAACGCGTTTATTCCCCCGTTGGCGCCCTTTTAACCCCTCGGCGCTAAAGAGAGAACAGGCGGGCGGTAACCGTCTCGGGGATTCCTTGGCCATTACGCACCGTGGCATAGGTTAAAAACGTATTCGATTTACCCGCCGTAGCAGGATAATCGCCATACTCCAAGGCTCGGTCGGGCGACAGAAGCGAGCCGTAGGTCTTAGTCGAAGTGTCAATCAAAAAATGCGACGCCTGAACTTTAACCAGGTATTTATTTTTCCTTCCCGCAGCACACGCGAGCGGCTCACGCGAAAGGAAGAGGTACGGCCCGCCCTCGTTACCGATATAGGTGCCCATGTTGCCCAGGCTACCCACACCGCTATACGTCGCCTCAATAGAGAACACGAAGGTGTCACCCATATACACGGCCTCGAAGGGTGACACCGATGAGGGAAGGACCAACTGAGCCCTCTTGGTATTGTTGCCGTCCGTCAGGTCGATCGCCGTCATGCCGTAGTAGACGCCCTCGTCGTTGCGCACACGCGGGGAGATGGTCAAGATGCCGTCACTCACACGCGGGGCGGATGCAAAGCGACCCGTTGACTTCCAAATGGCCTCGGCCTTTGCCTCATCGAGCGAGCGGCGGTAGCAATACGAGTCATGACTTGTCTTATTGCCGCCTGCAGCAGGCATCTTGTACCAAATGACGGACGATCCGAACGCCGTAAACAGTGGCGGATCGTAGTCCTTGCCGCCTCGGTCGAGCTCGACTACATCGCCGACAAGCGACGCACCTGCCGTATTTTGCGCATAGAGCTTCCACGATGCGTTTGCAAAGTTCATTTCGACCCAAGTAAATACGCCATCGCCGGCGCGGACATCGTAAAACGAATACCCTGTACCTTCGACGGGATCCTCGATGAGCGTCGTGAGCGAACCGTCGCCCAAGTTGAGCACACCGAGCGTGTTGGCATGCCGCGCCGATGCGGGTGCCATCATCGCGGCAGCGTAGTCGCCATCGCAGTAGTACAGCAGCGTACCCAGAGGCAATGTCCATGAAGCTGCAGGCTCGAGGTCGATTTCGACGGCCTCGTACTCATCCGTAATCGAGACGATTTTTGAGTCATCCTTGATAACCTGCGGCTCGCCAGCGGCATCATCGCTGGTGCCCGTTTTTTTCGAGCAACCGGCAAGCACCGTGGCGGCGCCCGCGGCAGCCCCACCGAGCACAAAGCCGCGACGCGATATTCCGTTCTTGATGTGATCGACGATACCCATTAGGCAATCTCGGCGCGTGCGGCCTCAATAGCGCGCGTAAGCTGATCGGCGCAAGAGGTCTTTTTCATACCGCAGGTATTACCCGCGAGAACCTCGATCACGCGGTCGGCGGGAGCGCCTTCGACCAGCCTGGAGATGGCCTTGAGGTTGCCATCGCAGCCGCCGGTAAACTCGACGCCCAGCACCTTGCTGCCGTCATCGGAAAGATTGAGGTGGATATTGCGAGAACATACACCCTGAGGCTTGTAGTCAAAACTAATCATTGCGTTCCCCTCTCAGAAAGAAATTTCAGACGTCTATTATCCCCGCCTGGGCCGACTTATTCTCGTAAGCACCGATTCAACATCCTACGATGCTTGGACTAGTGGAGACAAGATTAGCAGTCCGCACCCTGTGCGTGGACCATGCGCTTCTCCCGATACATATTGTGGTCGGCGACACGATATACATCGGCCAGCGTATTTCCAGCCGTCTCGACGGTCGCCACGCCAATCGATGCGCTGACCGTCAGGGCCTCATCGCTTACCGCGGCAAGACCGAGACGAAGATCCTGTTCCAGCCCGAGCGCAGACTCATTGTCAGTATGGGAACAAACCAGCAAAAACTCGTCGCCGCCAACGCGCATCGGCAGGTAATCCGCACCAGCCACCCGCCGCAGCACGGACGCCGTCCGTCGCAGCAGTTCATCCCCCATCTCGTGACCATAAATGTCGTTGGTCCACTTGAGATAATTGCAGTCCAGCATAATCACGCTCACGGGCAAGCCCTCGTTTACCAGGCTATCTCCGCGCGATTCAAGGTAGTTGCGGTTGCGAAGCCCCGTCAGTTTGTCTTGGTATGTCAGCTCCTCGGCATGCTTGACCATCGATATGTTGTGCGTCGCCACGACGACCGACTCCAGCCGGCCTTGCTCATCGCGATGCTGGGGGACAACCTGTAGCGAGTACCAAGCGCCTCGACAATCTCGCACCTCGGCAGCCAAGTACGGTACGCCCTCCATACGTTCGCGAAGCGTACTTATATCTACGAGTCCCACAACCGCTTCGCGGCTTTCGGGGCTCACGATATCCCGGCAGACCGTGTCCATAAAGTCATATGCCTCGCCGTGCTCGGCAAATATCTTCGCTATCGTCGGCGACATATTGATTCCCTCGATCTCGAGGGTGTCGAGATGCAAAAGGAAGGTCGAATCGTAGATGGCGCTTATGGCATTGATAATGCCGAGCTGCTTATCCTTTTCGACCAAATTGCGGCGATCAACGATATTCCGAGCCAACAGCACCACGACCCAAAACGCAAGGCACACCAAAACGCCGACGGCGACAAATGAAATCCTGTCAGACATGACCTCAGATTTGGGATATAGCGCAAACAGGCGGTAGTCCTTATATGCCGCACGCACGGCGTACCATTTGTCTCCTCGATATTCGATGGGCGTCAGGCCGTCGTCTTTCCACTCAACCCCTGCGCTGGTGAGGAGTCGGGCGAGCGACATGTCAGCATCGGCACTGTTGGATGAGACAATCTCCGCATCCTCCATAACAAGCACCGTGGGGCCCTGGTGGAAGGTGCTGTTCGAAAGCACGTCGGCTATGGCATATGAATAGTCGTCCGCTGGATCGGAAACAAATGAGCGGTATGCCAAGGCAACGCCGTCGCCATACGGGATAGCACAGACGGCAAAAACGACACCACGGCGCTCGACGACAGTTGAGTAGGTCACTTTGGAACCTTGATACATCGATGCGACCGGCGCACAGGCCAGCTCCTCTCGCCACAACATGAGCGGATCGCGACCATCGATGTCGTAGTGGGCAGCCATATGGCCATCGGAGTCCATGACCATCAGCCCCGAAAGGTTCTCGGCATGGACAAATTGCTCGATAAGATCGTCGTTAACCTCAACGCGATCAGAGGACAGGAACGTCGCAAACGATTCGACCGCGGCGAGCAAATCGTGCGTCTCTTCGGTTTTTCTCCCCTGTTCGTAGCGGTCATATTTTTCGCAAGCGTTTTCCAAAAACGCCATGGTTTCTTGGCCAAACCCAAGCGTTTTTTCGAGGCAGCGATGGGTTCCAACCGTATACAACAGGCCTAACAAGACAGCGCTGACAATAACGCCGACAGCTATGACGGTCAGAGTCTTTCGACGCAAGCGGTGCTCATCATTTGTCATGGATTTGCTCCTTGCCCGCCCGTCATCGCTCCTGTCTTGTAATTGCCCACAATACGGTCAATCGTGCCATCTCGATCCATGGCAAACAATGCAGTATTGAGATCCTTTACGATCGGTCCTTCATAGCTGTCATCAAACGCGACGCCCAGATCGACCGTCATAATGTTGTCGGCGAACACGCGGTAAAGGCCGGGATACTGGGCGACAAGTCGGTCAAGCGGCTGAACGTCCGCCATCCAACAGTCGACATACCCTTTGGCGAGGGCGGCTTTGCAGAGCTCGGCAGAACCATACGATTTGATTTGCACGTCCGGCGAAATTTCCAGATCCCCTGCGAGCAATCGGCGTTCGCTCACCGAACCCGCAATCACCGCGATGGTCTTGCTTCCATCGAGATGCGCCAAGGAATTGATGCCACTCGTTTTCTTGGCGGCAACCGAGACCGTCACGGTTAGATACGGCTCGGTCCAGTAATACTTATCCTCGCGATAACAAGGAGAATAATCACACCACAGGCAATCGATATCACCGTTTTTGAGCAGCCGGTCGCGATCGTTCCAGTCAATATCGACAAACTGTGGCTTGATTCCCGCGCGCTTGCAGGCCTCGCGGGCGATGTCGATATCGATTCCGGCGTAATCGCCCGTGGTATCGATATACACATAGGGGTCGTTATCCGTAACGCCGATTTTGAGTACCGGGAGATCTTTGTCGGCTTCATTCGAGGAGGAAGAACTGCTTCGAACGGTATACGTCAGGGCGCCCGCACAGGCGGCAACAAGGAGCATGAGCGCAAACGAGACGGTGGCGGCTCGCTTGATACGTCCGGGCACAAGCCTCCCTTCATCGAAACAGCAGCCGGATTTCATTGTATACCCGGGGCTGATGCGGCGATAAAAATGCGCCTCACCCAAGATGGGCAAGGCGCCAAAGGTTGAAATGCATCCGCAAGCGGTCGAATTAGGTTAACCCTACTCGAAGTTCAGCTGCTCCAGGCGGTCGAAAACCGTATCGATGCGGGTGAGGAAGTCCCACGGATCAAAGATCTCATCGAGCTTCTCCTGGCTGACGGTGCAGCGCGGATCGGCCTCGAGGCGCTCCTTAAAGGTGGGGCCAGAGACACAATCCTGCACCTCGTGCCAGGTGGCCATGGCGTTTTCCTGCACGATAGCGTAGGCGTCCTCGCGGGTGATGCCCGTATCGACGAGGGCAAGCAGCACCTTGGAGGAGAAGATGAGGCCGCGGGTCTTGTTGAGATTGGCCATCATGCGGGCCGGATACAGCTGCAGGCCGTCGATAACGCGAATGAGGCACTGGAACATGTGGTCGAGCGCGATGAAGCTATCGGCCTGGGCGACACGCTCGGCGGAAGAGTGCGAAATGTCGCGCTCGTGCCACAGGGCAACGTTGTCAAAGGCGACCTGAGCGTTGGACTTCACGACGCGTGACAGGCCGCAGACCTTCTCCATGGTGATGGGGTTGCGCTTGTGCGGCATGGCGGAGCTGCCCTTTTGGCCCTTGCGGAAGGGCTCCTCGGCCTCGAGCGTATCGGTCTTCTGCAGGTTGCGGACCTCGGTCGCGATACGCTCGCAGGTGGCCGCTGTAGTGGCAAGCACGCCGGCAAGGTAGGCGTGGTGATCGCGGCTGATGACCTGCGTGGACAGCGGGTCGTGAACCAGGCCCAGGTGCTCGCAGACGTACTCCTCGACGAACGGCTCGATGGAGCTGTAGGTGCCGACAGCACCCGAAATGGCACCGAAGGCAACGTTCTTGCGGGCATCCTCGAGACGGTCCAGATCGCGCTTGAGCTCCCAGGCCCAAGAGCCAAACTTCATACCGAAGGTCATCGGCTCGGCGTGGATGCCATGAGTACGGCCGGCACAGAGTGTGTTGCGCTCCTCGAAGGCACGACGCTTGCAGATCTCGCCGAGCTTCTTGACGTCCTCGATGATCAGGTCACAGGCCTGGGTGAGCTGGTAGCACAGAGCCGTATCGCCCAGGTCGGAACTGGTCATGCCGTAGTGGACCCAGCGGCTGGGCTTGGGGTCGCCCTCGGGAACATCGGCGTCGATGTACTCCTTCATGTTGGTCAGGAAAGCAATAACGTCGTGGCGCGTGACTTCCTCGATCTCATCGACCTTTGCCTTCTCAAAGTTAGCGTGATCGCGGATCCACTGGGCTTCGTCTTTAGAAATACCGATCTCGCCGAGCTCCGCCTGGGCCTCGCAGGCCAGGACCTCGATCTCCTGCCAAATGGCGTACTTGTTCTCGAGGGAGAAGATGTGTCCCATCTCCGGGCGAGTATAGCGATCGATCATAGCGGCTCCTTTTTGGCTATTGGCACGTTGGTCGTAACTTAACCATTGTACCGTGCGTAGGTGCAAGTATGGGCAGCAGGCATTAACCTAACATTTTGCCGCAAGAGCGGCCATGGGGACGTCCGCGTATTTGCTTCGCAAATCCGCACCGGCTGCGGTCGCCTGCCGGATTCGCGGAGACGGTGGGGAAAACTTTGTTGAATTGGCCGTCCCCACGTCTCCCGTGCCCGGTGGAGCGGGCAACGGGACGTCTGCGTATTTGCTTCGCAAACCCGCACCGGCTGCGGTCGGCAGACCTGGTTTGCGCACCTGCACGGGCAAAGCGGGTTGGACTCGACGTTCCCGAGGTCCCCTGTGCTCGATGGAGCGGGCAACGGGACATCCGCGTATTTGCTTCGCAAATCCGCACCGGCTTCAGGCGCCTGCCGGCGCCTTCGCCTGCTCGCTACAAACGCTTCGCGTTTGCTTTACGCTCGCACCCTGTCGGGTTCGAGTCCCGGCACTTTATTGAAAAAAGCACGGCACCGGAACGGTGTCGTGCTTTTACTTTTTCTGGAGCGGGCAACGGGACTCGAACCCGCGAGTGTCAGCTTGGGAAGCTGATGCCTTACCACTTGGCGATGCCCGCATATGTGGGGGATAGTATAACGCGGTTGTCTTGTTCGATACAAGGGTGACGATACTTGTTTTAGCTATGGAGAATCCTCCTAAAAATAGGCCAATTGTGTAGATGAGGACCTGTAGGCTCTTTTATTTACCATTGTCTACCTGCAGATTTATTCCATTGTCTTTCGTAGGCGCCATTTGTCAGATATCGGGCAAGCTTTTGGTCAGGCTCCGGTACTTACCCGCATGAACCTCGGGGGTAGCCTCATCCCAAGCGCCGCGGCCTCCCCGTGCGGCGCACGAGGGATAAGGAGCAGCCATGTCCAACGCACCCACGCACTCTGTCCACAGCGCAATCACAGCAGGATCGCTGCTCCTAGTCCTCTTTTTACTTTTAGGCTGCATGACACCGGATGCCGCGCTCGCCGTCGACGGTTATGAATCGCTCGGATTCCGCACTATCAGCAATGAATGCGGTCCTTTTGAAGTTGGCAAATACGAGGCACAGGATTCTTCGATTGCCTACTGTATGAACCAGGAGCGCTTTGGCCCTAGCACACCGGGCGGACCCTGGCTCACCTACAATCAGGGCTGGGTATGGCTCGAAGACGAATTCGCGGCCATCATCTGTCATGGCTACCCCACCGCCACATCCTTTGGCGGGCATAACCTATCCCCCGATCGAGCACGTGCCGCAACCCAACTTGCCGTCTGGATGCTCAACGGCACCACCCATACCGACGGATCATTCTCATATACAACCGCCCGGGGCGTCACAGAGAGGGGAAATTTTTCCGGCGACAATGAGGTCGTTGCCGCAGCGCGCTGGCTCCACGACGGCGCCAGGTCGGGAAGCATTAAAGCCGCACCGCATCGCGCGCGGCGCTATTTGGGAGCTGTGTCGGGCGGCAGTAAACGTCAAGACATGCTCTACGTGCTCCCGGCCGTCTCCGTATCCTTCCAAAAACAGTCAGCCAACGCCGCCATCACGAGCGAAAACGATACCTACAGGCTCGACGGAGCGAGGTTCGACATCTATGAGAGCGTCGGCGACAAGCGTGTCGGCAGCATCCAGATGGACAGCAGCGGTCGTGCGCAGGCGACACTTTTGCCCAACGCGGCATATTACCTGGTCGAAACCAAAGCTCCGGCGGGTTATATCCCCAGGAGTGACCACATCGCCTTTTCCACCGGCAATGACGGCGGGAATGTCGTCATCGATGAGCAGCCCGGTACCATTACCCTGCGCATCGCAAAGGTCGATGCCGCGACAGGGGCAGGCCCTCAAGTCAGCGCGTCACTTGCCGGCGCTGAGTTCACCTGCGTCTCACAGTCTACCCCGGGCTGGACGCACACCCTCACGACGGATGAGGACGGCCGGGCAACACTTACCGACATCCCCCTGGGCACCTTTAGCATCTATGAGTCGAGAGCTCCCGAGGGTTATCTGCCCTCCAATGAAACCTGGAGCTATACCATCGGTGCCGACCAGCTCGGAGACGCGGGCGTCGTTGAACTCGAGCGTCGCATCCCCAACATCCCCATCGCTTTTGACCTCGAGATTTCAAAGTTCAAGGACTGCGGTAATAGTGACGAATCTGGTGTAGAGCAGCCGGCGGAAGGCGTGGTCTTTGAAGTGGCAAGCAACACTTCGCAGCAGGTTGTTGGAACGCTGACCACCAATATCTACGGCTTCGCATCGACCAAAGACCAGGCCGGAGCATGGTTTGGCGCAGGAGAGCGCCCCGATGGCGTCAGCGGAACCATACCGTATGACCGTGCCGGCTACACCATTCGTGAGGTTGTCGACACTGTGCCCGACGGCTTTAAGCAGGCAGGGGAATGGACTATCACGGCAGAGCAGATCACGGACGGCGCAGAGCTTCAGTACATCGTAGACAACCACGCCCTGTCGACACATCTTCAAATCGTGAAGCGCGATGCTCAGACCGGCAACGCCGTACCACGCGCTGGGTTCACCTTTCAGCTGCTCAACGGCGACCGTGAGCCCATCTCGCAAACATCCTGGCATCCCGCCCATACCGTTATGAATACCTTTACGACCGATGAAACCGGCACCGTCACCCTACCCGAATCGCTTAACCCGGGCACGTATTACATACGAGAGACTTCCGCCAAGGAACCGTATCTTGTTGGTGAAGATCTGGAGATAACGATTCCCGCCGACATGAACTTAACGCCCGTCGCGGTCGCCTCGTTTTACGACGACGCGGCAACAGGAAGCATCGAGATCGTCAAGAACGATGCCGTAGGTGGGCGCGCCCTTGCCGGTGCTGTTTTTGATATCCGTGCCGCGGGCGATATCGTGCGCCCCGACGGCAGCATTGCTGCCCTGGACGGCGAAACCGTCACATCCATCACGACCGACGAGCGGGGATTTGCGTGCGCGACTCATCTTTCACTGGGGTGCGGAACCGCCACCTATGAGGTAATCGAGGTGCAGGCACCCGAAGGTTACCTGCTCGACCAAAGCGTCCACACCGTCGAGCTGTCGTATGCCGGTCAGGAAACACCCGTGATCAATGCGCACCTCGATGTTTCTAACGACTACACCAAAATCGACATCTCCAAAGTAGATTTGACCGGCAAACAAGAAGCGGAAGGCGCTCGGCTCTCCCTCCACGGTGCCGACGGAACCGAAATTGACGCTTGGACCTCCTCTGACAAACCGCATCGCATCGAGCATCTTTTGCCCGGCACCTACACCCTGTGCGAAGTGATGCCCCCGCGCACTTACGACCTTGCCGAAGACATGACGTTTGAAATTAAGGCCACAGGAGAAGTGCAGACGGTAACCATGAAGGACGCACCCATCGAGATCGAGGGCAGAGTCGACAAGCGGCAAGAGATCGCCCGCCCTATCGGTAAGGGTCTCGTCGCCAACGGCGATGGCAAAAACCGAGCCGTGGCACAATCCAATGCGGACGGCTCCTTCTCTTATACGCTCGATGCTAAAAATGAGTCGAATACCTGGGTTGATGAATTCACCATCACTGACGATCTCGAATGCGCCAAGGAAGGCACTGCCAAACTCATCGCCATCGAAACCCCTGTCGCGACCGGGGACATCGACGGTCTTTGCAACGTGTGGTATCGAACGTCTCCAGTGGGAAGTATCGATACGGGCGAACAGACCAATGCAACGCTCAGCGACGGGCATGACAACCCCTGGCTCGAAACGGACGAGGTCAAAAAGCTCCTAGGTGACGATTTGCGCATGGTCGATTACGGCGATTGGCATCTTTGGAAAGCCGATATCCCAACAACGGAGTCGGTCACCCTCGAGGCAAAAGAGCTCGCTCTTTTGGACGATACCGCCGTCACGGGCATTCGTCTTGAGTGCGGGGCCGTATCGGCCGACTTCACGACAAGAGGCGCTGCAGAATCTTGGACCCGCGAGGACCTCAAAGACGAGCATGACGACCTTGATGATGTGAGCGCCGTCCTTGACTCGGATATTCACGGTGCCGTCATCCATATGCAGGCCGCGTCGTCTTACACGCCTCAGACCGCACTCGCCAACAGCGCTCGCGTTGACCTCTGTCGCAATGGCGGCGGTAGCAACCTTGAATCACATGACGAGGATCGCGTCATCCAGCGATGCGCCATGCCGCAAGATTTACCGGCAACGGGCTCCCTTCCCATTGCCGCCTGCCTCACCGCCTTCGTGACCTCCGGCGCCGCGGCAATCTGGTTTGCCCATCTAAAGCTGGCGTCAAAACGTCGCTGACGCAATAAAAAAGAGGCGAGCCCGTCTCCCGGCTCGCCTCTTATTCGTTCGTGGCGAAATGGCTATTCCCCAGATGCAGACCCACCGTCGATGAGCGCTTGATCGGACTCGGAGATGCCATCGGCTCCCAAACTCTGCTCGTGCTCCACTTCTTCGCTAATCGTGGACTCAGGCGTTGAGCCTTTAACGCCCACGATATACGCGGCCCCGAAACCAAGGACAATGGCGATCAGGGCCAAGATGAGATAGACGGGCCAGTGGCGCTTGATGTACGAAAACACGCAGACTCCTTATAGGTCAACCTACGAACGACGAATGACCTCGGTCACGACCTCGGACACCGTAGCGATATTTGTCGGATTGACGTTGTACGGCAGATCGTCCTCAGTGTGAGCGCATGCCAAACGTGGGCCGTCGACGCCGGCAATGGTAAGGGCGCGTCGGCTTGCCTCGAGAGCAGCATAGGCATCGGTCTTGGCATAGGGCATCTCAAATGCACCGCAATCGACATGGAACGACTTGCACACCTTGTTGACCAAGTTCATGATGCGTCGGTCACCCTTGAGCAGCTGCTGCTCGCCCTCGACCGTCACGACCGAAAGCCTACCGGCACCAATGGACTCAAGGTTGATAAAGAACACGCCGCGGAGCTTGTCGCGATGCGCGGCCAGGAACGCCTTCATGCCGGCGCCGTCGCAATCGGAAGCGCCTGTAGCCACAAACCAGATGTCGTGGCCAAGCAGCTCGTCATCGCCCATGGAGGCAACGGCAGCGAGCATATCCTCGGCGGAAGCTCCATCGGAAGACGTGGCACCGCCCTTCCAGCCGTCGTCGTCATCCTCGAAGTTATCCCACGAGCCGATACCGCGACCAGACTTCTTGGCGTCGTAATCATCCTCGACACCAAGCCAATCGCTCATGCTGTCCTGCTCGTTTTTCTTTTTGCGACCGAACAGACCGCCCAAGCCGAGCTTTTGCGGCTTGGCGGCCGGAGCGGCAGGAGCCGAGATAGTCTCAAGCGGCTGAACATCCGAGGTGGCCGGCATGGGAGGAACAACCGGAGCCGATATGGGCTCGGGACCCTGTGCCGTCGCGAAGGGATCGTTGACCTGAGCCGAAGGGTCGGGAAGGTCGAACAGCGAGGTGCGCGAGGCGACATTGGCCTGCCGCATCGAAGGCATCGAGGGATCGGGGACCGAGGCCAGCGGAGACGCAGAGGGCATGGGAGCCGGCGCGGATGCCGGGTCGGGAACGTTCATGTTCGGGCGCGGCGACGCCTGAGACGAGATCTGAGCCATCAGAGCATCGACCGTCTCGGCCTGCGACGGAGCAGCGTTGGCAACCGTGGCGCCGGGATCACTCGGCGCGGGCATGGTGAAGATCTGCGTAGAGTAGGGCCTCGACTCATCCGCCTGCGGAGCTTCGGGGGCCACGGGCTCAGGCTCTTGCTCGGAGCTGTCCGCAGCGACCTGTTCCGCCGCAGATTGATCCTCGACCGTATCGGGCGCAGCGGGCTCGTCCTCGACAGGAGCGGAAAGGGGCTCGGCGATAGCGGTGCCCTGCTTCTCAAACGTCATCGTGGCATCAAACGACACAGTGCTGTCGACTGGCTGTTGGGTTTCGAAAGTCGCCGTCTCCCCGGCAACTTCCGCAGGCGAAGGCTGCGGCGCCTCGAAAGACGTCGTGGCGTCGGCAACATCAACGGATACCGGCGATACCGGCTGCTCGGCGTCGTTTTGCTCAAATTCCTGTGCCGCGCGCTCGCGCTCGGCCTCGGCCGCCTGTTGCTGGGCTGCAGCCTCGCGCTCGGCTGCCTCGCGGGCAGCGACGCGCTTTTCCTCAAAGTCGTCAACGAGTTTCTTGCCCTTTTCGAATGCCCCCTTAAAGAAATGGGAGGCGCTGGCACCGATCGAAGAAAACGCGGAAGCGATATCGGCATGGGGCGTCGTCACCGGAAGCTCGGCAGAAAAATCGGTGTCGCTCTCGTAGGACACACGATGCGGATACGCATCGTAGTCGTCCTCGATATTATCGAGCTCCTCGGGCGTCGGGGCAGGCGCCATGACGTCCAGACCGGCTGCGGAATCGATAGCAGTCTCCGCATCGGCTTCCGTCTCGACGGCATTGGCCTCATCGGGCTGTGCAGCCACGACCGGATCGGGCTGGGGCGCGGGCTCGAACGTCGGCTCCTCGCCCTCTTCGTAATCGAGCGTACAGGACTCGGGAAGCATTCCCAGGGCACGGATGGCATCCTGTCTCTTATACACATCTGACGCTGCCGACGAACTCTAGGGTGTAGA
>UROO01000030.1 GCA_900549555.1 uncultured Collinsella sp. | reverse complement strand
TACGAGATAGGAGTCCGTCTCGTGGGCTCGGAGATGTGTATAAGAGACAGAGCCTCAGAAGCGGACTTGGCGCCACGCTTGACAGCGAGAGCGCAACCGAGGGTGTAGGCCCACTCAGCGTTCTGGAACGCGATGGACTGGGTGTTGTTGACGATCTCACGCGGGTTGAAGCCCTTGTCGGTGCAGATCTGCAGAGCTTCCTCGAGGGAGGCGATGCCGTTGTCGGCGAGGCACTTGTTGATCTTGTCAGCGCGGCGCTCGTAACCTTCGAACGTAACAGTCATAGTTATTTCCCTCCCTTTCTACTCGTGAACCGGGAACACGCTGGCGACGGAGTGAGTCTCCTCGTCGGTGCGCGGGTCGATGTACTTGGCAGCGTTCTCCCACTGACCATAGTGGCCCATAGCGCCAGCGATGGCCTCCTCGGGGGTCTTGCCGGCCTTGACGGCGTCGGTGAACTTGCCGAGGTTCAGGAACTCGAACGCGATGATCTCGTTCTTGTCGTTGAGAGCCATGCGGGTGACGTAGCCCTGAGCGAGCTCGAGGTAACGAGCGCCCTTGGCCTTGGTGCCGAACATGGTGCCGACCTGGGAGCGAAGGCCCTTGCCGAGGTCGTCGAGGGAGGCGCCCACGGGCAGGCCGCCCTCGGAGAACGCGGTCTGGCTGCGGCCGTAAACGATCTGCAGGAAGATCTCGCGCATAGCAACGTTGATGGCGTCGCAGACGAGGTCGGTGTTGAGGGCCTCGAGGATGGTCTTACCGGGAAGGATCTCGGAAGCCATGGCGGCAGAGTGGGTCATGCCCGAGCAGCCGATGGTCTCAACGAGGGCCTCCTCGATGATGCCGTCCTTGACGTTCAGCGTGAGCTTGCAGGCGCCCTGCTGAGGTGCGCACCAACCCACACCGTGCGTAAGACCGGAGATGTCGGAAATCTCCTTAGCCTGGACCCACTTGCC
The DNA here is from genome assembly GCA_900549555.1 of uncultured Collinsella sp. Lineage (GTDB taxonomy): Bacteria > Actinomycetota > Coriobacteriia > Coriobacteriales > Coriobacteriaceae > Collinsella. The sequence goes on along the minus strand of UROO01000030.1, from coordinate 17,765 downwards.
CTCCTCGGGGATGGGTGCGGGGCCGTGGTATGCACCCTTGGCAACGGGGCACATGTTCTCCACTTCCTGTGAGTACTGCATGCCTCTCCTCTCTATCGTGTTGGCGTCCCGTCTGGGGGTCGTGGCTGGCGATTGCCGGGCGACCCTTCGAAAGGGACATGACATGCAGCCCTTATAATACCGCGAAATGCACGGAATATTCGGCGAACGGCTCAGTTTTCGTAGCGAGAAGCGCGGAACTTTCAATTGAAACGATTTAACTAAACTGTTTGTGGTTGTGCGGTCCGTTGAAGGGGGGGTCGGTTCTGGTCAAACTTTTGGCAAGGCTGCGTTACCTCACCTGTGGCTATATTGCCGTTCGCCGTCGGTTTGCCGCCTTTTACCGTCGACGGGTGCCATTTTGCGTGAATGTTTTGATGGCACGTTTCAATCGTGATGTATTGGATGGTAAGTAGATCCCGGCGAAGGGAGCGCCATGCAGCGCGTTTGGAAAACGATCACCGGTTTTTACCATGTTTGTGCCCGCGGTATGGGCGGGCAGTTGATCTTTGAGAGCGACGAGGACCGGTGGGAGTTTTTGGAACTGATGCGCGACTGCTGCCGTGATGCCCAGGTGACGATTGTGGCGTGGTGTCTCATGAGCGACTACGTGGATCTGGTGCTTTTGGATTACGAGGACAAAATGAGCGCAGCTATGCAGCGGCTACTGTTGACGTATGCTCGTCGGTTCAATAAGCGTACCGGGCGCGCGGGCTGCCTATTTCGTGAGCGTTTTGAGCGCCGCTCGCTCGATACCGACTGGCAGGTGATGGAGGCTATTCGCTCCGTGTACGCCAATCCGCAGGAGGCGGGCATTAGCCTAATCGAGCGTTATCTCTGGAGCAGCTTTGCGGAGCATCTGCGCGCTTACGACAGTGATGCGGCTGATGTCACGAGGGGATTTTCCGATCCTTCTTGCGTGCTTGAGCTTTTTGGTTCTGCTGAGGCCTTTGCTGCCTATTCGCTTTCGACGCCCGAGGGCGGCGAGCCAACGCTGTGCGATATGAAAGAGACGGAGTGGGAACGCCACGCCTTTGCCGACAGGTTGGCGAAGAGCCTCGGGGTTCCGCTCCACGGGGTTAAAGCCGCACCGCCGGCGCGGCGCGATAGTGTTGTTCTCGGATTGCACGATGCCGGTTTTACGGTGCGCCAGATTGAGCACTATACCGGGATTGGCAAAAGTACGGTTTCTCGTATTGTGCGGACCCGCACGGGGACGGCGATGCGGGCTGGCGGAAACGTGATGTAGGGCTGCCTGTGCACCGCGGCTGGGGTCGTTCATGCGCCGCAACCTGCGTTCTAAATGCTTGGTACGCTGACTGCACTTCTTGATATGCATAGAACGATTGCCGTCTTGCATAAAAATACGGCTCAGTCCGGTTTTACCCGCGCCTACCCCCGTCCACACCGTGCAAAAAGCGGAGTTTTCAGCATCGTGGTGCTGTCGGCACCGCCGTAATCTTGAAATATATGGGTCCCGAAGCTATTTATGCCTGCCGATGTGCCTCCAAAGCGCATGCTTGTGACCCCTGAGACCACGATGCTTGTTCTAAAACGATATAAAAGGGTGCCTAGAGACGTTGATTAACGCTTTCAATGCGTATACACGCAACTTGGCGTGCTGAAAACTCGCAAAAATGCACGCTGCACCCTATGGGACCCGTCTGTGGCGGGCGCGAAGCGAACCGGAGCCCAGCAGGACGGGGCATGGGGCGTTGCTTGGGGCGCCCGTGGCTCTGTCGCTAGCCGTTGGCACTGTGGAAAACGTCCGTGTTTGCGGCTGGCTGTTCGGTAAATGACAGGGCGAGCGCCGGACGCGCGAACTTTGTGTGTCCGAGGCGTTATGAAAAAGCCGAGCCGCCCGTATTGGGCGGCTCGGCAATCAAACCCTTTGATCTGGGGCATCCGCTACTGGCTAGTTTACCCTTCGAGCATGCCGTCGAGGGTGCGCCAGGCTAACTCGGCGCATTTAACGCGGGCGGGCATGTGCGAGATGTCCTGTAGCTGGGCGGCCTCGTCTAGGTCTTCCAGGTCTTCCTCGGAGAGCTGCTCGCCACGGATCATGGCGAGGAAAAGCCCTGCCAGACGACGAGCCTCCTCGACCGTCTCGCCGGTGATGAGATCGGCCATGATGTCGGCGCTGGCCTGGCTGATGGCACAACCGTGACCGGTAAAGGAGGCCTCCTCGATCACGCCGTTTTCGACACGCAGCTGCAAGGTGAGCTCGTCGCCGCAGCTGGGGTTGATGCCGTCGTGCTCGTGCGTGGGGGCATCCATCTCGTACTTATAGTCGGGATGCGAGTTGTGCTCCATAAACGTGGTGGAGGTGTACAGATTACCCATTGAACGTGCTCCAAACGTGATGCAGGCCGGCGATAAACTTGTCGATATCGGCCTTGTCGTTGTAGAAAGCCATGCTGGCGCGGCAGCAGGCAAGGTTCTCGACGCCTAGCCAGGTGAGCAACGGCTGCGCGCAGTGGTGACCGGCGCGGATGCAGACGCCGTCCATGTCCATGATGCTCGCGACATCGTGTGGGTGGATGCCCTTGACGTTAAAGCTCACGACGCCGTGGTGGTTGTCCCAATAGATGGAGCCGATGATCTGGACAAAGTCGAGCTGCATGAGCTCGCCCATCAGGTAGTGGACGAGTGCCTGCTCGCGTGCCTGGATGTTTTCGTAGCCCACCGTGTTGACGAGGTAATCAAGTGCCGCGCCTGTGGCGAAGATGCCGGCGGCGTCCTGCGTGCCGGCCTCGAACTTCTCGGGGACGGGAGCCCAGACGGCATCCTGCTCGGTGACCGAGTCGATCATCTCACCGCCGGTGAGCATGGGCGGCATGGCGTTGAGCAGGTCCATCTTGCCCCACAGCACGCCGATGCCCATGGGGCCCATGGCCTTGTGCGCGCTAAAGGCAAAGAAGTCGGCGCCCAGATCGGCAACATCGACCGGCATGTGCGGCAGCGACTGCGCACCGTCGACGACCAGATAGCCGCCGTACTTGTGCACGAGCTTGCCGAGATTCTTGACCGGGTTCTCGACGCCCAGCACGTTAGAGACTTGACCCACGGCCAAGATCTTGGTCTTGGGACCCACCTTGGACAGAACCTCCTCGGTCGTGAGCTGACCGGTCTTGGTGGGGTAGAGGTAGACGAGCTTGGCGCCGGTCTCGCGGCAGACCTGCTGCCACGGGATCAGGTTAGAGTGGTGCTCCATGATGGTGATGACGACCTCGTCGCCCGGCTCGAGGACCGTGGGCGCAAAGCTCTTGGCGACCAGGTTGAGCGACTCGCTCGTGTTGCGGGTGAAGACGACCTCGTTGGCCTGGGGGGCGCCGATGACGTCGGCGATCTGCTGGCGCACCTTCGCGATGGCCTCGGTGGCCTCGACGGACAGCGAGTACAGGCCACGCAGGGGGTTGGCGTTCATGCGCTGGTAGAAGTCGCGCTCGGCGTCGAGCACGCAGGCGGGACGCTGCGCGGTGGCGGCGCTATCGAGGAAGGCGATCTCGGGGTGCTGCTGGAACAGCGGGAACTGCGCCTTGTAGGGGTTGGTCTCGATGTCGACGGTAGGCCAGCCGCGCGAGGCCTCGTCGCTGGCGTCGAGCTCCATAGGCTCCGGTGCGGTACAGGTGTCGCATTTAACGTGCTCGGTGTCGATCATGCGAGCTCCTCCTCAAAGTTGTCGATTAGGTTGTTGCCCAAGCGAACGACGGCGGCGCGGGTGCGCTCGTCGATGGCGGAAAGCGCGGCGTCCTCCAGCTTGGCGCGGATGAACAGGTCCTCGGCGGCGTTTTGGTCAAGGCCGCGGCAGGCGAGGTAGAACAGCTGCTCGTCGCGGACGTGACCGATGGTGGCGCCGTGGTTGCCGGCGACGTCGTCCTCGTCGCAGAGGATGACGGGAACGGTCTTGTTGTCGACGCCCTTGTTGGCCAAGAGCACCGTCTCGCGCTCGGTGCCGACGGCACCCTTGCAGCCGTGCACGAGGTCGATGGTGCCGCGGTAGACCTTCTTTGACGTGCCAGTCAGCACGCCGTTCGCGTCGATCTCGCACTCGGTCTTGCGGCCGCGGTGGCGCAGCTCGTAGTTAAAGTCACGCACCTGTTCGCGGGCACCCAGGTAATCGGTATCGATGGTCACCTTGGCGGTGTCGCCCAGCAGGTCGCCGGCAAGGCCGGTGGCGCTGGCGCCGGCACCCAGAACGGTGTGCTGCACGTTGACGCGCGCGCCCTCGTCCAGGAACAGACCGGTGTCGTCGAGCGCGATCCAGCTGTCATCGAGCGTCTGCGTGCAGGTTACGTTGACGGTGGCGTACTCGTGAGCGCACACGCGCAGCACGGAGCCCACGACGCCTTGGCCGTTGACGGGGGAGTCCAGGGCGATCTGCAGGTCGAGCGTTGCCTGCGGACGGGCGACGACATCGATAGCGGCGATGGCCGCGGCGGCGTCGACACCGCTCACGCGCACGGTAACCGTGGCGCGTCCGTACGCGGGCACATCGATGACGACGCGCTTGGTGGCGTGATCGGCCAGATAGGTGTAGGCGGCCTCGCCCATGCCGGTCTCGAAGGCCTCGGCGGGGGAGAGCTCCTCTTCGAGCTTGATAGCGCCGGCCTGGTAGACGGAGGTGGCGGGCACGTCGAGCTCGGTCTCGGGCGTGATGCGGGCACGATCGGCGGCGTCGCCGGGGGCGGAGGCACGGCGCTCGGGGAAGCGCTCGGCCATGGCGTCCATGGCGGTATCGAAGGCGTCGGCCGAGCCGGCAAACTGCTCGTCCAGGCCCTCGACCTCAACGGCCTCGGCGGGAGCGGCGGCAAGTTCGTCCGAAAGCTCGAGCTTGGTCTGGTTCATCTTGAGCCAGCCCCAAGTGGCGGCCGGCATAGCGTTGACCTGCTCGAGCGTGGTAGCAGCGGTGTTGGTTTCCTGTTTCATTATCCGATCGCTCCTTCCATCTCGAGCTTGATCAGGTTGTTCATCTCGACGGCGTACTCAAGCGGCAGCTCCTTGGAGACCGGGTTGGCAAAGCCGTTGACGATCATGGTGCGGGCCTCTTCCTCCGATATGCCGCGGCTCATCAGGTAGAACACCTTGTCGTCGCCGATGCGGCCGATGGTGGCCTCGTGGCCGATGTCGACGTTCTTGGCGCGGATGTCCATGGCGGGGATGGTATCGGAGCGGCTCTGGTCGTCGAGCATCAGCGACTGGCAGCTCACGGTTGCTTTGGAACCTTCGGCCTTAGGCGTGGCCACGATGGAGCTGCGGAAGGTCTGGATGCCGCCGCTCTTGGAGATACCCTTGGTCTCGACGGTTGCCGAGGTGTCGGGCGCGTTGAGCACGACCTTGCAGCCGGTATCGAGGTTCTGGCCGGCGCCGGCAAAGGTAATGCCGGTAAAGCTCGAGCGGGCGCGACGGCCGTTGAGCACGCTCATGGGGTAGAGGTAGCCCACGTGGCTGCCGAAGGAGCCGCTGATCCACTCGATGTCGCCATCCTCGTCCACGCGCGCACGCTTGGTGTTGAGGTTGTACATGTTCTTGGACCAGTTCTCGATAGTCGAGTAGCGCAGATGCGCGCGCTTGCCCACAAACAGCTCGACAGCGCCTGCGTGGAGGTTGGCCACGTTGTACTTGGGCGCGGAGCAGCCCTCAATAAAGTGCAGGTCGGCATCGTCCTCGACGATGATGAGCGTGTGCTCAAACTGGCCGGCGCCCTTGGCGTTAAGGCGGAAGTAGCTCTGCAGCGGAAAATCGAGCTTGGTGCCCTTGGGCACGTAGACAAACGAGCCGCCCGACCACACGGCGCCGTGCAGGGCCGCAAACTTGTGGTCGGTGGGCGGGATGAGCGTCATAAACTTCTCGTGGATGAGCGGCTCCCACTGCGGGTCGTGCAGGGCCTCTTCGATGCCGGAGTAGACGATGCCCATCTTGGACGCAGTGTCCTGCATGTTGTGGTAGACCAGCTCGGAGTCGTACTGCGCGCCGACGCCCGCCAGGTAGCTGCGCTCTGCCTCGGGGATGCCCAGGCGCTCAAAGGTGTTCTTGATGTCGTCGGGCACCGACTCCCAGTCGTGCTTTTGGTCGGTGTTGGGCTTGACGTAGGTGACGATGTTGTCCATGTCCAGGTCCTCGATGGAGGGGCCCCACGTCGGGTCGGGGAAACGATTGAAGATCTCGAGGGACTTGAGGCGCAGGTCGAGCATCCACTGCGGCTCGTCCTTCTTGGCGCTGATCTCGCGCACGATGTCGGGCGTGATGCCGGCGTCGAGGCGCTCGAATCCCTCCTCGCCATAGGTGAAGTCGTAGAGGCTGCGGTCGATGTCCGCAACCTCGGTGCGGTTCTTGGTCATTGCGTCGCCCCTTTACGCCTGCTGCTCGGCAGCGTCGGCTTCGGCCTTGGTGCGTTGCTCGGCGGCCTCGCACTCGAAGGTCTCAAAGCCGTTCTTGTCGATCCAGGGGATCAGCGAGGCGTCATCCTCGCGCACGATATGGCCCTTGACCATAACGTGGACGCGGTCGACATCCAGATGCTCCAGGATGCGCGTGTTGTGCGTGATGATGAGCATGGAGCCGTCGCAGCTCTTGCGGTAGGCGTCCATGCCATGGCTGACGGTAGACAGGGCGTCGACGTCCAGGCCGGAGTCGGTTTCGTCCAGGATGGCGAGCTTGGGCTGCAGCAGCAGGAGCTGGAGCATCTCGACCTTCTTCTTCTCGCCACCCGAGAAGCCAACGCCCAGCTCGCGGTTGAGGTAGACGGTATCCATGTTGAGCTCGGCCGCGAGCTCCTTCACGCGACGGCGGAACTCCTTGCCCTTCATCTCCAGGCCGGGGCGGCCGGCGATGCTGGCGCGCAAAAAGCTCGACAGCGGCACGCCCGGGATCTCGACCGGGGCCTGGAAGCTCAGGAACAGGCCGGCGCGCGAACGCTTGTCGGTGGTGAGCTCGGTGATGTCCTGGCCGTCAAAGACGATGCGGCCGTCGTTGACCGTGTAGACGGGGTCGCCCATGACCAGGTGGCCGAGGGTGGACTTGCCGGCGCCGTTGGGTCCCATCAGCACGTGGGTCTCGCCGGCGGCGACGTTGAGGTTGACGTTGTGGAGGATGGTCTTCTCGTCCACGGAGGCGGTCAGACCTTCGATGGAAAGCAGCGGATTTGCGCTCATGCTGTCCCTCTCTGTATATGGTGTACTCATAGGTGTACTAAACCCTAGGAATCTTCTCGGAATAAAGTTACTATGGGATCGGCGTTAGTCAAGGGAAAACCCGACTAATCCACTCGACTTTTTAGATGTGGGACATAATAATCAGGCTTGTTTGCCCCGCGTGCATAAGATTTGGGATAAACAAGCCTGGTATTTTGTCTCGGCAACGATGAGAGGGTAGGTATGCTCATTTCTTCTAAGGGCCGCTATGCCCTCCGACTGATGATCTATATCGCAGCGCTTGGCGACGTCGAGGGCAAAATCGCCCTGCGCGAGGTCGCCGACCGCGAGCACATCTCGCAAAAGTATTTGGAGCAGCTGGTTCGTCCGCTTATGAAGGCGGGCCTGCTTAAGAGCGTACGCGGCAAGGGCGGCGGCTACATGATGGCCAAGGACCCCTCCGAGGTGCGTGCCGGCGACATCCTGCGTGCCGTCGAGGGCAGCACGGCTCCGGTGGCGTGCGATGGCATCGACAACAGCTGCACCCGCAGCGATCTGTGCTCAACGGTCAAGTTCTGGCGCGGCCTGGATGACGTGATCGAAAAGTACGTTGACGGCGTGACCCTGGCAGACCTAGCCGCCGTCCCCGAGATCAACTTCGACATTAAGCTGTAGGGGCTGGCTTTCGTGAAGTCGTACGAAGCCTTTGATTCGCGTCTGGCACTGCTAGAGACAGCTCGATTCCAAGATTTCGATAACGACTATGTTGTCTCCGGATGTACATATATCTATGAGCAGGTTTTCGGTCTCTCAATTACGCTCCTCAAGCGTCTGCTCGAGTATGAGGGTGCCACGCTTGCCGCGTCGGGGTCCCCTCGTGCCATCTTGAAGGAGTCCTACCGATTCTACGACTTTATTGATGAGGCAGCCTGGCTAGATATGCTCAGAGATCGCAATACGAATGTCCATATCTATGACAACAAGCTCGCTCAAGATTTGATTCAGCGCATCTTGAACGTCTATATCCCCGCTTTCTGTCAACTGAGAGACGGGCTAATGGAGCGTTATGGCGAGCTTCTGCTGGCTCCCGACGACCAGTTTGTTTAATTCCTTAAGATTTCGCGGAGGGTTGTTGCCGTTTACCGATGGGTTGTTGTGCAACAAACGGGGAGCTGTAATACTGAATCCATCTTTGCAAACCGCACTTTAACTATACCAATGCAGGGAGGATCTATGCAGCCCAAGCATTCCGCGATTGTTGCGGGTCTGACGTTGGCGCTTTCGTTTGGCGCCGTTGCCGCACCCGCAACCGCTATAGCCGAGGAGCCCACGCCGGGCGTTGCCTCGGATGCCACCGATATCGATAAGGGCCTTTACACCCAGCAGTCCTTCTCGGGCGTGCTGAGGTCGGTTCAGGGTGTTTCGTTTGTCAACGTGACCGCCGAGATGAAGTACTTCACCAAATATGAGAGCCATGGCAACTATAACCAGGGTTTTTCGTATGGCGACGGTTATAACGCGCTGGGCTATTACCAGTTCGACCGCCGATGGTCGCTCATTCCGTTTATGAAGCAGGTCTACAACTACGATTCTGCTAAGTACGGCATGCTTAAGGCTGCGATCGATCGTGGCAGCGAGATTTCCAACGGAAACAACCCCATGTATGCGAACGGCCAGCTCACTGAGCTGGGCCGTATTGCGCAGGAGGCCTTCCAGGGTGCTTATAACACCGACCCTGAAGAATTCTCGGCACTGCAGGATGCTTATGCGTATAACTCCTACTATGCCGTGACCGAGTCGTGGCTCAAGAGTGCGCTCGGCATTGACATTGCCGGTCGCGCCGACTGCGTCAAGGGCATGGTGTGGAGTATCACCAATATGTGCGGCACCGGTGGCTGCCAGGACTTTTTCCGTTGGGCAAACCTTTCCAACAGCATGACCGACCGCGAGTTTGTGACGGCACTTTCCAACAGCGTGGTCAATAACGTGGCGACCAAGTATGCAAGCCAGCCCCAGTACCACGAGGGCTGGAAGAATCGCTATAAAAACGAGCTCAAGGACTGCTTGGTCTATATTGCCGAGGACGAGGCTGCCGCTGAGGAGACGCCTTCGGAGCCCGATCCTGAGCCTAAGCCTGCGCCCGCGCCGGCACCTCACCCGAACAAGGCCCCTGCTGCGCCTGCTGGGCCAACGGTGGAAACCGATAGTGATGCGGACAATGGCGGCGAGACGGGTGCGCCTTCGACTGGTGTTGGTAACAATGGTGCCGGTAATGGCGGGACTGCTTCGGGTGGAACGGAGTCTGCTGGCGGTGCTGGTGATTCGGGCTCTGGTTCAACCGGTGGTTCTGTCTCTGGATCGACTGGCGGCCCCTCCAATGGCTCCACCGATGTTGGCGAGAGCTCTGGCACTGATTCCGACTCTACCGAGGACTCCGATGTCAGTAATTCGTCGACCGAGAACAAGTCCTCCTTTGTCGAGCAGCTTGGCGCCATGATCGGGTCTTCGATGACGGCTGGCAACAACATCGGCTCGTCTTCTGGTGAGGCTCTCGAGTCCAGGACCGACGGCGATGCCGACGCTACGATCGATGCGGGCGCGAGACAGTCCGACGCCGATGCTCAGAAGGTTGACGACAAGAACGTCACCTCGACCACCACGATGACTACCACGACCACGACGACCAAGGCCTCGGGTGGCAATATGCCCAAGACGGGCGACCTCATCGTGATGGCAAGCCTTGCCAGTGCAAGTTTGGCCACGCTTGGTGCCACGTCTATTGTGAGTGGTAAGCATAAACTCGATCAGCAGAAGAAGTTCGCTGGCGAGGACGGATCCGAGGAGTAAGTTCCTGGTCGCCTGATAATCTAAGAACTAGGACGGGGTCCGGTGCGAATGCATCGGGCCCCATTTTGTTGCGCAACGATTTGTTATCCCCCCTCAAGGGCTTTGTTCCTACCGTTGCCCGATGCCTTTGCGCTGATCCAGCGTTGCGCTTGAACTGCTCGCTACAATGGGCCTCGTGCTACGTTTTAGGGAGAAGTTACAGTGTCTGAACAGGAGTATTGCAACAGTTCCGATACTTTTGGCGTACGGCTTGTCAACCATGTTGACGATGCGGTTTTGCCTGTCGGTGTGCATGATTTTGCCGATGCCATTGGTCGTTGCATGCTGGTCGACAAGACCATGTTTATTGCCGATGCACTTGATTGTGAAGCAACCGTTATAGTGTGCTGTCGACCCGAGGGTTTTGGCAAGAGCATGAACTTGTCGATGCTCAAGGCTTTTCTGGAGCGACCCACGGTCGGGCAGGTCGATTGGGGTCTGTTTGCTGGTTCCCAGATTTGGGATGCGGGTGGCGGGCGCTATCGGGATGAGTTTGCCTGCTACCCTGTGATATCGCTGGACTTTTCTGGCGCTGCGAGGTGCGAGGCTAACGTCGTCGGCGTCGTGCGTGACGCTCTTTCTGGTGAGTGCGCTCGCCTGTTGGCGCTTTTGGAGGCTCCAGATTTGCCCCGAGACAAGGTGCGCCACATCGAGCGCGTTGCGCGTGGCGTGGCAAGTGCAGATGAGGTCAACTCGGTGCTTGGCGTGCTCATAGGGCTATTGGAGATGGCCTGCGATGAGCAGGTTGTGCTGCTCGTTGATGGATACGACGCGGCGTGGTTGGACCGTTCGAACGCGAGGGACGCTTCCGTCGCCGATTCGGCGGAATTGCTCGATAGCGTACTGTTTGATGTCATTGCCGCTGCGGGGGATTCGTTGCGGCTGACGTGTCTGATGGGGGAGTGTCCCGGCCCTGCCGAGGCGGCACTTTCTTCGCGCGGCTGCTCGTATTGTCTAGCGACGCCGCTTTCGATCAGGTGTGACCGTTGGTTCGGCTTTTCGGATGTCGAGGTCCAGGCTCTGTTGAATCATGCTGGGCGCGAGGAATACCTGGATGATGCGCGTGAATGGCTCGAGGGATATCGGTTTGGTAGGGCCTATTGCTCGAGTCCAGCTCGTGTGATCGGTTTTCTGGACCGTGGCTGCACGGCGCCTGTGCGTGCCGATCTGTATGGGTATGCCGATTGCCTGAGTAGGGTGGTTGCCGGGTGGAATCTCGACCGTCTTTCGGTCTTGTTCGATTTGCTCGAGGCCCATGGGTGCGTTGAGGTTCCGCTTTGTTTGGGTGCTGCGGGGCTAGAGGCCTCGTCTGATGATGGCCTGTGGACGGCGCTGTATCTGTCCGGTTTCCTGACGACTGATATGACTGAAGAACCGGAGCATGACAGCTGCTCCCGTGCTCTGCGGTTGCCCAATAACGAGCTTCGCCAGACCTTTCGTCTGGTGATTATTGATTGGTTTGAGCGTGCTGCCGAGGACGTTCGAGATGTCGATGCGTTTCGAGACGGGTTGTGCCGTGGGGACGAGGATGCGGTAAAGCGGGCGTTAGACCGCATCCTGGGAGATGTGGGAATCGGTGTGAACAACCCAGATGCGCAGCTGCCATATCACCTGCTCTTGCAGGGGCTCTGCTTTGGATTGCCGGGCTATGCCAATCCTGCCTCGAGGCGAAAGCGTGGCGCGGATCGCTGGGACATCCAGGTATTTCCTACGGGCACCGTGTTTGACGTGGCAGACACGATCGGCATGCTCGACGAGCGTCCGCTGATAACGGTCAACATGATGTATGACCCCGGCGTAGACGCGCTCGGCCTGGAGCTGCTGGCCGTTCAGGCACTGCTCGACATAGAGCGCGACGGCATCGACAAGATTCGCGTACCGCGACCCGGTGTGGGCCGCATGCGCTGGGGATTCGGGTTTGACGGGTGTCATGTGGCAGCGGTGTGCCAGCGGCTGTAGGGGTGTCCGCTACTCTGCGTCCTTCATAGGCGGCATGGGCTTCCAGTTGGGGTCCTTGATGATCTTGCGGGCATCTTTCATGCCACGGCGCAGCGCCGGGATGCCGGTCTTAAAGCACTTGTCGACCGCTGCCAGACGAATGAACTCCTTGCAGAAGGTCGCGGCGTTGCCCAAGCGGAACAAGATGGGGTGGTAGTCGCCGTAAATCTGCATGTAACGGGCCAAAAAGCCGCGATTGCGCATGATGTAGTAGCGGTTGGTGTCGCTCGTTGAGTTGAGCTGGCGTTTGCCGGCGATATCCCAGTTAGAGACGGCGCGGGCACGCTTGAGCACCACGTCGGCAACCACGGCGGCGGGGAAGTGCTGGCTGGCAACATAGCCGTAGCAGGCATCGTCGCCGTAGATGAAAAAGCGCGCATCGGGCAGGCCGATCTTGTCGACAACGCGGCGCGAGAACAGGCCGCCTTCAAAGCACAGCTGGTTCATGGCGCGGTAGCCCTCGGGGCCCAGGTCCCACTTAGCGATGGGGTTGGGGATACCGAGCGAAAGGATGAGCTGGTACTGCCAAAAGAAGGCACCGCCGTCGAAGTCCAGGCGCGAACCCTGGATGACGTCGTAGCGGTCCGTCCACTTGGCCAGGCGCTCAATGCCCTCCGGGATGACGAGCACGTCGTCGTCCATGACCCAGAACCACTGGGCGCCCAAGTCGTAGGCGCACTTGGTGCCGGCGGAGAAGCCACCCGCGCCGCCGCCGTTTTTGAGCTGCGGCGCGTAGATAACGCGGTCGGTGCCACCCTTTGCGTCGGGCTGGTCGGTGTCGATGCCCCACAGGTTGGCGAGGCGCTCGTTGAATGCGACGCACATGGCTTCGGTCTCGCGCGAATTCTCATTGTCGACGATCACGATACGCCAAGGCGTTGCCGTGAGCTCGGTCATGGAGTCGAACAGGTTGGCCAAGAGCTCCTGGCGCTTGTACGTAACGACAACGATGGCGAGCTTATCGATGGGAGCGGGAAGGGCGGAAGTCATGGGGAATATATCCTTTCACGCGTGGCGGGCGAGCGCCACACGGAAGCTATCGAATGCGTCGTTTGGACGGCACCTATTGTAAAGGGTCGCTGCGCCATGTTGGCAAGGTTTGAATAAAACGCAGGAACCTGCCATGGGCGTGGCGACCGCGATTAAGCGCAGCGCTTCGATGACTATGTTGCGTGCGGCTTTGTGCTGCATGACGTCCTTTCGTATCGGTTTGCCTCTGCGGGCTCCATAGATTATATAAACGCCCGCGGGCGGGACGACCCTTTGATACCATTAACGGCAGGTATTTCCTAAGGAGCACATTTGTCTACTAATTCCCCTGGCGGCCCTGTCCTGTCGCTGCTTGTTCCCATCTACAACGTTGAGCGCTATCTGCGCGAGTGCCTCGATTCCGCCGTGGCGCAGACGCTCGAGGACATCGAAATCATTTGCATCAACGACGGCTCTACCGACAACTCGCCGGCGATTATCCGCGAGTACATGGAGCGCGACGCGCGTGTGAAGATGATCGACAAGGCCAATAGCGGTTACGGCGACTCCATGAACCGCGGGCTTGAGATGGCGCGCGGCAAGTACGTGGGCATTCTGGAGTCCGATGACTTTATGGCGCCCGATGCGCTGGAGAAGCTCGTGGCAGCTGCCGAGCGCTTCAATACCGACTTTGCGAAGGCAAATTTTGACTTCTACTGGTCTAAGCCCGAGGAGCGCCGCTCGCTGCACGAGATGTTTGAGGCAAGGGACTGTGACAAGCCGGTGCATCCGAGCGACACGACGCAGTTCTTTAAGCAAAAGCCGTCGATTTGGTCGGCCGTGTACCGCCGTGATTTTCTTGAGCGCAACGGCATCAAGTTCCTGCCGACTCCGGGAGCATCCTTTCAGGACACGTCGTTTGCCTTTAAGGCGATCGCATGCGCCGACAAGGCCGTTTACCTGCACGATGCCGTGCTTTCGTATCGTCAGGACAACGAGAACTCCTCGGTCAATTCTTCGGCTAAGGTCTTTTGCGTCAATACCGAGTATGCCGAAATCGAGCGCTGGATCCGAGAAGATTATGCTCGCGATCACGCAAGCGATGACGTCGCCCGCATGCTCAAGTTCAATCAGCTCATTAAATACGATTCGTATATGTGGAACTATGTGCGCTTGGCACCCAAGTTCTATAAGGAGTTCCTGGTGCAGATGGCCAAGGAATTCCAAGCGGCCTTGGACGCCGGGGAGTTTTCGCTGGACGATCTTAAGCCGTGGAAGCGCGCGAATCTCGCTGCCATCCTCAAAGATCCAGAGGGCTGGGTTGACGAGCATCCGCACTTTGCAACGGATGGTGCCTTGGGGCGCGCTAAGTATTACGCCTCGGTTGGAGGCCCTGGTGTGGTCGCCGCCTTCCTCATCGAATCGCTGAGGGGGTAGGTCGGTATGGGAGAGGCCTCGATTCCCAAAGCGACTATTGTCGTTCCCGTATACAACTCCGCGCGCTCCATTCAGAGATGCCTCGACTCGCTGCTGGCACAGTCTGAGCGCTCGATTCAGGTTGTCTGTGTCAACGACGGTTCGGTTGACGATTCGCTGGGCGTCTTGCGTCAAATTGCGCAGGCCGATGACCGTGTGCTGGTGATTGACCAGGAAAACGCTGGTGTCTCGTGCGCTCGAAATGCCGGTATCGATGCCGCCGAGGGCGAGACCGTCTTTTTTGTGGACGCCGACGATTACATCGACGCCCAGACGGTCGAGTGCGTGCTGCATGCCATGGAGTCTGCAGATGCCGAGGTCGCCGTTTTTGGCGGCGTTTGCGAGCCGTCCGACGCCGTGCCCAAGCGGGTCCAGCAACTCATGAGCCCCAAGGCGGGCACTTTTGGCGCCCGTGATCCCCAGTTGCTGTTCCACGCAAACGCACAGCCCTATGCGTGCCGCGCGGCTTTTTCGCGCGAGCTGCTCAATCGCGAGGGCATACGTTTTGCCCCCGGCTTGGCCTTGGGCGAGGACGTTGTGTTCCAGTTTGCAGCTTACGCGCTGGCCTCAAAGACCGTCGTCATGCCGGTCAGGTTCTACCACTACGTGATGGAGAGCGAATCGGCGACGCACGAGTTCAACAGTGCCGAGGCACGCGCCAAAAAGCTCGACGCACACATGAGCATGCTCGAGGAAGTCTTGGAGGATTGGGCAGTTTACGGCCTTTTGGATCTTTGCCCCGGCGAGCTGATCACCTGGTTCTTGGACCTTATTGTGTTTGACTTGGCGCGTCTGGACGCCGACGGTTTCTGTCGCGTGGCCGGTCGCGTCAATATGGATTTCACGACGTTTTTGGGAACGGAGTGGGCGGATATGCCTGCTAAGGGCGCCGTTTGTCGTGTTGCCCATGAGCTCGTTGCAGCGACCTCGGGCGTTTCGATGGCAGACGCCACGCTGTTCTATCTTTCGACCCGCGGTCTCAAGGCCTGCCTGGAGCGCTTTATCTAATTCTGGGCGCTGCCGCGCGCCGTTGCTTCGCTGCTAAAATAACCCTGTTCCACGCTATTCAACAGGAGGTTCTCTTGCAGAACTCTGATACCCCTAAAGTTTCGCTGCTTGTTCCCATCTGCAATGTTGAGCGCTACCTGCGCGAGTGCCTCGATTCAGCCATTGCGCAGACGCTCGAGGACATTGAGATCATTTGCATCAACGATGGCTCTACCGATAGCTCGCCGGATATCATCCGCGAGTACATGGAGTGCGATGCGCGCGTCAAGATGATCGACAAGGCCAATAGCGGCTACGGCGACTCGATGAACCGCGGCTTGGAGATGGCACGCGGTGAGTACGTGGGCATTTTGGAGTCCGATGACTTTATGTTTGAGGATTCGCTCCAAAAGCTGGTCGCCAAGGCCGATGCTGAGCATGCCGATGTGGTAAAGGGCGACTTTTACCTGTATTGGTCCACGCCCAGCGAGCGCCGTGAGCTGTTTGGAATTATCGACGAGCATATGACGGGTGCGGCGTATCGCCCCGTCGAGCGCCCGGGTATCTTCTACCGCAAGCCTTCCATTTGGTCGGCCATCTATCGTCGCGAGTTTCTCAACGACAATCAGATTCGGTTCCTTCCCACGCCGGGTGCCTCGTATCAGGATGCGGGTTTTAACTTTAAGGTCTGGGCGAGCGCCGAGCGTGCTGCGTTTATTGCGGATCCCATTTTGTGCTATCGCCAGGATAACGAGAAGAGCTCCGTTAATTCGCCCAACAAGGTGTTTTGCGTGTGCGACGAATATGCCGAGATGCAGCGCTTTTTGGATGAACGCCCCGAGCTCAAGGCTCAGCTTCAGGGTATTTTAATGCGCATGAAGGTCGATACATACCGCTGGAATGATGAGCGTCTGGTCGATGAGTTGCGCGAGCAGTTTTGGGAGAAGGCGTCTCCCGAGCTCAAGGCCGATTGGGATGCCGGTCGCTTTGACCTGTCGCTCTTCGACCCGCGCGGCGAGACCGATCTGCGTTTGATGGTCAAATCGCCCCGTGCCTATATCGATTCGCGCTTTGGCTTTAAAAAGCCGGGCAAGCTCAATACGTTTAAACACTACTTTAAGATCGGCGGCCTACCGCTGGTTTGGCGCGTGCTGACGTACCAGCGCGCCTACGGTGATAACCCGCATCCCGATGACGTGCCGGCGGCACAGTAGGAGCGCGTGATTATGGCTACCCCTAAGATTTCCGTCGTCGTTCCCATCTACAAGGTGGAGGAGTGCCTGGCATGGTGCCTGGACTCCCTACTCGCGCAGGATATGCCCGATTGGGAAGGTGTGCTGGTTAACGATGGCTCGCCGGATGGTTCGCGCGACATCGCCGCTGCCTATTGCGAAAAGGATGCGCGCTTTAAGCTTGTCGATAAGCCCAACGGTGGTCTGTCGAGCGCGCGCAATGCGGGCATCGCTGCGTCCACGGCTCCTATCGTCGCGTTTTTGGATTCCGACGACCGGTTTACGTCTGATGCGTGCCGCGTAATCGTTGATGCCTTTGAGCGTGAGGATTGCGACGTTTTGACCTTTGGCGCAAACCCGTATCCGTTGGAGGCGGGGTATCCGTGGCTTAACTATGTGCTGAGCCCGCGCGATGTGTCGTTTGAAGGCTATAGCTCTGACCTGCTGTTTAAGGAAGCGTCTCGCCCCTTTGCATGGCGCACCGCCTGCAAACGTGAGTTTATGCTGGGCAACGGGATCGTGTTCGACGAAACCGTTAAGTATGGCGAGGACCAGGTCTTCGATTTTGCCGTGTACGGTCGTTCGCGCAAGACCGCGCTTATCTCGAACAAGTTGTATGACTACCGCGTGGCGCGCAAGGGTTCGCTCATGGACACCATGCGCTACGACGACGAGACGCGTCTGCTGGAGCACGTGAAGATTCACTCCGCGGTGCTGGCTGACTGGCAGCGCGACGGTCTCGATGCCCAGCATGCCGATGACCTGGCGTACTTCCTGTGTGATCTGGTACTGTACGATGCACTCAGGCTGCTGAGCTCGGGTTGCGGCAAGGTGTTTGCTGCCGTCGCCGCGGCGCTTGACGGTTCTGCCGTGGGCAGTGATGCTGCGCTCGCACAATGTGCTCCTTCTGTTGCCGCTCTGGTGCGTGCGGCACTTGTCGGTAAGGCGCCTGCTGCTCGTTCGTACAAAAAGCTCATGTTCGATTACGACGTCTTGAGGCTGTCTCTTATACACATCTGACGCTGCCGACGAACTCTAGGGTGTA
>UROO01000029.1 GCA_900549555.1 uncultured Collinsella sp. | reverse complement strand
ACGAGATAGGAGTCCGTCTCGTGGGCTCGGAGATGTGTATAAGAGACAGCCCCAAGGCAGGTTGTTGGCGTCGGCCTCCTTGTAGATCTTGATCTCCTTGCCGTCAACGGTGATGGAATCCTCGCCAGCAACGACCTCGTGATCGCGAGCATAGTTGCCCTGCGTGGAGTCGTACTTCAGCAGGTAAGCGAGCATATCGGGAGAGGTGAGGTCGTTGATAGCGACGATCTCGGAGCCCTCATGACCGAACATCTGACGGAAGGCCAGACGACCGATGCGACCGAAGCCGTTAATAGCAACCTTTACTGCCATTGTGTCTCCTTTCGTAAGGCCCCCGCAAGCTACAGCGCCTGCCGTTGAGGCCCACAAACTAACCACTCGCCTAATATACCTTTTTTTTGACTTGAATTTCACGAGAATGCTCGAAATTGAAAATCAAATTTGCGTTAAAACGTTTTAATGTATAAAACAGCAGTTCAACCCCTATATAAGCTGCCGCTTTAAACTACCTGCTTGCTTCAATGAGCTTTTCAAGGCGCAAAACACGGTGATACAAGGCCGACTTCGACAAAGGAGGGTCGGCCATTTCCCCCAAATCTCGCAGTGAGAGATCGGGGTAGCGCTCGCGTAAGTCACAAAAAACTGCCAGAGCATCCGGCAGCGTTTCGCGCAAACCGCGCCGATCAAGCTCATCGATGAGCGCAAGCTGATGTTGGGCGGCACCGGCACTTCTGGTCTGGTTGGCAAGCTCTGCGTTCACGCGACGATTCACGTCGTTCTTCACCAGCTTAACCGCGCGGGCCTCTTCAATCTCGGCAACGCTGCGCTTGGCGCCAATCAGCTGTAACAGACGTTTAATCTCCTCGGCACTCTTGATGTACACGGCATACGAGCCGCGACGCGCATTGACGCGGGCGTGAACTCCAATCTGCTCCAGAAGGTTGCAAAGTCCCTTTGCATACTCCTCGCCCTGAACCGCGATCTCCAAATGAAAATCGCCACGCGGGTCGGCAACAAAGCCTCCGGCAATCAGCGCACCGCGAATATAGGCGAGCCTGCAGCAAGGACGGGCGACGATGTGGCGCGGCACGCCCGCGACGAGCCCTCCCCTACGGTCGAGAATGCCCAGCAGCACCAGAGCCTTATCCAAATCGGGCTGATCGGGCAAGGTGATGAGATAGTTTCGCACCTTGTGCAGGACCGACTTACGAACCGTGAATTCGGTCTTGAGCTTAAGAATACGATGCGTCAGCGCAATCATCGTGCGCGCCACAGCACCCGTCTCGGTCGCGACCGTCAAGCGGTACCGTCCCGAGCCCGCCAGCGAAAGCGTGCCGCTCACACGCGTTAGCGCAGCAAGCGTCGACAAATCGCAGTATTCGCATTCTGGTTCGCAGCGCGCAAGCTCGTCACGCACCTCAGCGGTAAACGACATGTAAACCTATGCCTTCGTGTTGGCACGCGACAGGTCACGGTGGGAGATGCTCACATGATACTGAGCACCCTCCAGGTAGCGGGCCGTGGCCTCGGCAATGGCGACGCTACGGTGCTGTCCGCCTGTGCAGCCGATAGCAATGGAAAGCTGCGGCTTGCCCTCTGCGATATAACCCGGCATGACCGTATCGAGCAGCTGGGTCCAAGCCTTCCAGAACTCCTGGGTCTTAGGGTGGTCCAAGACAAAATCGGAGACCTTCTTATCGAGACCGGTCATGGTACGCATCTCGGGATCGTAGAAAGGATTGGGCAAGAAGCGAACATCGATCATGATATCCGCCTCAACGGGCATGCCATGCTTAAAGCCAAACGAGAACACGTGGACGTCCATAAGCTGCTGGTCGGACAGCTCGGAAAAAGCCATGCGAAGCTTGTTACGTAAGGCAGAAGTGCGCAAGCGGCTCGTGTCGATAATCATATCCGCTCGATCGCGAACGCCTTTCAGCTGCAGACGTTCACGCTGAATAGCGTCGGCCGTGGTCTCCCCCGGCTTTGCAATGGGATGGCGGCGACGGTTTTCGCTATACCGGCGAATCAGCACCTCGTCAGACGCCTCGAGAAACACGATGTCGCAGCTCATCTCGCGCTCTTCCAGTGCGGCAACAGCATCGAGCAGTTCATCGAATAAGCCCTGGCTACGAAGGTCACAGGTGACGGCAAGGTGCCTGCCCACGCCTGTATTGATGCCAACGAGCTCAGCAAGCTGGGCAATCAGGCGTGGGGGCAGGTTGTCGATACAAAAATAGCCCATGTCCTCAAACACATGCATGGCTTGCGTTCGGCCCGAGCCGGACATTCCGGTGATGATAACGATATCGGGGATACGCTCCGAGCGCTCCGCCGCATCCATGGCATCTCCCTTTTGCATGTGTGCCTCCTAAAATAAGCGCGGGACCCGGCCAGCGGATCCCGCACGATCAATTGCCTTTATTGAGTATACCGCCCCAAGCGGATACGAGGCCCGTCTTACGCCTCAAGCGCAGCCTTGAACCAACTTGTAATACTCGTAGGGTGCGTAATGGCGGTGCCGACGACAACGGCCCATGCGCCGGCGTCGATTGCAGCGCGAGCCTCTTCGGGCGTATGTACGCGACCCTCGCAAATGATGGGAAGGCCGGGGAATTCCTCGGTCGCCTGACGCAGGAGCGGCAGGTCGGGGCCATCGGCCATGGTGCAGTCGATGGCGGCGACACCGTGAGAAAGCGTGGTGGATACCAGGTCGAAGCCCATGTCGACCGCACGACGAATGTCCTCGATGGTGGCACAGTCGGCCATCAGGAGCACACCCTCCTCGTGCAGCGGGCGGAAGGTATCCTCGACCGTCTTACCATCGGGGCGCGGACGATCGGTGGCGTCAATCGCCACGATATCGGCACCGGCAGCAACGCAGGCGCGAGCGTGACGCAGCGTCGGCGTGATGTAAACGCCCTCGTGCCCATCCTTCCACAGGCCGATAACAGGAATCTCACAGCGGCCCTTAATGGCGGCAATGTCGGCAAGGCCCTGGCAGCGAATGGCGGCGGCGCCGCCAAGCTCGCAAGCGCAGGACATTTGAGCCATGGTCTCGGGCGTACGAAGCGGCTCGCCCATATACGCCTGAACGCTCACGACGAGCTTACCCTTCAGGGATTGAATCAAAGGATCGACGGTCATAAGGCTGTAACCTTTCTCAGAACAGCCTCCCGAGGCATGTCGTCTCGGGAGGCTCCTACAGCAGATACGTTTACTTTAACGAAGCAAGAAGATGCTCAGCAGCACCGATGAGCGGCGCGTCGCCCTCCAGAGAGCCGATGAGAATCGGCGTGTCCTGAAGCGGGTCGAGCGCCTGGCTGGCATAGCCCTCGTGCACCGAGTCCTTCCACGTCTGTGAACGCCAATCGGGACCTTGGTGAATCACGCCGCCCGAAAGCACGATGACCTCGGGGTCCAGGATGTTAGCGAGCGAGCCCAGGCTGGCGCCCAGCGCAAAGCCGGCGTCATGAATGACCTCGGTCGCCTTTGCGTCGCCTGCGCGGCACAGGTCGTTCACGTCACGGCCGACCGAAGGACGGCTGGGGTCGACGCGGCCAAAACGCTCATCGTACATGCGCCCGATTGATGTTCCGGAAGCAACCGACTCCAGATGGCCGGAACGCCCGCAGGCGCAGGGAATGCCGGCGGCAGCCGAGCACTCGATGTGGCCCATATGGCCGGCAGCACCATGGAAGCCCTGCATCACGCGGCCGTTCTCGACATATGCGCCGCCGATGCCCGTACCGATGCCCAAACACAAGACAGAGAACTTGCCCTTGCCGACGCCCCAGTGGGCCTCGCCCAGAGCATGAGCCTGCACGTCGCCTACAACGGCAACGTGAAGGCCGAGGTCCTCGCGCAGACGCGGCCCCAACTGAACGCCGGACCAGCCGGGCATAATCTCATTGGCATACGCGATGGCGCCCGTCTTGGGGTCGACGACACCGGCAGCGCCGATGCCAACTCCGAGGACCTCGACATCGGGATTTGCTTCAAGAGCTGCCTTGATAGACGCCTCGATGCGCTGGAAGACCGCTTCGCCACCCTCCTGGGCCTCGGTGGGAACCTCAGCCTCAAAAACGGGATGGGGCACACCGCCGTCAGCCGGGTACTCCATGATGGCAGTCGCGATCTTAGTTCCGCCGATATCGACAGAGCAGACGTACTTGTTCTCCATGTCGTTCTCCTTCGGAGATAAAAAACAACTACAGGAAATGAAGGCGGTGTTATCGCCGCAACTTGGTAAAGGTTTCCCAGGTGCCCGAGGTTGGGGTGAAAGTGGTCGGGCGTTGACCTAATGGGTCACGCCCGACCACTTGAGCCCCAAGATCGGGTGCCTGGGGAAGCTTTACAGGAGACCGTTGTCCTGGAGGACCTTGCGAATCGCCTCGACGTTCTCACCGGTCATGGCCTTCACCGGGCGCGGCATGGTCGGGCTGTCGAAGATGCCCATGAGGTTCATAGCGGTCTTGAAGGCGCCGACGCCACCGGCATAGCCCTGGACGCCCGAGGTGACATCCCAGATGTGCGAAATCTCATTGAGGCGATCCTGCTCGGCCTTGACGGTAGCCCAGTCACCGGCCTGAGCGGCCTTCCACTGGCGCACGTAGCCCTCGGGCTCAACGTTGGCGAGGCCCGGAACGGAACCGTCGGCGCCACCGAGATAGGCACCGTCGACGACGACCTCATGGCCGGTAAGGATGCTCATCGGATGGCCGTTCTTCTCGTTCTCCTGAATGAGGTAGCGGAACGAGATGTCATCGCCCGAGGAATCCTTGACGCCAGCCAGGACGCCCTCGGCGCCGAGCTTAGCAAGGAGCTTCCAGGGGAGCTTGGTGTGGACGCACACGGGGATGTCGTAGGCGAAGATGGGCAGGTCGAGTTCCTCGTGAAGGATGCGGAAGTGCTCCTCGACCTCGGTCATGCCCTGCAGGGCATAGAACGGGCAGGTGGCGACGAGCGCATCGGCGCCCAGCTCCTGGGCAACCTTGCCGTGCTCGATCATGCGCTCGGTCTCGGTATCGATGATGCCGACCAAGACGGGCACGCGGTGGTCGACGATGCGGACGGCCTCGGCGATGATCTGGCGACGACGCTCGTCGGTGGAGAAAACGACCTCACCCGAAGAGCCCAAGAAGAACAGGCCATCGACGCCGGCGTCGATCATGCGGTTGATGCTGCGCTCAAAGGAGGCAACGTCGAGCTGGTGGTCTTCGGTATCGGGAACAACGACGGGAGGGATAACGCCGGTGAATTTCTGAGTTGCCACAAGAATCTCCTTAGTTGTCTGGCGGGCGGCCCTATGCCACCCACTCTTGTTGGCAGTGTCCAGGCCGTCTAGGCCAAAGAACACGGATAGAACGTTTGGTTAAAGAAGTCGACGACTTCGTTTTCGAACGCATTGATGCGCTCGTGAGCGTATTTGGCATAGATGATATGCCTCCGGTCACACTCAAGACCGTTGAATACGGCAAACTGTCCCTTGGGGTCGCTCACGGTGTCCATAAGCGATGTGCCCATGAGCACCGATCCGCGCACCCGAGACGACAGCGCCTCGAGGCCACCGGGGATTGGGTTGGCAACCGCCGTGCAGGCAAAGCCCTGCTCGTCTAGAGCAGAAACCGCCAGCGCGACTCCGCCGCCAAGACCCTCGCCCCATGCAAAGATGCGGTCGGGGTCCATGCCATCAAGATTGCGCGCAACTTTCGCCATCGCGCAACCCCAACGGACGCGCTCAACAAAGGCGGGCGAGGTAATCCCCTGCTGCAGATCGCTGGATCCAATCACTTCATCGTCCAGCGCAAGCACGGCATATCCCATGGCGGCAAACCTCGTCATGTGATGCCATCCCCGCACGGGTCGGTCGATGTCATGGAACATCAGGCACAGCGGAACAAGCTCGGATTTTCGGGCGCAACCAGAGGGCTCAATCAAACGGCCATGCACGACGTGCCCGCCGAGCTCAAAGGAAACCTCGGAGTAGCGCGCGCACGGATTGGCGAAATCAATCGCCGTAACAGTCAGCCCGCAAACCTCAAGGTCCGAAGCGGCTGTCTCCAACTCGGAAACATCCGCAGAAGCATCGCCGCGCCAATCCCGGAAATCAGAGAGCCTTGACGAAACCGTCCCAGGAATCCCCGCAAGCTCGGGGACAATCAGCTCATTGACATTGCTCTCGCACTTAGACATGAGCCTCCCCTCCCTTGCAGAAAAACGGAATGATCAGATCGTCAAAATCCTGAATCTCCTCGTGGCCAAAGCCTTCAAAGAACTCATGACGCTTTTCACAGGTCAGGTTATTGTAGACTGCAAACTGCGTCGCCGGAGGACAGACGATATCGGCTGTGCCCGTGCCAAACAGCACGGGGCATTTGACCATGGGGGCAAAGTTCTTGGAATCGAAGTACGCCAGCTTGGCATAGGCCTCGTCAATACGAGTCGAGTCCTCGTCAAACCAGCGAGACCAATAGCGCAGGCCCTCGTAGGCAATGTCGTCGGCATCCAAATCCCAGACCAGGCGGAAATCCGACAGGAAGGGATAGAGGATGGCGGCGCGATTGATAAGCTCGCTGTTAAGTGCACAGGTCGCAATGCCCAAACCGCCGCCCTGCGATGCGCCGTTCACAAACACACGGGCAAGATCGATGCCCTCGAGCTCACGAACAATACGGCAAAGAATGCGGATATCCTGGTGCAAGCGGACATAGTAGAGGTTGGCCGGGTCGCCGTCGATACCGGCGACGATATGGCCCGCGACCGTCGTGCCCTCAAATCCACCAATGTCCTCGGACGGGCCTCCTTGGCCAGGACAATCGAGAGCAATGAGCGCCATGCCCATGCCCGCAAACGACGCCTGCTCAAACCAGCTGCGGCTTGCACCCGGATACCCATGGAACTGAAGTACCAATGGCACGGGCTCGTCCGAGACAGGTTTAAGGTACTTGGCGTGCAGGCGAGCGCCGCACATGCCGGTATACCAGAGATCGAAAAGCTGGCAGGTCACGGCATCGGTGACCGATGCCGCCTCGATCGCATAGTCAAGCCCGACGGCGTCAGCCTCGGCCATGCGATCCTTCCAAAAGAGATCGAAATCTGATGGACGGGGCATGGCGCCTCGATATTCACCAAATTGATGTTGTAGCTCCTGAGCACTTGGCATGGCTCGTGAACCCAACCTTTCGAAATCGCAACGGAGGTGCGCCCGGCAAGGGAACCGGGCGCACGGGAGGGAAAGCGAACTTACTCGCCGAGCTTGGGATGCAGCAGCGACGGCGCAGCGCCGAGCAGCATCTTGGTGTAGGGGTCTTGAGGATGCTGGAAAACCTGCTTGGCCTCGCCCTGCTCGACGATCTTGCCGCCATTCATGACGATGATGTCGTCAGAGATATAGCGGACCGTCTGGATGTCATGGCTGATGAACACCATGGCCAGGCCGAGCTCCTTCTTAAGGTCGGTCAGCAGGTTGAGAATCTGCGCGCGAACCGAAACGTCCAGAGCCGAGGTGGGCTCGTCGGCGATGATGGCATCGGGGTTCAGCGACAGGGCACGGGCAATTGCGACGCGCTGGCGCTGGCCGCCCGAAAGCTGGCCGGGAAGAACCTCGGCGGCAGAACTGGGCAGACCGGTGAGCTCCAAGAGTTCCTTGACGCGCTTCTCCTGCTCGGCCTCGGTGCCCAGGTTGTGGACGCGCATGGGGTCGAGCAGCTGCTCGCGAACGACCATGCGGGGGTTGAGTGCCGTCGCGGGGTTCTGAAACACGACCGAGATGACGCGGCCCATGTGACGACGGTCCTCGGCGGTACGCTTGGTGACGTCCTTGCCCTTAAAGTAGACCTTGCCGCTCGTGGGGGCCTGCAGGCCGCACATGACGTTAGCCGTGGTGGACTTTCCGCAACCGGACTCGCCGACGATGCCGATGGTCTGTCCGGGCATGAGCTTAATCGTTACACCCTGGACGGCGTGAACCAGGTTGGGGTGCAGAATCGAGCCGGTACGGGTCCTAAAGGTGACGTGGACGTCATCAAGGAAGATGATCGGCTCGACGCCGTTGACTGCGGTCTCGCTCATCTACATCACCTCCGCGTGAGGGGTCAAACCATTTGCCTTGAGCACCTCGTCGGGGAGCTCGGAATAGAAGTGCTCGGTGCCGGGCACGCGCTTGAAGACCGGACGGGTGTCCAGGCCGATGCGCGGATGGCTTGAGCGGGGCGCGAAGCGATCGCCCTTGGGGAAATCGCGCGGGCTCGGAACGGCGCCGGGCACCTGGTGCAGGCGGCCCGAACCGCTCTCGATGGACAGGACGGAGCCCAGAAGGCCGCGGGTGTACTCGTGAATCGGGTTGGTGAGCAGCTCCTTGGTGGGCGCCTGCTCGATAACCTGGCCGGCGTACATAACCGTAATGTTGTGGGCGACCTCGGCGACCAGCGCCAGGTCGTGTGAAACGAAGATCATGGCAAAGCCGAGCTTGGCCTGAAGGTCGTTGAGCAGCTTGATGACCTGCTTCTGGACGGTAACGTCCAGAGCGGTCGTGGGCTCGTCGCAGATGACCAGCTTGGGGTCGCGGGTAAGGGCCATAGCGATCAGAACGCGCTGACGCTGACCACCGGAAAGCTCATGCGGATAGCTCTCGAGCGTACGCTTGGGATCGAGGCCCACGAGCTCCAGGAGCTCCTCGGCGCTGCGGGTGCCGCCGCGCTTGGTGAGCTGCTTCATCTGGGCAGAGATGAGCATAGAGGGGTTGAGCGAGGACAGGGCGTCCTGATAGACCATGGCGATATCGGTACCGCGCAGGCCGAACCACTCCTTCTTGCTCATCTTGAGCAGGTCACGGCCCTCCCAGAGGACCTCGCCGGAAAGGTGCTCGTCCTCATCGGTCAGGCCCATGATGGCCAGCGTGGTGATGGACTTACCGCAACCGGACTCGCCCACCAGGCCCATGGTCTGACCAGGGCGGACGTCAAAGTTGACATGGTCGACGACGTTGATATCACCGTGATGCTCAAACTGAATGCAGAAGTCACGGACCGAGAGAATCGGCTCGACAGACTCGTCGGGCACATGGCGGTCGTTACGCTTGAGCTCGACATCGCGCAGGGCGCCAAGGCGAGCGGAGAGGGACTGAGCCTGCTCCTTGTAGGCACGAACGGGGTCGGAAACCAGCAGATCGGCCTCGCGACGCTTGGAGGAATCGGTCGGATCCAGGGCGGCGGAGGGAGCAGCGGCCATGGCGTCGGTAATGCCCTCGGAGAGGATGTTGAGCGCCAGGCAGGTGATCATGATAGCCAGACCCGGGAACAGCGCCTGCCACCAACGGCCGGCGAGCACGCCGCCGCGGGCGTCGGCGAGGATGTTGCCCCAGGTAGCGGTGGGCTCCTGGATACCAGCGCCGATGAAGGTCAGCGAGGCCTCGAAGATGATGGCGTCGGCGACCAGGGTAACGGTGAAGACCATGATCGGGGCGATGCAGTTACGCAGAACATGCTTGATCAAAATCCACGGAGCCTTGGCGCCGGAAACGATGACCGCGCGGACATAGTCCTCGCCGTACTCGGACACGATGTTGGCGCGCACGATACGGGCAATCTGCGGAGTGTACATAAAGCCGATGGCGAAGATGATCGACGGCACGGAGTTGCCCAGGATGGAGACGAAGACGGCCGCGAGGGCGATGCCCGGGATGGACATAATGATGTCCAAGATACGCATGATCGTCTCGGAGACGGCCTTACGCGAAACCGCTGCAAGGGCGCCCACGACCGAGCCGCAGACCAGAGCCATGGCAGTGGCGCCAAAGCCGATAATCAGCGAGTAACGACCACCGTAGAGCATACGCGACAGAATGTCGCGACCCTTATCGTCGGTACCGAAGATAAATCCGTTGCCGGGAGCCTGGCGAGCCGTAAAGATCTCGACCGGGCTATAGGGGGCAAGAAGGGGCGCCAGAATCGCGGTCAGGGCGACCAGCACCAGCACGACGGCGGCAATCTTAGAAGACAGTGTCATCTTCTTCCAGCCACCGAGCTTGAGCCCCTTGGAGGCAGCCTTCTCGAGCTGCTCGGTTTGCTTTTCTCGAATCTTTACCATAATCTACACCGTCCTGATGCGCGGGTTGATGAGCAGGTAGAGCATGTCAACCACGATGTTGATGATGATGAAGGCAAGAGCAACGACGATAACGACGCCCTGAACCAGGTTCGCCTCGTTGCCCTGAACGCCCTGCAGAATCGCAGTGCCCATGCCGGGGAGGTTGAAGATAACCTCGATGACGACGGCGCCGCCCATGAGGTAGCCGATCTTAAGACCGAGGGTGGTGACCGGGGTGATCAGCGCATTGCGAAGAACGTTGATGCCGACGACGACCTTCTCGGGAACGCCGGCGCCACGAGCCATACGGACATAGTCCTTGTCGAGCTCCTCGACCATGGCGGTACGCACGATACGAGTCATCTGGCCCGTCAGCGGAAATGCCAAGGCGATAGCGGGCATGATCATACGTCCCAGATAGCCAACCGGATTCGTGGTGAAGTGAGGCAGAGCACCCGATGCCGGGAGCACCTTAAGGTAGGAAGAGAACAGCAGGATCAACAGAACGGCAAGCCAGAACGACGGGGTTGCCAAGCCGGCGATGGAAAAGACGCGGATCACTTGGTCCGGCCATTTGTCGCGATACAGTGCCGCGATGACGCCGAGCAAAAACGAAACGACCGCACCGATGGCAAGACCGATGAAGGTCAGCTGCATCGTGACGGGCAGGGCCGTGGAGATGCGCTTGGCAACGGAGTTGCGGGCAGCGCCGTAGGTACCCATGTCGCCATGAATCAAATCGCCCATATAGCGCACGTAGCGCACGGGCCAGGGGTCGTCCAGACCATACTTCTCATGGTACTCGGCAACCGCCTCGGGCGAGGCACCGTCACCCAACGCCGTGTAGGCGGGGTCGGTCTTGGAGAACGACATAAGGAAGAACACCAGGACGGTGACGCCCAATGCCATGATCGGCAGCGCCACAAGACGCCTTCCAATCAAACGTAGCAAGTTGTTCACGTTCTCTCCCCTTTCTTTTGTCGGTAGGACCAACTGGTATATGAGTACGGATACTCATTACAAGACCCGAGCGACATCGTTGCCGCCCGGGTCTTTGTTTCAACTATGAGGATACGGTCCCAACGGCCGACATCCTGCATACAGACTCAAGCGAGTCTTACGCCTTGACGGTCGCAACGCCCCTGAAGGACATGCTCGTCGTGCCGATGCCCTTGAAGCCATCGAGGGCCTCGCCGTTGGGTGCAGTGGACGGATCGTCCCAGGAAGCGGAGACGGTCTTGACGTGGACAACGGGGTACAGAACGGCGTTGTCGGCGATGATGTCGAAGCACTCGTTCCACTTCTTCTGCTGCTCGTCGCCCTCGGCGGCAAGAGCCTCGTCCATGAGACCGTGAAGCTTCTGCCACTCAGCGGACTCCTTCCACGGGCAACGGGTCTGCATCCAGACATTGTCGCCGTACCACCAGTTGAGCAGCAGGTCGGGGTCGGCGCCGAAGCAGGAAGGATCGCCAGGGGCAAGGAGGATATCGTAGGCCTCGCCGCCGTCGATGGCAGCATAGGTGGCCGGCGAGGTATCGGTCTGGATGGTCACCTCGAAGCCGAGAGCGTCGAGGTCGTTCTTGACCTGGGCGGCCATGCCCTTAATCTGCTCGTTGTCGGTGGTGCGCAGGGTGATGGCACCCGGGGTGATGCCGGACTCCTCGATGAGCTTCTTAGCCTTCTTGGCGTCGGTCTTGTACACCGTGGAAGCCTCATGATAGTTGGTGAAGCTCTTAGGCAGGTAGCAGCTGGCAGCGGTGGCAAGGCCGGCGAAGGTGTTGCTGACCATCTTCTCGGTGTCGAGCGCATACATGACGGCCTGACGGACCTTGACGTCGTTCCAAGGCTCCTTGGCGACGTTGAACATGATGAAGCGGGTGCCGAAACCCTGAACGTTGTCGATCTTGCAACCGGCGCTCTCGAGCTGGTCGACGGCGTCAGCGGTAACGAGCTCCATAACGAGCGTGGAGCCCTCCTGCTGAGCGGTAACGCGAGCGGTGGGGTCGGTCAGGATGCTGTACTGGATCTTCTTATCCTCGGCAGCATACTCACCGTTGTACTCGGGGTTGGGAACCAGGGTGATCTCGGTGTCGGAGATAGAGTCGTACATCCAGGGGCCGGAGCCGATCGGCTGCTTGGCGCGATCCTCCTCGGTCTGGGTGGCCGGGGTAACGCGGATGATGGCAAGACGATCCTTGAGCAGAGAGAAGTTGGGGACCTTGGTCTTGACCGTCACAGTGCTGGCGTCCTTAGCCTCGATGGACTCGAAGGGCTGGAAGAACGGAGCGTAGGTAGCGGAAGCGGCGCAAGCGGTGTAGGAAGCGACGACGTCGTCAGCAGTGACCTCAGTACCATCGGAGAACTTGGCTCCCTTGCGGATGGTGACCTCGAAAGTGGTGTCGTCCACAGACTTGGGATCGTCGGTGGCGAGCTCGTTGAAGGTGCTGTAGTCGTGGTAATCGATGCCGTAAAGGCCCTCGACGACGTGCCAGTTAGCGCCCAGGCCAACAGCGGAGCCGGTGCTGGCGGGGTCGAAGCTGGACGGAGCGTAAGCGGAACCAGCGGTAATCACGCCGCCGCCACGGTTAGCGGAATCGGTGGAGCTGGCAGCGGAACCCTCGTCGCTGGAGCTGCCACCGCAGCCGGTGAGACCAAGCCCTGCGACAGCAGCGACGCTGCCGGTGAGGCCGAGGAACGAACGCCTGGACATACCCTTGTTGATGATGGCCATGTCTTCTCCTATCAATAGAGAATCTTACCCGGAGGCACCTAGACTTGCCCCCGCGCAACTTGCGGACGACATATACCTTACCTACCGACAAACCCAACTTGGGTGCCGCGCTCGGCGACCGATACGTACATCCGCTTGAACGGTATTTACTACCGTTCACCGAATTCGTTGACAAACGATACTGCAGACAGTATGTATCGGCGAGGTGAGATATCAGTCTTCGTCAACCCGCAGGATAGCAGGGTTATCGCTTGGGTTAGTCAAACGTTTTAGCGTTAATAAAACCCGAAACCAGCAGGCAATCACAGTGAAATAAAAGGTTGAAATTCACCCAATCATATATATCAGTTATTTAGGGTTGTTTAGTTTTCAGATCCACTTGTGGAGGCCTTGTCTCGCTCTTCATTCCAGGCAGCAAGAGCCTCATGGACCGATCTTGCGACATCGGCAGGAACGCCTCGAACTTCTGCGATCTCTTTCTCACTCGCCGCGCGCAACCGCTTCATCGAGCCAAAATAGCGCATAATAGCACGTTTTCTAGTGGGTCCCACACCTGGTACATCGTCGAGCACCGAGACCGTCATTGCCTTATCGCGCAGCTCGCGATGGAATGTAATGGCAAAACGGTGCGATTCGTCTCGTACCTGTTTAATCAGATAGAGCGAAGCGGACCCTGTCGGCAGCACGACAGGTGTCTCGTCCCAAGGCACGAAAACCTCCTCATCGGCCTTCGCCAAGCCGCAAACTGGTATATCGAGTCCAAGGGCCTCAAGTTGTTTGATGGCTGCCGTCAACTGCGGCTTGCCGCCGTCGACAACAAGCAAATCGGGGCGCGAGCCAAAACGCTCGTCGGCCATGCGCTCGGGAGCGTAGCGCCGACCAAGGACCTCGGACATCGACACGAAGTCGTTCGCCTCGTCCAGTTCGGCCTGGATTTTAAAGCGTCGGTACTGGCTCTTGTCGGCATGGCCGTTGGTAAACACCACCATCGACGCAACCGTGAAGGTGCCATGCAGCGTGGAAATATCGAAGCACTCGATACGCATCGGAGGCTCGGGCAGTGCCAGAGCACTCTCGAGCTCCAAAAGTGCCTGATTGGTGCGGTCGTCGGCATAGCCCGTGCGCATCATGTAGCGCATAAGGGCATGACGGGCATTTTTGGATGCCATATCGAGTAATCGATGCTTTTCACCGCGCTGAGGTCTATGGAGACGACAGGAGCGTTCGCGTTTGGCCGCAAGCCACTCCCCTAGCGTCTCTGC
Organism: uncultured Collinsella sp.; assembly: GCA_900549555.1. Classification (GTDB taxonomy): domain Bacteria; phylum Actinomycetota; class Coriobacteriia; order Coriobacteriales; family Coriobacteriaceae; genus Collinsella. The sequence continues at coordinate 5,553 of UROO01000029.1, read as the reverse complement.
GTCCTCAAGCTCAACAGAAAGATTGATCTCAGCTGGAATATCAGCCGTCTCGTCGTAATAGCGCTTAAGAAAACCCGACTGGAGTTCTTCCTCGTCGACATCGAGGCCCTTATCGAGAATAAACTCACAGGTTCGAACCGTTCGGCCCTCGCGCACGACAAAGACGCAGGCAGCCGAGATGGTCTCCTCGCGATAAAAGCCAATGACATCGATATCGACACTGGACGGAAATACGACCTGTTGGCGATCATCCAGGCCCCTGATGACATCTAGACGACGCTTGACGCGTGCCGCACGCTCAAAATCGAGCGCCTCAGCAGCCTCTGCCATCTCGGCCGTGAGCTCGTCGACGACATCCTTGCGATGGCCAGACAAAAAGCGCTCGACGCGCTTAACGTTCTTGGCATAGTCGGCGGGAGAAATCGCACCGACACACGCCCCCGGTCCACGGCCCACATGATAGTCAAAGCAAGGCCGTCCGTTTTGTGCGCAAATCATATTGACGATATCTTCTTCGCCCTTGTGGGACTCGACAATACGGCGGCATCGACGCCACTCCGCACAAGAAGCCGAGCAGATCGGGATCACCTTGCGCAGCGTATCAATGGTCTCACGCGCCGCGCGGCTGTCAGTGTAGGGACCAAAATAACGCGTTCCCGGCTTATGACGCTCACGCGTATATTTGATAGCCGGAAACAGGTCGCTCTTGGTGATAGCGATAAAGGGATAGCTCTTGTCGTCCTTAAGGTCCACATTAAAGTACGGATGGTACTGACCGATCAGGTTGCGCTCGAGCACAAGCGCCTCATGCTCGGTTTCGACAACGATGTAATCAAAGCTCGCGACCAATTGCATCATGAGCGGTATTTTTTGGCGCTCGTCCTGCAGCGTCACGTACTGGCGCATACGGGAACGCAAGTTTTTCGCCTTGCCAACGTAGATGACATCGCCCTTGGCATCTTTCCAAAGGTAACATCCAGGCTGCGTGGGAACGCGCGAAACCTGCTCGGCAAGTGTTGGTATGTTGTCGTGGCCGGCCACATTCACCTACTTGCGGCGAAGCAGCGCAGAGACCTCGGGCATCTTAAAGACAATAGCGAGCCCAAAGGTCACGGCAAGCGAAGCCATGCCCGCGATGCATACGTAACCCAACGTAATCAGAATTGACCCGCCGAGCGCACCGACATAGTTCTCGAGCGCCCACAAAACGCCGGCACCCGCTGCGGCACCCAGACCGCCGAGCAAAAGGCCAAAGAAACAGCCATGCAGAATAGATTTAACCTGAAGACCCTGCAGACGACGACGCAGCCACCACAGCGAACAGCCGACCAAAATCACATAGTCGACAACATACGAAAGCGCAATCGCAGGCATGCCGTAGCCCAGCACCACACCAAACAACAGCACCGAACCGGCCTGTCCGATGGCAGAGTAAAGGCAATAACGACCGTAGGGCTTCATGTCGAGCAAGGCCGAGAAGCTCTTCTGCATGAGCACGACCACGCCGTAGAGCGGCAGCGAAAGCGCCAGGTAAATAAGAAACTCCGACACCAACGCCACGCCGGACTCATCGAACTTGCCGGCGCAGTAAATCATATTGAGCGGGCGGGCGAAGACAATCAGATACAACGCGAACGGAATCAGGAAGAAGAGCATCTGGGCAACGCCACTCGAGATGCCAGTGCGAACGCTGTCGTAGTCCTGTTCTTGGGCATCATGCGATAGCTCGGTATAGAGCGCCGTCGAAAGCGAGGCGGCGATCAGCGCATAAGGCAGCGTATACCACAGGCGTGCATACGCAATGACGGAAGGTCCGGTCTCGGGCTGCACCACCAGTGCGGCGGCATTAGTGATGGAGGTCGAGACAAACATGCACACCGTGGCGAGCAGCGTCGGAATGCCCAGCGTAATCGTCTGGCGCAGTGCGGGGTCCTTAAAGTCGATATGAATATGGGGATGCACGCCGTGCTTGCCCAGCGCGGGAATCTGGCACGCCATCTGAACAAAGACGCCAAGGGTCGTTCCCAGCGAAATCAAGATAACGCCAGCATGCTCGCCGAACTGCACGGAGACGGGATCGAACCCCATAAAGCTGGCGATGACGATCACGTTATTCAAAACGGGGGCAAACGTCGACCAAAAGTAATCGCGATGTGCGTTGAGAACGCCCGAGAACACTGAGCCCAGACCATAAAACAATATCTGGATGGCAAAGAAACGGAACATGAATGCGGCGGTATCCATGCTCCCGCCGTCACCCGATAGGAAAGACTGCGTCCAAATAAAGCCCGGAGCGAACACGGTGCCCAAGACCGAAATGCCGCCCAGCAGCAAGAGCAGGATGCCAAGCAGGTTGCCCACATATTCATTTGAAGCTTCGCGCCCCTGCTCGCGGCGGACGCCCATGTACACCGGCAAAAAGGCGGTAACCAACATACCGCCCATCACGAGCTCGTAGAGCATGTTGGGCAGGTTGTTGGCGACCTGATAGGAAGACGAGAGCAGCGACATGCCGATAGCGGCAGCCATGGCCCACGTGCGGATAAAACCGGTGACACGCGACACAATGGTCAGCACGGTCATAAGCCCAGCAGATCGACCCACCGTGGAATAGTCGGACGAGCCCATATCGTCTACGTCATCCTGAGATTCTATGTGCGACTCGGGCTGCGGCTCAATCTCATCCTCAGAGGAAAGAGGGACATCCGCCGCAAAGGAATCATCGACTAAGATCGCATTGTCGCCAGACGCGGCATAATCCCCAAACACCGTATCGACTTCCTGCGCGGCAGCACCTCGACCAGAAAACGACAAGGGATCCCAATCGTCATCATCGTCGACCGTCACGCCTTCGACGAGACCAACTGAACCGAGCGGTGACCATTCATCATCAGAAAGCAACGGTTCGCCGTCATCGGGAGTATCCTGCGTTGCAGGGCTAACGGCGGCCGCGCCCTGATGCGAACTTTTCCCTTGTGCGGCCATCAAAAACACCGCAGTCTCATCGGGACGCGGGGCATGAGGCGTATCCAAAGTGCTGGACGTCCGATCCACGCCTGCACGAGCAGCGGCCAAAAACACTGCCGTCTCGTCGGGTCGAATCGAGGAAAGAGGCGAACGAGAAGGCGCCGGACCGGCGCCGGCGGCACGCAAATACACCGCTGTCTCACCCGGATCGGCGGCAGCCGACCAGGCTTTACGAATCTCATGTTCGACCGAAGCCAACTCAGGCGAAGACGCCGAGGGCGTCGACCCCTTTGCAAAATGAGCCCCGCGCTTTGATTCTTCCTGCGGCATCGCTCAGTCCTCTCTCGTAATCGGGGCGACCGTGGCCCCGCAAAATGCAACTAAGTCGTCGGGTGCAACCTCAAGCTGGTAGCCGCGCTTGCCTCCCGAGATAAAAATGGTATCCCAAAGGATACATGTCTCATCAATCAGCGTCCGATAGCGCTTTTTCATACCGACAGGACTACAGCCACCGCGCACATAGCCAGTCGCGGCAAGCAAATCCTTCACGTGCATCATGGCGAGAGATTTCTCCCCTGCGGCGCGCGCGGCAGCTTTCAGGTCAAGTTCATCGGCAACGGGAATGCAGCACACAACGTGATCGTTTGACGGCGTGACACAGACCAGAGTTTTGAATCCCTGGCCGGGCTCCTCACCAAGCTGTTCGGAAATCGCAACGCCAAGGCCTGCTGATTCATCGCCATCGTCTTCGTACGTATGGAGAACATAGGGGATGCCGGCGCTTTCCAGCTCACGCATGGCGTTGGTCTTTGGCGTCTTCACGGCCTTCGGCATGGCATATCCTTTCCCTCATATAAGAACGCAATTTTTAAGTATATGTCCATTTGCGCTGCATACGCTATCTCGACAAAGAGAGCGCCACCGAATCGCAAGGAATCGGCGGCGCTCATGTTTCAAAAACACCTATGTATTAGGCATCGAGTTGCGCTTGACGCTCCTTATCGCGTTTGAGCAACGGCGCCAAGAACTTGCCGGTATAGCTCTGCGGGCATGCCGCAACCTGCTCTGGCGTACCCGAGACCACGACAGTTCCGCCACCGTTGCCACCCTCGGGACCCATATCGATCAGGCGGTCGGCGACCTTGATGACATCGAGGTTGTGCTCGATCACCAACACCGTATTGCCCGCATCGACCAGACGCTGCAACACATCAAGTAACTGGCGAACGTCCTCAAAATGAAGACCGGTCGTAGGCTCGTCCAAAATATAGAACGTCTTACCCGTCTGACGGCGATGAAGCTCCTTGGCGAGCTTTACGCGCTGCGCCTCACCACCCGAGAGCGTCGTGGCGGGCTGGCCCAAGCTCACATAACCTAGGCCGACGTCATACAGGGTTTGAAGCTTTCGCTTGATCTGCGGAATATTCCCAAAGAAAGCCAGTGCCTCGGCCACGCTCATGTCAAGTACGTCCGAGATAGTCTTGCCACGATAGGTAACCTCGAGCGTCTCGCGGTTATAGCGCTTGCCGCCACAAGCCTCGCAGGGAACATAAATATCGGGAAGAAAGTGCATCTCAATCTTGATCTGGCCGTCGCCCTTGCACGCCTCGCAGCGTCCGCCGCTCACATTAAAGGAGAAGCGTCCCGGCGAGTAGCCACGCGCCTTCGACTCCGGCGTGCTCGCAAACAGCGCACGCAGGTCGTCCCACAAACCAATATAGGTAGCGGGATTCGACCGCGGCGTACGGCCGATTGGCGACTGATCAATATCGATCACCTTATCGATGCACTCGATACCGTCGATTTTTTTGAACGGGCCCACGGGACGCGTAGAGCGATGGATAGCGTTGGTGAGGGCAGGCGCAATCGTATCGGTGACCAAGGAACTCTTTCCCGATCCCGATACGCCGGTTACGACGGTAAGCGTGCCAAACTCAATCTTGGCGGTAACGTTTTTGAGGTTGTTGGCACATGCTCCCGTAATCTTAAGACAGCCACGTCCGGGGTTGCGGCGTTCATTGGGAACTCGAATCATTCGCTTGCCGGTCAGATAGGCACCCGTCATTGATTCGGGGCACGCCATGATGTCAGCGGGCGTTCCCGCGGCGACCACGTGCCCGCCGTTGACGCCCGCGCCTGGCCCCATATCGATCACATAGTCGGCAGCGCGAATCGTGTCCTCATCGTGTTCAACGACGATAACGGTGTTGCCGATATCGCGCAGGCGCTCGAGTGTCTTAATCAGCCGCTCGTTGTCGCGCTGGTGAAGACCAATCGAAGGCTCGTCCAGAATATAGAGAACGCCCATGAGGCCCGCACCGATCTGCGTAGCCAGGCGAATGCGCTGCGCCTCACCGCCGGAAAGCGTCGCCGAAGCACGATCGAGCGTCAGATAATCAAGGCCGACATCAACCAGAAAACGCAAGCGTTCCAGGATTTCCTTGACGATACGACCGCCGATGAATTGTTGACGCTCGGTGAGCTCAAGGTCCTCAAAAAACTCGAGCGACTCGCGGCACGACAGGCAGCAAACCTCATAAATGGACTTGCCGCCCACGGTCTGTCTCTTATACACATCTCCGAGCC
>UROO01000028.1 GCA_900549555.1 uncultured Collinsella sp. | reverse complement strand
TCTACACCCTAGAGTTCGTCGGCAGCGTCAGATGTGTATAAGAGACAGGAATAGATGAGCCGGATCCGCGTGCGTACAGCACCGGACCCGGCTCTTTTATAATGATGCGAACCGTTTTGCATTTCGAGAGCCGAGATTTGAAGGGAGCGCCACGTGCGCGTACTCAAACGAGCCCTAGCGATCGTGTATCTTGCTGCCGCCATCGTGGCGCTGGGTACGCTTGCCTGCCAGTTTTGGGGGCCGTATACGTATCGCTTTATGCTGCTGATGCGCGACCCCATGCCGCGCATTATCGTGACGGCATGCGGCGGAGTTGTGGCGATCGGCGTGCTGGTAAGCTTCTTCCGCCTGATGTTTGCTCGTCGCGAGCCGTCCTGTGTGCATCCGGCGGGAGAGCGCAATATCGAGGTCACGCTCGCGGCGCTTTCTTCGTGTGCTAGGGCTGCTGCCGAGCGCGACGACCGCGTGATGGTCGAGCATGTCGAGGCCCGCGTCCAAGGCCCCGACGATTCGCACGTCCGATTTAAGGTCGAGGCTATCGCGCTTGACGATAAGGACGTGGCATCTCTGGCTACCGCGATGCAGCAGCGCATCGAGGAAGCTTGCGACACCATGCTCGGCACGCCGGGTACGACCACGCGCGTCCGTTTTTTGCCGTCCAAGACTACCGTCCAGACCGTGGAGGTTTCCGGTGAGTGATACCAATCAAGATAAGACCGCTCGTACGCCGCGCCTGACGATTGACCAGAGCGCCACACCGGCGAGCGAACCTGTTGATTCCAAAGCAGAGGCAACCGAGTTACAAGACGCGGCAGCCGCGGATTTTGACGAGGCTATGGGTCTCATCAAGGGTACGGGCGCTGCCATCTGGAGCTATGCTGTGCGCCATCCCAACACCACGCTCGGCGCCGTCGCTGGCTTTATCCTCGCTGTGTTGGTACTCACGCTCGGCCTGTGGGACACGCTCGTCATTGCATTCTTCGTGCTGATCGGCGCTGTGATCGGCCAAATTCGCGACGGCGAGAACGGGATCGTCAACTTCTTCGGCCGTCTGTTTAGCGGTCGCTAATATGTATTCGACTGTCGCATCCGCGGCAGGCATAAGGAGGAACCATGGCTTTTAATACGAAGGTCGATGTGGCCGATACCGAGCTCGAGACAGACGAGACCGTCACCGCCGAGGCCGAGGACGTAACGCTCGAGGATGAGGCGCTCGTCGAGGCCGAGTCCGATGTGGATGAGGATGACGAGGAAGCGGACGAGTCCGAGGACTCGCTGACCTATTCCAACGGTGTGATCGAGAAGATCGTTGCCATGGCCACCCGCGAGGTTCCGCACGTTCTGGGCATGAAGGGTAACCTCCTGCACTTTGTGCAGGAGCAGTTTGGTGCCGAGAATCTGACCAAGGGCGTGACGGTCGAGGTCACCGATGACAATCGCGTGGTCGTCAACATCTCCGTCATCATCGAGTACGGCGCCTATGCGCCCGCGATCTTCGACGATGTCAAGGCACGTGTCACTGAGCGCCTTGCCGCGATGACCGGCCTTGAGGTGGCGGGCGTCAACCTGCGCATCGAGGACGTCATCACCCCCGAGGAGTACGAGCACCGCACCAGCCAGCACGAGTAACCTTCCAAAAAGGGACAGGTTTGTTTTGGCAGGTTTTATCTGCGAAAACGTTAAACGGCCGACCGCGCAAGCAAAAGCGTGGCCGGCCGTTATTTGTATGCCCCCCGATGTAGGCATACCGCTCGTCTAACTAGGGGTTGCAATCGTCGCGTTCCGCGTTACCCTAATGGGCGCATTGTTTCCAAATTGTTAACGAGGGGTTGCCGTAATGGCTGACGAGCGCGAAACAGAAAGCAAGGCATGGGCGATTGAGGCCGCCGCGGCAGAGGCGGCATCGCGTGCTGCCGAGGAGATGCATCGTCCTCCCGTGGTGCCGATGGAGCGCGTGGTTGATCGCACCGATATCGAACGCGGCGAGCGTGCCGGTCAAAAGCGCAGCCAGGAGCCAGGCTTCCCGCGCTTTTTTGCCGAGCTCAATCTGGGTCTGATTCTTACGGCCTTCGCCATCGTTGCGTTTAAAACCCCTAATCACTTTGCTTTTGGCGGCACCTCGGGCGTGTCGGTCATTCTGTCCACGCTGTTCCCGACTCTGCCCGTCGGCGTCTTTATGTGGATTATCAACGCGGTTCTCGTCGTTTTGGGCTTTATCTTTTTGGAGCGCAAGGCAATCCTGTGGAGTGTCTTCGCCTCGTTTGCGCTGTCCGCCTATGTTTCGCTGTTTGAGCTCTTTATTCCGACCAATGTCTCTCTGACGGGTGATATGTGGCTCGACCTGTGTTTTGCCGTCATCTTGCCGGCGCTCGGCAGCGCTATTGTCTTTGACATCGGCGCCTCGACGGGCGGCACGGACATTCTCGCTATGATCCTCAAGCGCCGCACGACGCTCGAGATTGGCCGCGCCCTGCTGCTGGTCGATATCGGCATCGTGACCATCGCGGCCTTCTTGTACGGCCCGCGTGTCGGTCTGTATTGCGTGCTCGGCCTGTTTGCCAAGACACTCGTGGTCGACAAAGCCATCGAGAGCATTCACCTGCGCAAAGTCTGCACGGTCATTTGCTCCGAGCCCCTTAAGGTCGAGGAGTTTATCGTCAAGCATCTCAACCGCACGGCAACGATCAGCCGTGGCTACGGCGCCTTTTCGGGCAAGTGCGTCACGGTGATTATGAGCGTGCTGAGCCGTCGCGAGGCAGTGCAACTGCGCCGCTATACCCGCGAGATTGACCCTGGCGCCTTCATCACCATCGTCGATAGCTCCGAGATCGTCGGCAAGGGCTTCCGCGGAACAAACTAGCACAGACGTATTCAACGAACCGCCTGCTGGCGCCGTGTATCTTGCAAATCGGTCATCTTTGAGTATTTGACCCCACATTGGGCAATAATGATGCTAAAGACATCGTTTGCGATCCAGGTGATTCGTTCAAGATACGAAGGGATGATTCTATGTTCTGCTCGCAGTGTGGCGCCCCCATGGGCGATAACGACAAGTTCTGCGGCGTGTGTGGTGCTCCTAATGCCGGTGCTGCGGCTTCCACCCCTCAGGGTCAGCCTCAGCCCCAGCAGTTTGTTCCGCAACCGCCCGTGGCGAATGCGCCAAAGGGCTGTGTGGTTCAGGCGTTCCAGGATATGACCAAGACCCCGGGCGTGCTTCAGCGTGTATGCCAAATCGCGTTTTTGCCGGCGCTGATTTGCGTTGTGTCGGTGCTCGTGTTGTTTATTCCCGTTATTGGCGGCATTGCGGCTGCCATCGGCTTTTTGGCAGCTTGCATTGCGAGCGTGTGCGGTTCGGGCTTTGGTATCGAGTGGGGTCGCGATCTGTCGCTCAAGGTCGATGACGGCATGGACCGTCCACTCATGCGTTCCACGTCGTTTGGTCTCGGAGTCTTTTCGAGCGTCATCTCGGTGGTGCTCGAGGTTATCGCTGCCATTCCCGTGATCGGTGTAGTGCTTTCGCTGGTGGAGGGCGTGGTAATTGGCGCCGCGGGCTCGTATTCTTATTACGGCTCTTATGCGCTCGAGGCTGCGCTGTTCGGTTCGCTCGGCCTGCTTGTCCTGGCGCTAATTGCCTCGGCGATTCTGGGTGTCTTCTTTAAGATGTTCGCCGACATCGCCGTGATGCACTTTGCGGTGACCGGTCGCGTCGAGAGCGCGTTTTCGCTCGATAAGGTCTGGGCGGCGTTTAAGCACAACAAGACCAAGCTGTTCTGCGCTTCGTTCCTTCCCGAGTTTTTGACCGGCCTGGTCGCCAACGTTGTCACATGGATCTTGACGGTCGTCTTTGGCGCCATTGCCTCTGTCGGTATGTATAGCTACTACTATCGTCCTACGGGTATTGAGGCAATTGTTACCGGCGGTGGCGTCACGCTCGCGCTGTTCTTGGTGCTGGTCGCTTTCGTCACCGTATTTCTTACGGTCTTTGGCAAGATGCTCAAGCACCGTGCCGTTGGCTATTGGGCCGCACGCTATGCAAGCGAGTGGGCCGATGAGGATAAGGACGACGTCCTGACTTTTGTGTTGCCCTTCGAGAAGAAGTCCGCTGCTTCGGGTTACAGTGCTCCGGATGCTTCGCCGGCACCTGCACCCGCTCCCGCTTCCGCGACCGAGCCTGAGCCGGCGCCCGAGCCTGAACCGGCGCCCGAGTCTGAGACGGCATCTGAGCCCGAGCCTGCGCCTGAGCCTGAGCCTGAGCCTGAGCCTGAGCCGGCACCTGCACCTGAGTCGGCGTCCGAGCCAAGCTCCGACGAGGAACCTCAGGACGAGTAGCCATGCCGTCTGCCATTTGGGGACGGGGTAGAAATAGTAGAAATAGCGCTTGAAGAATGAGCGGGGGCGGACGTGTCGAAACGTCCGCCCCCGCTTTGACATCGCGATGTGGCTATGACTGCGAGATGCCAGCGAATCGATTACTCGTCGTGCTTCTCCTCGCGGCGTGCTGCAGCGCGTGCGTCGTGGATGCCCTTGATTGCGGCATGGCGAGCCGTGCGGGCATCATGGATGGCGTCGCGAGCCTCGGCGGTCGTCGCCTTGGCAGAGCGCAACTTGGCGGCCAGATCGGGGTTGGTTTCGGCGACCGCGGTAATCGCGGGGCCGTCGAGCTCCTCTTGCGTGGGCTCGGCCAAAAAGTCGATGGCATATTGGGCGGCTACCATGGAACCCTTGGCCAGTACCGACTCGTCAATCTTGTAAAAACAGGAATGCTGGGCGTACGTGGCGCCAATCTTGGGGTTGCGCGTACCTACAAAGGCGAGCACGCCCGGTACGCGACGCAGGTACTCCGAAAAATCCTCGCCCGAAAGCGTGCCGCGATAATGGCCTTGGCCGGTGGGGCCCAGGCACTTGATTACAGCCTGACGGCAGCGCTCGCTCGAGGCGGCGTCGTTTTCGACCTTGTAGTTGGCGATGGTGTAGTCGGTGAGCTCTGCCTCGGCGCCCAGAGCTGCCGCGGTATGCTCCACGATGCGGCGCATGAGCTCCGGCATTTCCTCGTGGGTCGAATCGCCGTAGGTGCGCACTGTGCCGGCGAGGTAGGCCGTGCCGGCGATAACGTTGCGCGCAGTTCCGCCATGCAGCTCGCCGACGGTGATGACGGCCGGCTCGTAGGGGCTGATCTCGCGCGAAACGATGGTCTGCAGGGCGTTGACGATTTCGGCGGCAACCATGACGGCGTCGTGGCCGCGCTGGGGCATGGCGCCGTGGCATGAAGTGCCGCGGACGTCGATGCGGAACCAGTCGGTATTGGCCATGCGCGGACCGGGCTCGCAGCTCACGGTGCCGGCGTCGACCTCACTCCAGATGTGCGCGGCGTAGGCGCCATCGACGCCGTCGAGCACACCCGTGCCGATCATGAGCTTAGCGCCCTGGCCGTTTTCCTCGCTGGGCTGGAATACGATGCGGACTTCGCCGTGGATGTCGTCGGTCATATGGCGCAGGATTTGCAGCGTTCCGAGCATCATGGCGATATGACAGTCGTGGCCGCAAGCGTGCATGCAGCCCTCGTTGACGCTGGCGAACTCCTCGCCGGTCTGCTCGGTGACGGGCAGGGCGTCGATGTCGGCGCGCAGCAGGATGCGGCGGCGTGGCGTGCCGTCCTCGCGATAGGCGTCGGGCGCGGTGCCGCGAAGGGTCGCCACAAGGCCCGTCTTGAGCGGACGCTCGTAGGGGATATTCATGGCGTCGAGCTGGTTGGCGATGTCGGAGGTCGTGCGCTCCTCGGCAAGGCTCAGCTCCGGGTGCTTATGGAAGTGCCGACGCTGCTTGATGATATAGGGTTCAAACTCGGTAGCGATATCTTTGATGGCTGCGGTGACGTCGTCAGCCGCGCGAGCCTCGGTCGCCGCCATAATCTGCTGTGCCTTGGTCTTCGTCATGGTCGATTTGCTCCTTGCTGGGTTGATCGCAAAATCGTACAGGCTCTCTCCAGTATGCCACCTGCCGCTAGGGCTGGTAAAGTTGCCGTTTGCCGCTTGGGGTTTTGTTGCAAGGGCGGGGGAGTACACTCGGGGGTGTTGAATTTCCTGCCAGAGATGGGGATGCCCATGCAACATATCGATCGGATTATCCGCTCCAAGAACGTCTTTACCGCGCAAGACGGCATCGATACCGCCCGCGAGCTGGCGATTGCCGTCGCAGGCGACCGTATCGTCGCAGTCGGTGCGCCCGATGACGTGATCGCCGCCGCTCCTGCCGCCACGTCGGTTATCGACTACGGCGAGCAGTTTGTCTGCCCCGGTTTCCATGACGCTCATCTGCACTTCTTCCATACCTCGGTCGGTTCTTCGCCGTACATGCTCATGGATATGGGCACGTCCGAGGCGGCGCTGGTGCAACATGCGCTCGAGTTTTCCCAGGACCTGCCCGACGACGCTTGGGTTGTGACGCAGGGCTGGCGCGACTACCGTTGGGACCCGCCCGAGCATCCTACCAAGGCGTCGCTCGATGCGGCATTCCCCGATCGTCCCTGCGTTATGTATTCGGGCAACGGGCACACGCTTTGGCTCAACAGCCGCGCACTCGAGGCGCTCGGCGTCACGCGTGACAGCGAGCCGCCAGCGGGCGGCAGCTACGACAAGGACGCAAACGGCGAGCTCACGGGCATTGCTCACGAGGCGGCTGCCATGCAGTTGCTACCGCGCTGCCTTGAGTGGCTGGGGGAGGATCGCATTGCAAGCGCTTACTCCGATCAAATGAGGCGTATGGCCGAGCAGGGCATCACCTCGATATGCGATATGTCGCTCATGCCCATGCCGGGCTGCGATTTTATCCGCGACGACGTCTATGACAAGCTGCAGGCAGCCGGCAAGTTGGGCATCCGAGCCCATCTGTTCCCCACGCTGCTGGATGACCAGTCGCGCTTGGAAGAGCTACAGACCCGCTACGCGAACAACGCGCTGCTCTCGGCGCCAGGCTTTAAGCAGTTCTTCGACGGCGTGTCGAGCGAACACACGGCCTATCTCACCGAGCCCTATACCAACCCACGCTTCCCGGGCGACCAGGGCCGTCTGACAGTTCCTGCCGAGCGCATGCGTAAGCTGGTTCTGGCGGCCGCGGAGCGTGGCCACACTGTGCGTATTCACGTCATCGGCGACGGTGCCATCCATGCCGCGCTCGATATCTTTGAGGAGGCCGCCGAACTGTACGGCCTGCCCCAGCACGGTCATAACACGCTCGAGCATCTGGAGAACCTCCTGCCAGAGGACATCGATCGCTTGCGCAAGCTCAACGTGGTTGCTTCGAGCCAGCCCTGTCACATTACACTCGACCCGGGTGGACCGGAGCGCGATCTGGGCCTGGAGCGCAGCCGCATCATGTGGCCGTTCGCAACCTATAAGCAGCGCGGCATTCGCCAAGCCTTCGGTACCGACAGCCCTATCACGCCCGTTACCAGCATGGACGTGCTCTACACGGCTATCACGCGCCAGGACCCCAAAAGCCACTGGCCCGAGGGCGGCTGGTTGCCGAGCGAGCGCATCGATGCAGCAACGGCTCTGCGCAACTACACCTTGGGCAGCGCCTATGCAGCAGGCGACGAGCAAAACCTTGGCAGCTTGGAGCCCGGCAAGTATGCTGACCTGGTAGTTTTGGACCAAAACCCGCTCACTGTCGATCCACAAGAGCTCCAGGCTACCAAGGTTCAGACCACCTACCTGGCAGGTAACTTGATTTACGAGCGCTAAGTATTCATGCCGTACCGTTAAGCGCGGCTCGGACAGCCTATTTTGGGATAGCGCTCGAGCCGCGTTTGTTTGCCGGTGGGGATTTGTTAGGAGCGTCCCCGCTCTGCTGGATTTGGGCGCAGGGTGGAGGCGCTGCTGCCCCGCGCGCCCAATTTGGACATCAGCAATGCTGTCTCTTGGTGTTTTGCATACTTCCAGTTGCAGATTGCATAAAAAAGCTGAGATGTTCTTTCCGGCCCTGATGTACCCCCGCCTGGGCCGTGCAAAAAACGGAGTATTCAGCACCGCGAGCTCTGCCGGCGCCGCTGCGGTCGGGCGGCATTGCGGAGATCGACGTCATTTTGGGGTCCGGTGCGGCGCGAAGTGCGCCCATTTGTTCCAATGCGGCCTGCCCACCGACCAAAACCGCCGCTGAAGGCGTTCTTGGGACCAATAAGGTGTGTCCGGCGCGTATGCAGCCGTCCTGGCTTGCTGAATACTCCCAAAAATGCACGGCGCTCCCCAGGGGACCCGTGCGCGCAGCGAAAACCATGCCCACGTTCCTATCCGCATCGCCATTTTGCTGCACTGACTTTTCTGAATGCCGGGACCGAATTAGTTAACCTGCCTCCCGTGTGGCTCCGGAGGGGCGGGGCATAAGGTTTATCGCGAGTTCCGCACGAGCCGAAGGCCACTTAATGTGGCCTTCGTGCGAGCAGGACTGCCCGAGCAGGAAACCTTATGCCCCGCCCCTCCGGAGCCACACGGGAGCCATCGCTAAGTTATCCCCCGGCATTCAGAAAATCTAAGTGCCAAAAAATAAGATTTTTTGACTCCGTGTTGTATAACCCGCCATTCGTGGGTACCATTCAACGCGTACGCAAACAAAAAGGGTTAATTCGCGTGGCATAACCACGCGGCCCAAAAAGGAGGAGACAAGCATGTCGTCTTTGAAGCCGCTTGCAGATCGTGTTCTGGTCAAGCCCGACGAGGCCGAGCAGAAGACCGCTTCTGGTCTGTACATCGCTAGCAACGCTCAGGAGAAGCCGCAGCGCGGCACCATCGTTGCCGTTGGCGCCGGTAAGGTCAACGACAAGGGCGAGCGCATTCCCATGGACGTTCAGGTCGGCGACGTTGTCATCTACGGTAAGTTTGGTGGCAACGAGGTCAAGGTCGACGGCGAGAAGTATCTGCTGATGCGCGCCGACGACATCTACGCCGTCGTCGAGGCCTAGCCTCGTCAGAATCTCTGATTCGTCTTTGAACGCGCCTGCCGCATAGGACTCGGAAGCGGCGACGCGAGTCACATTTCTTTTGGAGGATTACCTACCATGGCAAAGAACATTACGTTCAACACCGATGCCCGCGCCAAGCTCGCAAAGGGCGTCAACACTCTGGCCGATGCCGTTACCGTCACCATGGGCCCCAAGGGCCGTTACGTCGCTCTGCAGCGCACGTTCGGTGCCCCGACCATCACCAACGACGGCGTTTCCGTCGCTAAGGAGATCGAGCTCGAGGACAACATCGAGAACATGGGCGCTCAGCTGGTGAAGGAGGTCGCCACCAAGACCAACGACACCGTGGGTGACGGCACCACCACCGCAACCCTGCTCGCCCAGGCTATCGTCAACGACGGTCTGCGTAACGTCGCCGCCGGCGCCAACCCGCTGGCCATCCGTCGCGGCATCGACAAGGCTGTAAACGCCGCCGTCGCCGAGATGAAGAAGCAGGCCAAGCCGGTCGAGACCAAGGAGCAGATCGCTTCCGTCGGTACCATCTCCGCCGGTGACCCCGAGGTTGGCGAGAAGATCGCCGAGGCCATGGAGGTCGTGGGTAAGGACGGCGTCATCACCGTCGAGGATTCCCAGACGTTCGACATTACCATCGACACCGTCGAGGGCATGCAGTTCGACAAGGGCTATGTCTCCGCTTACTTCGTCACGGACAACGACCGCATGGAGGCCGTGATGAAGGATCCGTACATCCTCATCACCGACCAGAAGATCTCCAGCGTTCAGGACATCATGCCTGTTCTCGAGGCTGTCCAGCGCGCCGGCCGTGGTCTGCTCATCATCGCTGAGGACATCGACGGCGAGGCTCTGCCCACCCTCGTCCTCAACAAGATCCGTGGCGCTCTCAACGTCTGCGCCGTCAAGGCCCCGGGCTACGGCGATCGCCGCAAGCGCATCCTCGAGGACATCGCCGTCCTCACCGGTGGCCAGGCCGCTCTGGACGAGCTGGGCGTGAAGGTCGCTGACATCACCGCCGATATGCTCGGTACCGCCAAGTCCGTCACCATCTCCAAGGACAACACCGTCGTCGTCGGCGGCGCTGGCTCCAAGGAGGCCATCGACGCCCGCATCGCTCAGATCAAGGGCGAGATGGAGAACACCACCTCTGACTTCGACCGCGAGAAGCTCCAGGAGCGCCTGGCCAAGCTCTCCGGTGGCGTTGCCGTCATCAAGGTCGGCGCTGCTACCGAGTCCGAGCTCAAGGAGATCAAGCACCGCGTCGAGGACGCCCTGCAGGCTACCCGCGCTGCTGTCGAGGAGGGCATTGTCGCTGGCGGCGGCGTCGCCTTCATGGACGCTGCTCCTGCGCTCGACGCTGTTGAGATCGACGACCCCGAGGAGAAGATTGGCGTCGATATCGTCAAGAAGGCTCTGACCGCTCCGGTCGCTACCATCGCCAAGAACGCTGGCTTTGAGGGCGCTGTCGTGGTCGACAAGGTTGCCGAGCTGCCCGCCGGCCAGGGTCTCAACTCTGCCAACGGCGAGTGGGGCGACATGATTGAGATGGGCGTCCTCGACCCCGTCAAGGTCAGCCGCGTCACCCTGCAGAACGCTGCTTCTGTCGCCAGCCTGATCCTCATCACCGAGGCCACCGTCTCCGATGTGCCCAAGAACACTCAGCTTGAGGACGCTATCGCTGCTGCCACCGCTGGTCAGCAGGGCGGCGGTATGTACTAAGGCCGACAAGGTCTAGAACTCCCACCGGGAATCCGGGGGCGTGACGGGGTTTCTCTCCGGAACGTCCTCGGACATGCAAAGAGGCTCCGCATCGCGCTTCGCGCTGCGGAGCCTCTTTGCGTCCTGCGGAATGTTCCGGAGAGAAACCCCGTCACGCCCCCGGATTCCCTGCGTTTACGGCCTTGAGGTCGGCGGGCGGAGAAGGACGTGGTTGATAGGGATACGTGTCCCCTTCGCTGTTTCGCGCTTTGCGCGAAAGGCACGGTACTTTGGGATGGGTGGGGAACGTGGTTTTTACGGCAACTGATCCCCACCATAAATTACCCTTGGCATACTTGCGTGAAAACCTGCTCGTGCTACACTTGCAATTGCTGTTTCAGGGCGGGGTGAAATTCCCCACTGGCGGTAAATCGGGCGGTGTCAAAGGGACGCCGTGGCGCAGGCGAGATGCCTGCGACCGAGCCGATGAGTCCGCGACCCGTGTGTGCGTTGGTTCGCATGCCGGCTGAACTGGTGAGATCCCAGTACCAACGGTTAGAGTCCGGATGAAAGAGGCAGGTGATCTTATGTCTGAACAGTCGCAACATATCCATTTTGAGAACACGAATAGGTGGAGCACCAAACAGCTCGTTACCATGGCGTTGATGTGCGCCTTGGGCGCCCTGTTTATGTATGTGCAGCTGCCCATTCTTCCCTCGGCGCCGTTTTTGACGTATGACCCGTCGCTGGTGCCGGCGATGGTGTGTGGATTTGCGTATGGCCCTGGTGCCGGCACCGCTGTTGCCGCTATGGCGATCGTTATCCATGCGCTCACCACGGGCGACTGGGTTGGCGCGCTTATGAATCTGGTGGCTACGCTGGGCTATATTCTGCCCGCGGCTATCGTCTACCAGAAGATGCATACCTATAAGGGTGCCGTGATTGGCCTGGCGCTCGGCGTCATTGCCGCTACGGCGCTGTCCATGGTCGCGAACCTGACCATCGGCGTTTGGTTCTGGTATGGCTCAGTCGATGTGATCGCCCCACTCATGATTCCTGCCGTGCTGCCGTTCAACCTCATTAAGACCGTGCTTAACTCGGTGTTGACGCTTGCAGTGTATAAGGCGGTCTCCAACCTCATCACGCCTAAAAAGGACCAGGTCAAAGGTCGCGCATGATTGAGTGTCGGGGCGTTTCCTTTAGCTATGACGGTGCTGCATCGGTGCTCGATGGCATCGATCTGAACATCGCGGATGGCGAGTTTTTCTGCATCCTCGGCGGAAACGGGTCGGGCAAGTCGACGTTTGCCAAGCATCTGAACGCGCTGCTGCAGCCCGATGCGGGGACGGTGTGCGTCAACGGCATGGACGCGTCCGACCCCGAGCTGGTCTACGACATCCGCTCGACCGCGGGCATGGTGTTCCAGAATCCCGACGACCAGCTTGTGGCGACGCTTGTCGAGGACGATGTTGCCTTTGGTCCCGAGAACTTAGGGGTCGAATCGGCCCAGATCGCGCAGCGCGTGCGCGAGGCGCTGAAGGCCGTGGGTCTGGTGGGCTTTGAGCGCCACGAGACCCACGCTCTCTCGGGCGGACAAAAGCAGCGCGTGGCGCTTGCCGGCGTGCTCGCCATGGAGCCACGCGTGCTCCTTTTGGACGAGGCGTCCTCCATGCTCGATCCGCGCGGGCGCAAGGGCCTTATGAAGGCCTGTCACGCGCTGCACGAACGCGGCATGACCATCGTGATGATTACGCACTTTATGGAAGAGGCCGCTGAGGCCGATCGCGTTGCTGTCTTCCAAGCGGGCCGCGTTGCCATGCTCGGTACGCCCGAGGAGATCTTGACGCGGGCGGACGAACTCGCGCGGCTGAACCTGGATATGCCGGCATCGTGCTGTCTTGGCAGGGCGCTTCGCGCGAAGGGCGTGCCCATTTGCGCACAGGTGCGCGAGGCGGATATGGTCGCCGATATAGCGCAGGCTTATGCCGAGCGGAGTAGGACAGGCATCGCCGGGCGGCCTTTCGCATCCGATCCTCGTATTCCCGACAACGTCTCCTCTGCAATCGATGGCGCAGACGCGCTGGAGCCCGTCATCGAGATTTCGCACCTTTCGTATAGCTATTCGCTGAGCGCCCGCGAGCGCCGTCGCTGGCAAAAGCGCTCGGCCGCCGAGGGTGCATCGAACAAACAGGCCCTCTGGGGCAACGACCCTAGCAGTCCCTGGGCGTTGCGCAATGTGTCGCTAACGGTGCGTCGCGGCGAGTTCCTGGGGCTAGCGGGCCATACCGGTTCGGGTAAATCCACACTGGTCCAGCACCTCAACGGATTAATCCGCCCGCAGGAGGGGAGCGTTTGCGCGCTGGGGCTCGACCTATCAAGCAAGAAAGACGCCGCCGCGGTTAAGGCTAAGGTTGGCGTGGTGTTTCAGTATCCCGAGCGCCAGCTGTTTGCCGAGACCGTGGCACAGGACGTGGCATTTGGTCCGCATAACCTTGGCCTGTCGCAGGCCGAGGTTGCCCGCCGCATTGAGACATCGCTCGCGCGCGTGGGCCTCGACCTGGCTACGGTGGGCGACAAGAGCCCCTTTGAGCTCTCGGGCGGGCAGCAGCGGCGCGTGGCGTTTGCTGGCGTGCTTGCCATGGAGCCCGAGGTCCTGGTGCTCGATGAGCCCATGGCGGGGCTCGATCCGGCGGCGCGCAGGGATTTCCTGGAGCTCATCGATCGACTTCACCATGGGGGCCTGACCGTCGTCATGGTTTCGCACAGCATGGATGACCTGGCCAATTGCTGCGACCGTATTGTCGTGATGAACGAAGGCGCGGTGTTTGCCGAGGGCACGCCCGCTCAGGTTTTTGCGCATGCGGATGAGCTTAAATCGATCGGTTTGGGCGTTCCCGCTGCCCAACGCATGGCGCTGGCGCTTGCGGAAGCGGGCGTTCCGCTGCGTTGCGACGGGCTCTATACGGTTGAGTCGTTGGCTGACGAGTTGGCAGATTTGCTGATTGGTCGCTCAGACGGTTTTTCTAACGTCTCGGACAAGGCCAAATCCGAAACGATCGCGCGAGAGGAGGGCTGCTAATGGAGGCGTTTTCGTTTGGCAGCTACTATCCCGGCGATAGTGCAATCCACCGCCTGGACCCGCGAACCAAGTTGCTCTTGGGCTTTGTGTTTCTGATCACGACGCTCACGGTCAGTAGCTTCCGCAGACTGGTCCCGGTCGCAATCTTCGTTGTCCTGATCTATGCCGTGTCCCGGGTGCCGGCTCGTCGCGTCCTGTCATCGATGGCGCCGCTGCTGGCGATCGTCGCGGTGGTCGCGGTGCTCAACCTGTTTTCCGACCAGAGCGGGCGCATTCTGTGGCAGCTCGGCTTTTTGCAGATAAGCGAGGGCTCGCTGCATTCCGCCGCCTTTATGGGCTGCCGCCTGACCCTGATGATGGCCGGCATGAGCGCCATTACGCTCACCACACCGACGCTCGACCTCACCGCGGGCTTTGAGCGCCTGCTCGCGCCGTTTGCCCGTGTGGGACTTCCTGCGCACGAGCTCGGCATGATCATGGGTATCGCGTTGCGCTTTATGCCGCAGTTTGCCACCGAGATGAAGCAGACGGCCGATGCGCAGGCGAGCCGCGGTGCGCGCGTGACGGGAGGCCCGCTCGGCGGCGTGCGTATGCTCGGCAGTGTGGCGATTCCGCTGTTCACGGGCGTGTTCCGCCATGCCGAAACGCTGTCTGCCGCCATGGATGCCCGTTGCTATCATGGCGAGCAGGGCCGCACACGTCTGCATGCGCTTGCATTTGGCCGCGGCGATGCGTTGGCGGCGGTGGTGACGGCGTTGCTGCTCATCTGCGTCATCGTCACCAATCTTCAACTTGTTTAGGCGCGATTCAAGCGCAGGAAAGGGGTCCCTATGACCGACAACGACCGCACGGCGCAGCTCGAGCGCGCCTGTTCGTATCTTAGGCGTATTTCGGCGTGGTATCTCGCCACGATCGACGTGACGGACGGACATCAGCCGCGCGTGAGGCCGTTCTCGTTTGCCATGGTCGATGATGGCAAGCTGTGGTTTTGCACCTCGCGCGATAAGGACGTGTGGGCCGAGCTCAGCGCGAACCCCAAGTTTGAGGTTTCGGGTTGGAAACCGGGGGAGTGTTGGATTGTGCTGACCGGTGAGGCCGCGCTCGAGGACGACGCGGTCGTGAGCGACCGGGTGCGCCAAGCCGGCTTTAAGCACATGGTGGGCATTGGCGAGAATCACGAGAGCGCCAACGACGGTCGCCTTGCGTTTTTCTCGGTCCGCAATATCGTCGCCCGCTTCTGCGATATCGACGGCAGCGAAGAGCGTCTGGAGCTCTAGCGCGTCTCAAATGAACTACCCGTTCCAAATTAGCTAGTGGCAGGAGGAAACGTGGACGGATTGAATACGGTGTTGGAGTATCTGACGTCGGTGCCGGCGTGGTATCTGGCGACGAGCGTGGATGGGCAGCCGCACGTGCGTCCGTTTTCGTTTGCGCAGATCCAGGACGGCAAGCTGTGGTTTGTGACGGCACGCACCAAAGATGTGTGGCAGGAGCTGCTGCAAAACCAGCGCTTTGAGGCCACGAGCTGGTGGCCGGGCCATGGCTGGCTCATTTTGCGCGGACGCGCGGGCTTGGATGACCAGGCTGCCCCCGATATGCGCGAGGCCGGCTGGAAGCATCTGGAGCGTTTGGGCGAGCATTATGAGGGCGCAGGCGACCCCACGCTCGTCTTCTTTAGCGTCGAGGAGCCGGAGGCCTTCATCTGCAACCACGACGAATGGGTGCCGGTCGAGCTCTAAAAGAGTTCTCCCGCCGGCCCCAACAATTTAAATACCCGTCTGTGTCGGGCTCCACATCGCAACGGTACCGCAAGGTGCACCGGGCGATGTGGGGCCCCATTGTTATTTGTCAATTCCTTCGCGTGAATGTGTCTGGTTTGTTTCAATGCATGAATATGCAAAAGATTTGCGTATATATGCATCTTTTGGTGATAAAGTTTCAACCCACCTCATAACGACGGCTGCGGGATGCGCATTGGTGCATAAACTGCAGACAAGGAGTCTGATATGTCTTTAAAGGTTGGAATCGTCGGTGCGGCAGGATATGCCGGTGCCGAGCTCATTCGCCTCGTACTCGGCCATCCCGAGTTTGAACTTGTTGCCATCACGTCCAACGCCGATGCCGGCCAACCGCTGTCCGCGGTGTATCCGAGTTTCGCCGGCGTGAGCGATCTTGTCTTCACGACGCATGATGCTCCCGAGCTTACATCCTGCGACGCTGTCTTTTTGGCCGTGCCGCACACCGCCGCCATGGCGCAGGTGCCCGCCCTGCTTGCCGCAGGCGTTTCCTGCTTCGACTTGTCTGCCGACTACCGCCTGAGCGATCCGGCCGTGTTCGAGGCGTGGTATGCCGCCGAGCACACGAGCCCCGAGCTGCTCAAGACGCGTGCTTTCGGCCTGCCCGAGCTGTTCTGTCGGGACTTGGAGGCCGCCGCATCCGACTATGCTGACAGCAAGTCCGTGCTGGTCGCCTGCGCCGGTTGCTATCCTACCGCAACGAGCCTTGCTGCCGCGCCTGCCGTGCGTGCGGGCTGGGTGGCCGAGAGCGGTCCCGTGATCGTCGATGCTATCAGCGGCGTGACGGGTGCCGGCAAGTCTTGTAACGCCCGCACCCATTTTTGCAGCGCGGACGAGAACCTGGAAGCCTATGGCGTGGGCAAGCATCGTCATACGCCCGAGATCGAGCAGATACTTGGCCTGGCCGACCGCATCGTCTTCACCCCGCATCTGGCACCGCTCAAGCGCGGTCTGCTCTCCACGGTGACGCTGCCGCTCGCGCCGCAGGCTCTCGACACGCTGGCCCTTGAGGACGTCGTCGACCATTACAAGCAGTTCTACGCCGGTCGCACCTTTGTGCGCGTGCTCGATACCGGCCAGCAGCCCAAGACGGCCTCGGTCGTCGGCACCAATGCCGCCCAGATTGGCCTTGCGCTCAACAAGCGCGCGGGCGTGCTGGTGGCGACAGGTGCAATCGACAATCTGTGCAAGGGCGCTGCGGGCCAGGCGGTCCAGTGCGCCAACATCGTCTTTGGTTTTGACGAGCGACGAGGCTTGCCCACAGTGGCGTGCCCGGTGTAGCACATTCGATTGTTAGCGATTTGGTAGTCGGGCATCGAGTGGGGCGCCACTCTTAAGCTGGTCTCATGATTGTGGCTGGCATGGCGCACCAACCGATGCCCATTTTTTGTTTGATATAAGGAGTCGTAAGGACGATGAATACAGAGCAATTCGATATCAAGATTCGCGCCGTCGAGGGTGGCGTTACGGCAGCGGCCGGCTTTAAGGCCGCGGGTATTCATGCAGGTTTTCGCAAGAATCCCGAGCGCTTGGATTACGCGCTCGTCGTGCCCGATAAGCCCTGTCCCGGCGCCGGCGTGTTTACGACCAACCGCTTTTGCGCAGCGCCTGTGCAGGTGAGCCGCGCCAATCTGGGCGGTGCCGATAAGGGCTATGGCACCATCGCCGGTGTCTCGGTCAACTCCGGCAACGCGAACGCTGCCACGGGCGAGACGGGCCTTGCCTGCGCGCACGAGACGTGCAGCATCGCCTCGCAGGTCATCGGCTGCGAGCCTCAGCAAATCCTGGTCGCCTCCACGGGCGTGATTGGTCAGATTCTGCCGATCGACACATTCGAGACGGCGATTCCGGCAGCTTATGAGGCACTCTCCGCTCATGGTGGCGCCGATGCCGCCCGCGCCATCATGACCACCGATACCCATTCCAAGGAGTATGCCGTTCGCTACCGCAGCGAGGCTGCGGGCCATGTGGGCAACGCTTATACGGTGGGTGGCATGTGCAAGGGCTCGGGCATGATCATGCCCAACATGGCCACTATGATTTCGGTCATTACCACCGATGCCCCCGTCGAGCCGGTGGCTCTCCACGCTCTGCTGCTCTCGACCGTCAAACAGACCTTCAACAAGGTAACGGTCGACTCCGATACCTCGACCAACGACACCTGCATCATGCTTGCCTCCGGCGCCGCTGCGGATGCCGAGGCCATCGTCGAGGGCACTGATGCCTTTGACGAGTTGGCATTTGCCGTGCACGAGGTGTGCGAGAGCCTGGCGCGCAACATCGCCGCCGACGGCGAGGGCGCGTCCAAGCTCGTGACGGTTAATGTTACCGGCGCCGCTAACGACGAGGAGGCCGATATCGCGGCGCGCGCTGTTGCCAACTCTCCGCTCGTCAAGACCTGCATTGCCGGACACGATTGCAACTGGGGCCGCGTTGCCATGGCACTCGGTAAGTGCGGCGTGAAGTTTAACCAGGAAGATGTTTCCATCGACATGATGGGCATGCCCGTCTGTCGCGATGGCCTGACGGTCCCCTTCGATGAGGACGAGGCCCTGCGACGTTTTGAGGCGCCCGAGATTGTGATTTCGGCCGATCTCGGCGCAGGCGATGCGGCGACGACCGTGTGGACCTGCGACCTCACGCACGAATATATCTCCATCAACGGTGACTACCGTTCCTAGATTCTGGGCGTGCCGTGCGTCCCGGTGTGATTGCGAGCGGCGGGGCATGGCTCAATGGCTACACGAAAGACGAGGTAGACTATGAAATTC
Organism: uncultured Collinsella sp.; assembly: GCA_900549555.1. GTDB lineage: Bacteria > Actinomycetota > Coriobacteriia > Coriobacteriales > Coriobacteriaceae > Collinsella. Next base: position 2,876 of record UROO01000028.1, on the reverse strand, counting down.
GCACGCGATTGTCGTTCGAGCGAATCCAACGAAGCGACCGCGCAGCTGCTGTTCGAGGCGCTGCCGTGGATTAAAAACCTGACCGGCAAGACGGTCGTTATCAAGTACGGCGGTGCCGCCATGGTCGACGAGCAACTGCGCCGCGACGTGATGAGCGATATCGTTCTGCTCAAGATCATCGGCATGCGCCCCGTTATCGTGCATGGCGGCGGCAAGGCCATCAACGAAGCACTCAGCCACTATGACATCCCTGTCGAATTTAAGAACGGCCAGCGCGTAACCACGCCGGATACCATGGATATCGTGCGCGAGGTACTGGGCGGCAAGGTCAACCAGGAGCTGGTCGCTGCCATCAACCAGCACGGCAACCTGGCCGTGGGCGTGTCGGGCAGCGATGCCGGCACGCTCATCGCCGAGCCGCTCGACCCCGAGCTCGGTCGCGTGGGCAAAGTGACGCACGTCAACACCGACTATATCGAGCGCTTGCTCGATAGCGAGTACATTCCCGTCATCGCTACCGTCGCGGCGGGGGAGGACGGCGGCTTCTTTAACATCAACGCCGATACCGCCGCCGGTGCTGTCGCGGCGGCGCTCCACGCGCATAAGGTGATCTTCCTTACCGACGTCGATGGCCTGTATAAGGACTTTAGCGACAAGGATTCGCTCATTTCCAACCTGACGCTCGACGAGGTTAATGAGATGCTCTACGGCGGCGAAGTCGACAAGGGCATGATTCCCAAGCTACGCGCCGCTGTCGATGCGCTTGCCGCCGGTGTGTTCCGCGCGCACATCATCAACGGCACCACGCCGCATTCGCTGCTGCTGGAGCTGTTGACCGATGCCGGCGTCGGTACCGTGATTCATTCCACCGAGACGGCTTATGAGTTCGATACGCACCCGCACCCGCTTTCGACCTTTGCGGCGCGCCTGACCGAGAACCTCGACGAGGTCGAGAAGCTCCAGACGGTTTAACGTCCTGGCGCCGCATCCGTACACCCATAGCCCGCGCTACCTAGCGCCCGACGAAAGGCATCCCATGTCACTTGCTGCTCAACAATCGCTCGAATCCCACTACGTTATGCATACCTTTGGCCGCTCGCCGGTTGAGTTTGTCGAAGGTCACGGTATGAAGCTCACCGGTGACGATGGTCGTGAGTATCTCGACTTTCTCGCTGGAATTGGCGTGTGTAGCCTAGGCCACGGTAATCCTACAGTGCTTTCGGCACTCGAGGCTCAGACCAAAAAGCTTCTGCATGTGTCTAACTACTTCTACATCGAGCAGCGTGGCCAGGTCGCGGCGTTGCTGTCCAAGCTCGCTAACGACGACGTGGACAGTGCACGCGTGATTGCCGATGCCATCGCCGCCGGCGATGAGACCACGGCAGCTGCGCTCGGTGCCCCGGCTGCGGACGAGCAGGTGTGGGAGACGTTCTTTGCCAATTCTGGTGCTGAAGCCAACGAGGGCTCGATGAAGCTCGCGCGTCTGTACGCCAAGCGTGCTGGTAACGGTGGCAACACCATCGTATGCATGCGCGGCGGCTTCCACGGCCGTACGCTCGAGACCATTGCCGCCACCATGCAGGATTGGCTACAGGACAGCTTCCGTCCGCTGCCGGGTGGCTTTGTGGCCTGTACGCCCAACGATGTGGATGAGCTGCGTGCAATCTTTAAGCAGTTGGGCAGTGAAATCTGTGCTGTTATGCTCGAGCCGATCCAGGGCGAGAGCGGTGTGCATCCCATGACCGAGGAGTTTATGGCCGCGGCGCGCGACTTGGCGCACGAGGTGGGTGCCGTGCTTATCGCCGACGAGGTCCAGTGTGGCATCTTCCGCTCCGGCAAGCCGTTTGCATTCCAAACCTATGGCGTGGAGCCCGACATTATGAGCCTTGCCAAGGGCATTGCCGATGGCGTGCCCATGGGTGCCGTGGTGGCAAAGAAGGAGATCGCCGACGTGTTTAAGCCGGGTGACCACGGTTCGACCTTTGGCGGTAGCTGCTTGGCTGTCGCGGCGTGCGCCGCGACGCTCTCCGCGCTCGTGCGCGGCGATTATGCCGAGCATGCTGCCAAGGTGGGTGCTTATATGGAGCAGGCGCTGGCCAAGCTTCCGCACGTGGTTGAGGTTCGTGGCCGCGGCCTGATGCTCGGCTGCGACTTGGATGACGCTGCGGGCGATGCGCATGATATTGTTGCCCGCGCGCTGGCCGCCGGCGCTGTGATTAACGCTACTGGTGCCCACACACTGCGTTTCCTGCCGCCGCTTGTCTGCGAGGAAGCCGACGTGGACAGCCTGATCGAGATTTTGTCGGACGTTTTGGCCTAACACAGCGCAATAACTCAATTTGGACCGGGTTCCGGACTGCGGACGTGCCATATGCGGCACGATTCAGCGGTCTGGAGCCCGTTTTGCTATCGATTTACCATGGCTGGGATAGGGCGTGTGCAAAAAGTGGCAAATATGAGTACGGGCACTAACTTCGTAACATATAAATTGGGCGTTTTTAGATGAGTTGGGCCACATATGTCCAGTTTTGTAGTAACTAAATTGGCTTAACTGGACTATCAGTCATCGTTCTAATGTCGGATTTGCCTTTTATGACTTCGAAAACGCTGCTACCAAAAAGGTAGCAGTACTCATATTTGGCATTTTTTGCACACGGGTATTCGCCAAGGGTCCATTTCGCCGCCCGCATCCGCTTCGTCGCTTCGCTCCTCGCGTGCTGCGCTGGAAAACGCTTCGCGTTTCCTCAGCTCCGCACCCTGTCGGGTTCGAATCCCTCTGCGATGGGCCCAAAAAGGAAAGGCCCCCATCGCTGGGAGCCTTTTCAATCACTGTCTCTTATACACATCTCCGAGCCCACGAGACGGACTCCTATCTC